>CAYGWJ010000057.1:0-23535 GCA_964353405.1 uncultured Anaerolineae bacterium
GTACCGGCAAAGTTGACATCGCAACGTTAGGTGTGACAAAATCTCTAGACCATGTGTTCTAAATCCAAGCTGTTTTTGCCTCTTGCCAGCCGAGATTTTGTCACACCAGCAGTTCAAATGTCGCTTTTGCTTGGAGTCTGATTCTATTCTTTCAAAGGCGGAGTCGGGCGAACTACTGCCCTGGCAGCTTGTGCTCTGTTGATGGCACGTGCTGGGCATAGCGTCGTCGTGCTTGACCTCGACCTTGAAGCGCCAGGAGTTGGCGGTTTACTCTTGGGAGATATCACCCAGCCAGATGACGGGGTTGTAGACTATTTGTTGGAACGGCAGTTGTTGCGTCAACGGCCTGCCAATCTTGGCCTCTATGTAGCAATTCAAAACGACGTGCAACTGATCGGCAACGGGAGACCGATCCGCGTGTTGACCGCGGGCAAGTTAGGTCAAACCTTTCTGGAAAAAATCGCCCGATTGGACTTTGAGGGCTTTGTCAACACAAGTCTCAATCCATTAGCTGATTTGCTGGTGCACATTCGCGAAGAGTACAGACCCGATTTTATCTTGCTAGATGTTCGCTCTGGCCTGCATGATTTGGGCGGCCTATCGCTCAATGGCATGAGTCATCTGGATGTGTTGTTTGGATTGGATACATCACAGAGTTGGGCTGGATTAGAGATCGTTTTGCCCATTCTGGGCATGGCAGCAGATAGACGCGAAGTATTATTGGTTCATGCTATGGTAACTCCCGAGCGTTTTGATCCTGCTGCAAATGCGCGGTTCCGCGAACATAGCCTGGAACTCTTCCAAAAGTACTATTATCGCGCTGACGAAGATATTCCAGATACCAATGACCCTGACGGGCCCTATGGCTTGCCCATCCTTTACCAGGACGAACTATTAAACGTGGGCAGCCTGGCGCGAGTAGTGAACTTGCTCACACGGTCGGATAGCTCTTATGCTAGCCTTGTTCGGGCTATCGGAGTATACATTCAAAGAGAGACACTATGATGTCAAGTAACATGAGAACCGACCAGGTTTTGAAGGGCCTGGTGTCCATTGGGCAACTGGGAGCAAAAGCAGAGTCTTTGAATCCAGAAGAATTGCTTCGCTTCACACTGCCTATTCGCGCTCACCTGCACGCGCTGGAGCCAGATATCCTTCTCATCCTTGGTGGGCGTGGCGCTGGCAAATCGCATCTATTCCGTGTGATAAACTTGCCTAATGGCCCCGAAGCGTTGCGCTATGGAGGCCGGTCATCCCAAGCGATATGGTTGCGCGGATTCTCCACCAGCCATGTCTCGATGCCTTCAGTTACCTTCCCCGGAGAAACGGTCTTGCAACGGTTTACCGACGGCAAAACGCGCACCGATTTGGTAGATTTCTGGCGTGGTCTACTGGTCGGGGCAATACTAAGACTGGGCGGACAGGAAGGGGAATTTCTCCGTGGTTCTTTGCCTGACTCGCTGGTTCGTTCACTGGCTGACCTGGATCGAGTATCAAGCTGGCACACAAAGCTGGTGCAGTCGATCGAGGAAGTTGATGCGGCCTTGAATCAGTTAGATGAAACATTGATCAGGCAAAACCGCTACCTGTTTGCGACTTACGATGACCTGGACGTAATGGCGGTAGAGTGGAACCAGAAGCGCTCTCTGATCCAAGCGCTGCTGCAATTCTGGCTAGGACAATGGCGTCGCTGGCAACGAATTCGTCCCAAGATTTTTTTGCGGCGCGACCTGTTCTCCGCCGAGTTTCTGAATTTTCCAGATGCCTCTAAATTGGAAGGGAATAAACTCGAGTTGCGCTGGATTCCGACTCAATTGTATCAATTGGTCTTCAAGCTATGGGCTAATCAGAATGAAGAGTGTCGCACGTTTCTTGAGCAAGGCAAGCTATTTGACTTTGAATCAGATCGCTGGCTGGGTTGGACGTATGCCACGGAACCAACGGAAGATACTCTGCGTCGAGCCATACACCGCGTTCTCGGCGAGTTCATGGGGGGAGGCCCTAAAAAAGGCCGCACCTATGAGTGGATTCCCAATCATCTTCAAGATGCTAACGGTGAAATAGTCCCTCGCTCCATTCTCAATCTGTTCGCACTAGCTGCTGAAGACGAAATAGCGAACCACAGAGCTTCAGGAACTCTGCTTTCGCACATGTCATTTGGCGCTGCCATAGAACAGGTTTCAGAGAGGCGTATCAAGGAATTAGAAGAAGAATATCCGTGGTTGGCTGCTGTCCGGCTTCCTTTGCGTGGGCAGCAAGTGCCAATGACACGAGACAAGCTCATTGATCTCATACGACAGGTGGACTGGAATCACGTAGAACGACTTCCCGTGTCGCAGGATCCGAACCGACTCATCAACGATATGCTTCAAATTGGTATTCTGCGCCTAACAGAAGAAGGGCGTATTCACGTTCCTGACATCTACCTATATGGCTTTGACCTCAAGCGAAAAGGCGGGATTCGTCGTCCTGCCGAGAGAGCCGTGCCATAAAGTGCCTCTGCTATCTACTGCCCAGTATAGTGGCGGACTGTGCAACTCGGTTTGTTCATTCAAAGTGTATGGTTTGAAGCGCTCATTCAAAATCGAATGAGCGCTTTGGCTGATCGAGAAAAGTGTGGTTCAAGACGCCGAGTTCGGCGAGTCAGGGGAGGAAGAAGGGATGTATACAGTGAACAATTTGGATTGCCCTGAAGACGCATGGCGTGATGAAATTCGCTCTTGAGAGTAGTCTGCCGTATCAGACCTGGCTCGGCCCGCCGCCGGCGGATGCGAGGGCGGCGCATCCGGCGCACACGAGTCAGTGAAGCGAGTTACCCAATGACCAAGCTCAGCCGTTATCGTGAGGCGAAAGGACCAGAGGCGACCGCACAACCAGGCTCGCGTGGACGAGTCATGCTCAATCGCCTGGGCCTTACGTCCAAACTCGCATTGGATCAGGCTGAGGCCCACTGATTACGGATTCTCGGGGCGAGGCAGTCAGAAACGGCGAGCCGAATACCTGACCGCCGTCAAGCGAGGTTATCTGGAAGATTATGCGCCGTTGGCGCGAAGGCCGTTGAGTTTTCTTGCGGGTCTGGGGCCTGACAAGTCCGACCGCGCCTTCAAAGACAGAGGAATCGTACACATTTTCCTCGATCATTCGGCGGCGCGTTTCGGGATCGCGCAAATAGGGATTGGTCTCGATTAGCGAAAGCATGTCCGGATTATAGCATCGTTTGACGCTACGGCATAGGCCGAGCGCTATCGCGAGGGGGCAACACACAATGAGGCAGATCGAGGCAGGGCGCGCAACCCGGCATCCGTGGCTCACCTGGCTGCTTGTATTGAGCGGCTTGCTTTTGCTTGGCTTTACAGCACAAGCACCCGAACAGCCGGCGCAAGTCATCCACGTCCCCGGCGACTATGCCACCATCGCACAAGCTCTGGCAGCCGCCCACGCAGGCGACACCGTGCAGGTAGCGGCCGGAACGTATACCGAAACGGGATTGGGCATTCCATCCAATGTGAGCCTGGTTGGCGCGGGCTGGGCAAGTACCATCATCAGCGGCAACGGGTCAGGTGTGGTCGTCTACCCCAGTCCAGACACGTTGGTCGAGGGATTCACGATTCAGGGAAGTGGGCCAGGCGATTTTGACGCCGGAATATGGGTCAGCCAAGGCAGCGTCACCTTGCGCCAGAATCGCATCACCACCAATGCCAGTGCGGTCTGGGCCTGGTGTTTCGATCCGCCAACTTGCAACATCCATGTGACGCTCGAGCGCAACATCCTGGATGGGAATAGCTCGAACGGCGCCAACAGCAACGAATACGCTATCTTTACCGTGCGCAACAATACCATCACGGGCAACGGCGGCTCTGGGCTGATCCTCAACAATGCTGCCAGCCTGGCGGAAAACAACATTGTCGTGTCCAACACGGGCGCCGGCATCGTGAGCAACGGCACTGTGCGCAACAATACCATCACTGGCAACGGCTCTGGGCTGATCCTCAATGATGCTGCCAGCCTGGCGGAAAACAACATTGTCGTGTCCAACACGGGTGCCGGCATCGTGAGCAACAGCGGGCCGCAGGTGCGTTATAACGACGTGTGGAACAACGGGCAAGACTATTCAGGCAGCCTCATCGCCGGAGAGGGCAGTCTCGCGCTGGATCCCCTGCTCCGCAATGCGGCCGACGACGACGTCCGGTTGTATGCAGCGTCGCCTGTCATCGGCTATGGCACGCCGGGCGGGACAGACATGGGCGCTGTGCCATTTTCGCCAGTGGGAACGTCGCCCGGCAGTGTCACCCTCGTCCAAACGGGAGCCAACCTGTGGCGAGTTGACTGGTCGGCCACATCGGCTGAGGGCTACCGGGTGTACTATGGCCCCTGCACCCGGCAAACCACGACCGTGGCGTATGTCGGCGCGGTTAACTCGTATCAGATCAGTAATGTGAGCGCCGAGGGTGTGGGCTATGTGGCCGTCAGCGCGTCTGATGCACAGGGGCAGGAGAGCGCGGTGCGCCTGGCCACAGGCATTCAAGCGCCCTGCCCGACTGCTCCGCAGAACCTAGAAGTCGGGGCTTTTCCAGGCGGGCGTATCCGCCTGCAATGGCAGGGCACGTCTGGTCTAGCCCAGGGCTATCAGATCGAGCGAGCGCACGCGGCGATCTCACCCACAGCCTACAGTCTGATTGCGACGGTGCCCGCCGGCACGTCAGTCTATACCGATACGCCGCCGAGACTGGAAGAAACGTACTGGTACCGCATGCGAGCTTACAACGCGAACGGCGGCTCTCCCTTTTCCAGGCAGAGTTACAACGCCACCTTTGAAAGTGCCTAACCTGGACGAACACTACCTGATGGTGCTGATCAACGAGGCTCGCGCCGCGCCCGGCGCTTTTGGCTATCCCGCCATCAGCCCCGTTCCCCCCTTGATGCACAACCCACTTTTGAACTATGCGGCCCACTCATTCAGTCAGGCCATCCTGAATTCCGGGTTCCAGATCGGACATTGCGACTTGATAGGGCGTTGTCCCACCGAGCGTGCCCATGCAGTCGGTTACATCGGCGGCGTGGCAGAAAACCTGATACAAGGGATGGATGGCCCAGATTGGGTCAAAAGCTCCAACCAGGCTATCATGGATAGCGAGCCACACCGCAACAATATGCTGTGTTCCTGTTTCACCGAGGCTGGCTTGGGCCATACCTATGACCCAAACAAAGGCGGAGATAGCTACTGGAAAGGGCAATACACCGAGACCTTTTCCAGTCGCGAAGGGATCACCGTGACCCACTTGCCCTCAGGTGTTGTGATACCCTATGGTGGCTCTCCCGATACCCAGTTCACCTACATCGTCAACTATTTCCATGCTGCAGGCCTTGGGCCTACACAAGCGCTGGTCTACATAGATGACGTGCCATACGCCATGAGCCTCTCCACTGGCGCATTGGCGAACGGAACCTTTCGCTATACGACGACCCTCTCCGCAGGCAGCCACCAATACTATTTTTACTTTGCCTTTTCCGGCGGGACAGCACGCCAGCCAGAATCGGGGGCATACAGCTATCCCATCGTTTTCGGCCATCCCGTTTACCTGCCGATGGTCGTCAGCGAGCAATAGTTATGGCCGGGGGCAGCTACCTGCTCCTCTGGAGACCGCACGCCATGAGCGCAAGGCCAACCTCCTTCCGCCTTCATCCCTCCGCCTTCATCCTTCATCCTTCATCCTTCATCCTTCCTTTTCCATCCTTTTCAAACGGCGCTTTACAAAAGCGAACTTGTGTGCTATCCTTTTCGCACACCTTTACATAGGTACAGGCCATTGCAACCCGGCAGTAGAAAAGCGGAATTGTTTCCCAAAAAAATTGTGCTTTTCCTGGTCCTACAGATTTACAAGATTACATAATTCACCGCACGCCACAGGCGCGCTGAGGCCGCAGAGATTTTTCAAGGAAAACTCGGCGCTCCCTGCGCCTCTGCGGTGAGAAAACAGACTTTCAGTGGATCCCGATTACGCATCACGCATCACGCATCAGGTGGCTATCGAGACGCGCCATCTCCGCAAAGAGTTCGGCGCGCAAGTCGCCGTGGCCGATCTCACGCTGGACGTGCGCCAGGGCGAGGTCTTTGGCTTCCTCGGCCCCAACGGCGCGGGCAAGACCACTTTCATCAAGATGCTCCTGGGCCTCGTCACGCCGACGGGCGGCCAGGGCCGGCTCCTCGGCGCGCCCCTGGGAAATGTCGCCGCGCGCGCCGGCGTCGGTTTTTTGCCCGAGCACTTTCGCTTTCATGACTGGCTCACGGCGGAGGAGTTCCTGCACCTGCACGGTCAGCTCTATGCCATGCCGGATTCGCGCCGCAAGGAGCGCATCCCTCGGCTGCTCGACCTGGTCGGCCTCACGCCGCACTCTCACACAAAGCTGCGCGAGTTTTCCAAAGGCATGCTCCAGCGCATCGGGCTGGCGCAGGCGCTCCTCAACGAGCCCAAGCTCGTCTTCCTCGACGAGCCGACTTCCGGCCTCGACCCGGTGGGCCGCCGGCTGGTGCGCGACATTATCCGTGACCTCAAGAGCCAGGGCGCAACCGTCTTTCTCAACTCGCACCTGCTCTCGGAAGTCGAAATCACCTGCGACCGCGTGGCCTTTATCAAGAACGGCCAGGTCATCCGGCTGGCCGCGCTGCAAACGCTCGTGGACGGCCAAACGACCGTCGAGCTGCGCGTGGGCAACCTCACGCCGTCCATCGTCGCCGGGTTGGCGCAGTGGGGACAGGACGTTCGCGCCGACGGGAACCGCGTTCACCTGGCCGTGAGCGATGAACAAGCGCTGCCTCACCTGGCGCGCTGGATTGTCGAGCAAGGCGGCGCGCTCTACTCGATGACGCCGCAAAAGCTTTCACTGGAAGACTTGTTCTTGCAGGTGGTCGGCGCCGATGGCGGCTTGTAAAATGCCGGACGGCTCGACGGTCGTTTGACCGTCCAGCAGCGCGCGCGAGCCAGCGCATCAGCGCGAAAGGAAGATCGAACACTTGGCCATCTGGGTCATCGCACGTTTGACATTGCGCGAAGCCGCTCGCCGCAAGATCTTGTGGGCCGCCCTGATCCTGGGCCTGGCCTTTCTGGCGCTGTATGGTGTGGGCGTGTATTTCATCCAGCGCGAGATCGTGCGGGAAAGGACCGCCGCCAACTTTATCCGCGAGATGTACAACTTTCTGGCCATGGCCGGGCTATACGTCGTCAACTTTCTCATCGTGATGATGACGGTGCTGACCAGCGTGGACACACTGGCGGGCGAGATCGCTTCGGGGACCATGCAGGCCGTCGCCACCAAGCCACTGCGCCGCTGGGAGATCGTCGTGGGCAAGTGGCTGGGCTTTGCGGCCATGCTGGCCGTGTACGTGGCGCTGATGGCGGGCGGCGTGGCCGCGCTCACGTTCGCGCTCACGGGCTACGGCGTGCCCGGCTTGGCCGGCGGCCTGGCCCTGATGCTGTTGGAAGGCCTCACGCTGCTCTCGGTATCCATGCTGGGCGGCGCCCTGCTTTCCACGCTCGCCAATGGCGTGCTGACCTTTGGCCTGTACGGGCTGGCCTTTATCGGCGGCTGGATCGAGCAAATCGGCTCACTGCTGCACAACGAGGCGGCCGTCAACATCGGCATCGCGTCCAGCCTGCTCCTGCCCAGCGAAGCGCTGTGGAAGCGCGCCGCGTTCCAGATGCAGCCGCCGCTCACGCGCGACCTCGGCGCGCTGACGCCTTTTTCCGCCTCCTCCGTTCCCAACGAGTGGATGGTCCTCTACGCCGTCCTCTATATCGCCGTCGCGCTCGCGCTGGCCCTGCGGCAATTCTCCCGCCGCGATTTGTAGCGGGATACGTGAGACAGGCAATGGGCCCGCCCGCGCCGGTGAAGGGTACGGTTCAGACTTTTGCGGTGGTATGCTGGCTGGCGATTGGAAACACCTGCACTTGCAGCGCCGGTAAGTGTCGCGCCCGCCTTCGGCGAGCAGCAAAGCCGACCCTTTGCTCTGCTCAGGGCAGGCTCTTCGTCGGCTGGGGATTGAACCTGCGAAGGCAGGTTTTGCTGTTGTTGCTGCGACTTGAGTCGCCAGATGCGCGTCGCCGTGCTTACCCTCCCTTTCTGTGGTATCATATTGCCAGATGACCCTTAGCTCCAATACTGTCTAGTTAGCGCATTGGAGTCAAGGCTTAAGCCGGTGTTTGTCCGCCTAAAGGCTCGACTCCGGCCTTATCTAAACAGTATTGCCCTTAGCTCTGCCATGTTTGAGGAGGTTCCCCATGACACAAACTGAAGAGCAATTCGACCTGCTCCAGGAACAGCTCGACCGCCGCCGCAAGCGCGGCATGGAAGAGATCGCCAAAATCGTCAACCAGGGCCAGCACCCGGTCTATAGCATGTTTCAAGTGACCTCGACCTCCAAGCGAGCCTACACCGTCCAGATCCGCTCACTCACCGAGCTGCTCAACACTTGCACCTGTCCCGATTACGCCACCAACACCATCGGCACGTGCAAGCACATCGAGGGCGTGCTGGGCAACCTGCAACAGCAGTTTGAAAAGCAGTGGCAGACCTTGATCGCCCAGGCCCCGCCCGTCACGCAGCTCTATGTCCATCACGCCGACCGGACGACGGTGCGCGTGACGCTCCCGCTGCCCAAGGGCAAAAAGCTGCGCGACGTGCTTGCGCGCCACTTGGACGCGGAGGGCGTCCTCCAGGGCAAGGTCACGCAGACGCTGCCGACTCTGCTGGACGAGCTGCACGCTTTGCCCGCGCGCGAGCGTGAGCACCTCCATATCGGCCAGGACGCGCACGACCATCTCAAGAACCAGCAAGACATCGAGGCCGTCCAACTGCAAAAGAAATGGTTCCTCGAACAGGTCGAGATCGGCAACCGCTCGCTCAACGTGATCTCGTCGCCGCTGTACAAATACCAGGAAGAGGGCGTGCTGCACCTGGCCTTTGGGCGGCGCGTGCTGCTGGCCGATGACATGGGCCTGGGCAAGACGATCCAGGCTATCGCCGCCGCCGCGCTCCTCAAACAACTGCGCGACATCCAGCACGTGTTGATCGTGACGCCCGCGTCGCTCAAGCACCAGTGGGCGCGCGAGATTCAACGCTTTACGTCGCTGCCGGTCCAGATCATCCAGGGCAATCAGATGGACCGCCGCAACCAATATCGCCAGCCACAATTCTTTAACATCGTCAACTATGAGCTGGCGCTCTATGATCAAGAAGAAATCGTCAAGCAGCAATTCGACCTCATCGTTCTCGACGAGGCGCAGCGCATCAAGAACTGGCGCGCCAAGACCGCCGACGCGATCAAGCAGCTTCGCAGCCCGTATGCCTTTGTCCTCACCGGCACACCGCTGGAAAATCGCCTCGACGAGTTGTACTCGGTGTTCCAGTTCATTGACCCGACCATCCTCGGCCCGCTGTGGCGATTCAACGAGCGCTACTATGAGGTCGAGCGGCGGCCGTCTGGCTCGTACAAGGTCCTGGGCTACAAAAACCTCGACGAATTGCGGCGACGCATCGCGCCCTACCTCGTGCGCCGCGTGCGCGACGAGGTGCTGCTCGACCTGCCCGAGCGGATTGACAACAACTATTTCGTCGAAATGACCGATCCGCAGTGGGGCGCCTACCGCGAGTACGAAGCCAAAGTCGCCCGGCTGATGGCGCTTGCCAAGCGGCGGCCCCTCACGCCCGACGAGCACAAATGGCTCTTGAGCTTTCTCACCAAGATGCGCCTCATCTGCAACGCGCTCGCGCTGCACGACCCCGAAATCCAGCCGGCGGAGCACGAAAAGACCTCGCCCAAGCTGCGCGAGCTGCGCGAAATTTTGGGTGAACAGGTCGCCAGCAACGGCCACAAGGCCCTTGTCTTTAGCCAGTGGGCCAACATGTTGGCCCTGACCGAACCGGCGCTCGAAAAACTAAAGATCGGCTGGGTCAAGCTGACGGGCAGCGTGCCTTCGGCCAAGCGCGGGGCGCTCGTCGAACAGTTTTTCCAGGACCCCCAGTGCAAGGTATTCCTTTCGACCGACGCGGGCGGCGTGGGCTTGAACTTGCAGGCTGCGAGCATGGTGATCAATCTGGATTTGCCGTGGAATCCGGCTGTGCTGGGTCAGCGCATCGCCCGCGCTCACCGTCACGGCCAGCGGCAGCCCGTCCACGTCATCAACCTGATCGCCCAGGGCACGATTGAGGAGCGGATGCTTGACACGCTCGCGGCCAAGCGCGCGGTGTTCGACGCCGCGCTCGATGCGGACAGCGACGTGGTGGACCTCTCGTTCAAGGACGCGGGCCAGGGCGTCCTGCAGCGGCTGGAAGTGCTGCTGGAACAGACCTCGGTCAAGCCGGAGCTTGCGCTCGAGCCGACGGCGGCTGCGCCTGAGGTCATGCCGGAAGCAAAACCCGCTCCCACGCTGCAAGGCTTTGCGGATTTGCTCGTGGGCCGCTACCCTGGACGCATCCTGCTCGTGCGTCAGGCGCCCAGGCTGCCCGGCGCTCCGTCCGATGGCAATATCCTCGTCGTCGTGGATAGCGACCCGGCCCGGCTGCGCCCTGAGGTCGAAAGAGTGTTGAACGAACATTATGCCGAGGCCACCCCGCCCGGCCTGTTGCTCATGGAGCAGGAAGGCTACCGCGCGCTGGCGATGCTCACCAGCGGATGGATCGAAAAGGCAGAGTCCGCACCGGCCTATCAAGCTGCGGCGATGCCCGCGCCCGCGCGTGACGATCGACGTCGCGCATTGGAAAAGAAACTGCGCCGCGCGGGAAAAGGGTTCGACATGGCCGACCAGCGGCTCAAGCTCGTGTCGGTCGTGCTGCAGGGCGGCTTTCCCGAAGAGGTCATGCGCCCGCTGCGGCAGGCCTTGGGCTGGGCGCTCTCGGCGCACCTTGCGCTCGTCAAAGATAAAGAACCGAGTCAAGACCTGCCCGCGCCGCGTCTGGTCGAAGCCGAGCTTGTCGCCTCCGGTCGCGTCCCGACGGATCTGGCCGCTCGCGTGGATCGCATCCGCGCGCTCACGGCCCCGCCGGCCGAAGGCGAGGAAGAATCTCCGCCGCCCAGCCTCGAAGCGGCGCAGGGATTCATCGCCGCCATTCAAGAGCTGATTGACCTGGGGCGCGAGTTGATAGCAAAGGAAGGATTATAAGGATCGCAGAACAACAGCAAGCAGCCTTTGGCAAACTGGAAGGAGACATGCAATGGCCGCTATTACTGTACAAGCTGATTTGATGGAACAAGTCAGGCATCTGGCTGAACAACAGCGGATCTCGCCGGAACAGATCTTTGATATCGCTCTTCGCCGTTACCTGCGCGACGTGCAAGAACACAAAATCCAGAAAGAAGCAGAATCTTTCCGCGCCATGCACCCTGATCTGGTCAAGCAATACCTGGAACAAATCGTAGCCATTCATGAAGGGCAGGTCGTAGATCATGACCTGGATTTTGCCGCGCTTCACCAGCGTATCCGTCAACGGTTTGGACGGACGGCTGTTCTCTTGCGGCGAGTGGAGACTGAGCCAGAGCGTGTGATGACGTTTCGCAGCCCACGCATAGAACGAAATGTGCTCAACAGGCTGCGTCTCTTGCTGGATGGCCCGGCCGCTACGACCCGCGTGATGGAATAATTGCTTGGCCGCAAGCTGATTGCGAAGGAGAGCCTATGAGCGTGCGCGTCCCCAATGTCAACGAGCGCCGCCGCATCCCGATGCGCGCCATCCTCGCGGTGGCAAAGCAGATCGCGGACAAGTTCCATCCCGACCAGATCATCCTGTTTGGCTCGTATGCCTACGGCAAACCCAGACCGGAGAGCGACGTGGATTTGCTCGTCATCATGGACACGCCGCTGCGCTCGCGCCAGCAACGGCTGGAAATCTCGCGTGTGTTGTCTCCGCGTCCATTTCCAATGGACGTCATCATCCACACGCCTCGGCAAGTGCAAGAGAGGCTGGCGATGGGGGACCTGTTTCTGCGTGAAATCACAACTCGCGGCAAGGTGATCTATGAACGGCCCCGTGCATGAATGGATCGAAAAAGCCGAGGGTGACTTTCAGACAGCCCAACGCGAATTGCGAGCACGCCAGGCTCCCAACTATGACGCGGCCTGTTTTCATGCGCAGCAATGCGCCGAGAAATACCTCAAGGCGTTTCTTGTCCAACACAACTTACCGTTTCGCCCTATCCATGACCTTGAGGTGTTGTTGGGCCTCATTGTGCCAGTCAGCCCAGAGTTTGAATTCGCGCGCGATTTGCTCTTGCTGCTCAACGATTACGCGGCGAACATTCGTTACCCAGGTGAGTCGGCCACGCGAGACGAGGCGCGCGCTGCGGTCAAAGTGATGCGGACAGTGCGCGCTTTTGTCCGTTCAAAACTCGGATTGGGCGATGACTAGTGCGCTGGCTGGGGCTGCGCCGCTGGCGCGATCGGTCACGCCGTAGACGATGACCGCTCTTCTGCTCTCTCCCGCTTCCACCGGCAAGACGCAGCACTGCGTCGAGCGCATCCACGCGTTGCGCGCGCAAGACAGGCTCGCGCCCGTGTGGGTGATCCTGCCCAATCAAGATCACGTGCGCGCGTTCCGCCGCCGGTTGGCTGCCACTGGCGCGATGGGCGTCGAGCTGGGCACGTTCTACCAGTTCTATGCCGAAATCCTCGCCCGCTCCGGCCGGCTCTTGGCCCGCCTGACCGAGCCGCTGCAATATCGCCTCATCCAGAACGTGACCCTGCAAAGACCTGCGGGCTACTATGCTCCGCTGAGCGACAAGCCCGGCTTTATCGCCGAGCTGCGCGAGTTCATCGAAGAGATCAAGCGAGCGCGCGTCCAGCCGGACCTGTTCGCGTCCGCCGTGATGGGCCGGGGCGAGCGGCTGGAAGAACTCGCCGCGATCTATGCCGACTACCAGAACTGGCTGTTGAAAGGCGACGACTGGGCCGACGCGGAAGGTCAGGGCTGGCTCGCGGCCATTGCGCTCGACGAGCATCCCAACCTGTGCCGCGATGTGCGCCTGCTCATCGTGGACGGCTTTGACGAGTTCAACCCGACTCAGTTGGGCGTGCTCAAGACCCTGGCGCAGCGCGCCGGCGAAACCCTCGTCACGTTGACGGGCGACGTCTCGCGCGAGCGGCCTATGCTGCGGCGCTTCATCCGCGCCCGCGACATGATCACGCATACACTCGGCATTGCGCCGACCCCACTATCCACTATCCACTGCCCACTGCCCACTTTTGCACACCTGGAAGCCTGGCTCTTTGAGCCTGCGCCGCGCAAGATCAGCCTTCGTCATTCTGAGCCACAGAGTGGCGAAGAATCTCAATCACGCGCGATAGAGACCCTTCACCGCGAAGCGGCTCAGGGTGACATTGAATTGATCGAAGCGCAGAACCGCCGGGAAGAAGCGCGCGCCGCGTTGCGCTGGCTCAAGGCGCGCGCCGTGCGCGATCACATCGCGCTGCGCGACATGGCTCTCGTCGCGCGCGACCTGGGCCCCTATCGCGAGTCCATCCAGGAAACAGCGGACGAATTTGGCATTCCGGTTCATCTTGCGGGTGGACTGCCGCTGGCGCGCAATCCCGCCATCGCCGCTTTGCTTTCGCTGTTTGCATTGCCGGTGGACGATTGGCCGCGCCGCCGTGTGATCGAGGCGTGGCGCAGTCCGTATTTCGACTGGTCAAGCTGCGGCATGGAAGTGGATGAGGCCGATGCGCTCGACACGGTTTCTCGCAATGGGCGGGTGATTCGCGCCCTGGCTCAGTGGCGAGAGGCGTTCGAGTTTGCCGCGACGCTGGCCGAGCGCGATCAAGATGAGCCGGAGCCGGCGATTGCGCCCGAACAGGCGGCCGGGCTGGAGACAAAGTTCGAGGCGTTCGTCACTCGCATCACGCCGCCCGATCCGGCGACCCTTCGCGATTATGTGACGTTTATCGAAGCGCTCATCGGCGACGAGCCATCAGAGGACCGTCAATTCCAGGCAGCAGACCGCGATGGCCTTGCCGTCGTCCTGCGCGCTCGCCAGAACCCCGCCACGCGAGATCGTGATGTGGCCGCGCTTCGGGCGCTCAAAGATGTCTTGCGCGGGCTGGTGCTGGCCGAATCCGTCTTTGGAGGCGGCGCGGACAAAAAATCATACCCGGCTTTTCTGAGCGTTCTAGCCAGCTCCATCAAAGTGGCCTCGTATGAGATTCCCCAAGATGCCAGGTGCGATGTCTTGCCCATCATGCCGGTGCTGCGCGCGCGTGGGCTGGCCTTTCGCGCTGTGGCGGTCGTGGGACTGGCGGAGGGCGATTTCCCGCAATCGGAGCGACAAGACATCCTGCTGACCGAGTCCGATCGCGACTGGCTGCGCGAGCGAGGCCTGCCCATCGAGCCTCGGCTGCGCGGCGACGAAGCGACGTTCTTTTACGAGACGGTCACTCGCGCCGGCGAAAAGCTTTTGCTATGCCGTCCGTATCTGGCCGACGACGGGCAAGCGTGGGAGCCTTCGCCGTACTGGGAGCACATTCGCCAAATCGTGGATGCGCCTGTGCGCCACATCCGTCCGGAAGATGCGCCGCAAGATGTCGCCTCCCTTCAAGAGCTTGCGACGATTCAGGCGGTTGCCCTCCGAGTTCCACCGAGTTCCTGTTCGGACGAGACTCTGGGAAACTCGGGGGACCTCCACACCCTCGCTCATGGAGCAGCCGTGTTGCGCGCGCGGCTGGCAGAGCAAGCGGCGGGTCCGTTTGAAGGTGATTTGTCGGCGCTGGCTGCCGAGGTCGGCGCGCGCTTTCACGCCGATTTTGTGTGGAGCGCGAGCCGGCTGGAATCGTATGGCGCATGCCCGATGGACTTTTGGACCGGCGTAGCGCTTGGGCTAGAGCCGCGCGAGCCTATTGAAGAGGGTTATGATGTCCGCGCCTTTGGCTCGATGGTGCACGCCATCCTGGAACGCGTCTATCAGCGCGCGGGCGATCCGGCCGATGTGGAGGCCGTGCTGGCTGCGCTGCCGGACGCGGGGCGCGAGGTGTTTGATTCTGCGCCGCGCGATTATGGCTTTCGCCCTACCCGGCTCTGGCAACATCAGCGCGCAGAGATCGAGCAAACCATCCGCAAGACCATCCTTGCGCTGGCAGGTGAATCGCCGCGCTACGCGTACGCGCCGCGCTTTTACGAGCAGGCCTTTGGCTTCAAAGGTCAGCCAGTGCTGGATGCGGACGGCGTCAAGCTGCACGGCTTTATTGACCGTGTAGACGTGACACCCGATGGCCGTTTGCGTGTGATGGATTACAAGACCGGCAGCACGCCGATTACGGCGCGCGACCTGGCCGAAGGCCGCCGCCTGCAATTGCCGCTATATGCGCTGGCCGCGCGCGACGCGCTCAAGCTCGGCCAGGTGGACGCCGGGTTTTACTGGCACGTCGGCTCCGCCAGGCCAAGCGGTTTGAAGCTCGAATCGTTTGAAGGCGGCATCGAAGCGGCCATCGCGCTGGCGGTGGCGCACTCGCATCGCTATGTAGAAGCGATCCGCGCGGGCAGATTTGAGCCGCGTGTGCCGCCCGGCGGATGTCCGTCGTATTGCCCGGCGACGATGTGGTGTTGGCGTTTTACAGCGCGTAGAGCGTAATATGCCATCTATTCTGACCTCACTCACTCTTACACCGGCTCAGCGCAAAGCGGCCACTCTGCGCGATGTGCCGGTCGTCGTCACGGCGGGCGCGGGATCAGGCAAGACGCGTGCGCTCGTCGGGCGATACCTCAGCCTGTTGGAACATGGCCTGCCCTTGCGTGGCATCATCGCGATCACGTTCACGGACAAAGCCGCGCGCGAGATGCGGACGCGCATCCGCCAGCAAATCGGCGAGTGGGTGACGATGGCTGCGCCCGCTGCGAGCCAAGAGGAGTGGCAGGCCGCGCTGGCCGACCTCGACGCGGCGCGCATCGGCACGATCCACAGTCTGTGCGCCGAAATGCTGCGCGCCCACCCGGTCGAGGCGGGACTTGACCCACGCTTTGAGGTGTTGGAAGAGGGTCTGGCCTCCACGCTCAAGTCGGAAGCGATTCAAGCCACATTGGCCTGGGCGGCGGCAGATTCAGAGGCCGTCGGGCTGTTTGGCTTGTGGAACGAAAACAGCTTGCGGCAAATCCTGGGCCGGCTGATCGAAAAGCGGCTGGACGCCGGTGCACTTTTGGGCGCCGACTCGCGCGCGGCGTGGCGCCAGGCATTATCTGTTGCAGTGTCTCGCTTTGCCGACGACGCGAGCGTGATCGGCGCTATCGAAACACTGCGGAATCCATCCACGGTCGCAGCCGGCGGAGAAAAGCTGGCGGCCCATGTCGCCGCGCTGCTGCAAAACGGGTCGGCGTTCGAATCGGCTCGCGTGGCCGGCGACTGGGACACTGCATTAACTGCACTGTTCACGCTGCGCCGGGAGGGAATGGCCGGCAACGTGGGCAAGGCCGGCGCAGCCAAAGATGCCGTCAAGCTGCTGCGCGATGCCTACGACGAGACGCTGAACGACTGGCTCGGCGGCGCAAAAAACACCGACGTTCCGCCGCGTTGGTCACTTGACCTCCAGATCGCGGACGCGCTGCCGCTGGTGCGCCGCGTCTTTCATCAGATGCTCGCCGAATACCGTCGGCTCAAAGACGAGCGGCAGGCGCTCGACTTTGACGACCTCGAAGCAGGCGCGGTTCAATTGCTCACTCTACACGAATCTGTGCGAAAACGCTGGCAGTCAGACGTCCAGGCTGTCCTCGTAGATGAATTCCAGGACACCAACGAGCGCCAGCGGCAGATCGTCTACGCCATCACCGGCTTTCGCTCCACGCTCGACTCTTTACGGTCACGCTCGACGCTGTTTGTGGTCGGAGATGCCAAACAGAGCATCTATAGATTTCGGGGCGCAGACGTGACCGTCTTTGGCCGTGTGCAAGACGATGTGCAAGCATCAGGCGGGCAGTCATTTTCGTTTGATCTCACCTTTCGCGCGCACAAGCCGTTGGTCGAAACAACCAATGCGCTCCTGGAGCCGATCTTGGGCGCAGACGATCCAGCCCGACCCTACCGGGTTCCTTTCACGCCGCTCAAGGCGCAGCGCAAGTCGCCACGCGAGGGCATCCGCGAGCCGTTCGTCGAGTTTTGCCTGGGCGTGGGCGACGCTCTGCGCGCCGAAGCGGGCCGTTCGATAGCGGCGGCTGCGCTCGCCGCCCGGTTGATGCGAATGCGCGACGAAGAGGGCATCGAGTGGGGCGACGTGGCGCTCCTGTTCCGCGCCTCCACCGCCTTTGGCGTCTATGAAGACGCGCTTGAACGCGCGGGGATTCCGTTCGTCACCGTCGCCGGGCGCGGCTTTTACGACCGCCCCGAAATCCGTGACTTGCTCAACGCGCTCGTCGCCATTTCCGATCTGTCCGACGATCTGGCGCTGGCCGGTTTGTTGCGCTCGCCCGCCATCGGCTTGAGCGATGCAACGATTTACCAGTTGCGGTGGGAAGGCGATCAACCGAGGCCACTCTGGCAAGCCGTCGCAAATTTCAAGCCTCAAATCATAAATATCAAAGAGGATGAGGCAGCGCGAATCGAGCGAGCCAGAGACATTATCACAGATTTGAATCGTTGGGCGGGACGCGCGACGGTGGCCGAGGTGCTCAAGCGATTTCTCGACGCGACCGGCTACCTGGCCATGTTGCGATGGGTGGACGCGCAGGGCGCAGGCGCGCGCTTGAGGCGCAACATTGAAAAGCTCTTGACCGACGCGCACACCAGCCAGCTCGTGAGCGTGAGCGATTTCCTCGAATACGTGCGGGCGTTGCGCGACGTGGGCGCGCGCGAAAGCGAAGCGCCGGTCGAGGCTGGCGGGGCCGTGCAGTTGATGACGGTTCACAAGGCCAAGGGACTCGAGTTCCCCGTTGTGGTGATCGCCGATGCTGCCCACGAGCGGCGCGCCGCAGCCGAGCCGGTCATGCTCGATGCTGACCTGGGCGTTTTGCTGCACACTCGCGACGAGCAAGGCGCGCGCCCCGTGATGCAGCACCTGGCCGCCCGACGTGAAGACGATCGTGAGGACGCACAAGATCGCCGCTTGTTGTATGTGGCCGCCACGCGCGCCAAAGAAAAACTCGTCGTCAGCGGCCATGCCAGCCTCAAACGCGAAGGCACGCTGTCTCTGCGCGGATGGCTGGCGCGGTTGGGCGAGGCAGCCGGTCTGGCGGATGTCACCCTCCAAGGTGAAATGGCCGCGCCTCGCACGGTTGATCTGCAATTTGGCGTCTCTTGCACTCTTTATGCGAGTTCCCCCGAGTTCCCCACCGTCGAGCTGCCTTTGCCGACGACTCACCCTGTCGTGGCAATTGACCTCGTTCCGCCCCTGTCGCCCGTCAAGCTGGAACACGCCGACGAGAAAACGGGTGTGCGAGAGAGCGAGCCTCCGCCGCGCGTATGGCGTGTTGTGCCGCCAGCCAAACGCCCCACCGGCCCGGCGTGGGTCGTGGGCAAGCTCGTCCACGCAGCGATCCGCCGCTGGCGTTTTCCCGACGTCCCTGATTTCGAGGTGTTCCTCTATCCACACGCATTGGAAGCCGGGCTGACCGATCAGGTTGAGATTGTCCAGGCCATGCGCCAAGCGCGCCATTTGCTGGAACGCTTTCGCGCGCACCCGCTGTGGGCAGAGATGAACGCGGCAGAGCGCTGGCACGAGCTGCCTTACGCCGTGGTCGGCGACGTGGGCATCATGGACATGCTGTATCGCACTGGGGACGCGACGTGGACGATTGCCGATTTCAAGACCGACGAAATCCGTCACGCGGACCAGGTGGCGCGTCGAGTGACTGAGGACAAGTACGACGAGCAGTTGCGCCGCTATGCCGACGCGGTTGAGGCACAGTTAAGAGTTCGCCCTCGAACGATGCTGGTGTTCCTCAACGTGGCGGGTCAAGTGATGGTGGTGTGAAACAGACCCGCCGTTGACACCCGGATGCATGCCTCTGTCATAATATGGCTCGTACCCAAACACGCATCTCGCCAGGCGCGCGATTGTCCCAGGCATAATACGGTATTGCCGTAATATCTATCGTTTTCGAGGACGGTTCTCTATACCGATACAGCCTGCCCTCCCACCCGCTTTCATCAACCACGCATCCTCTGCCACGCAATACGCTGACACCGCCCAGCAGATCGTCTTGATGCACCAGTCCATATTCGTTCGATAGGACATGCTTCGGATCGAGCGCGATCCTGTCCAAAACGATCGTCTCATGGTCAACGCCCTCGAGGCAATATACAATCGGTCCGCGCTGGATCGCCATACGTCCCTGCAAATAGCGCACGGCGGGATGAGCCCAAACCGTCTGCAGGGGCATTTCCATCCCATACTCTACAACATCGCCAGGCTGCCACTCGCGCTCGATCGCCAGATACCCATTTGCCTGGGATTTCAGGTCAGTAACCGGAGCGCCGTTGATGCGCAGGCGCCATCGCTCGCACCAGCCTGGCACGCGGAGGTGCAACGTAAAACTCTGCAGACCGGCAACGCCAATCTCAAACTTGATGTCGCCGTCCCAGGGATACTTGGTCACCTGGCGAAGGCTCACGTCGCGCCCATCAACTTTTAGTTTGACACTCCCCTGTGCATAGAGATGCACCCATACACTCTTTTCCTCCGTGGAGTAAAAGTACTGCCCCACGCTTGCCAGAGTGCGGGCCACGTTCGGAGGGCAGCAGGGACACTCAAACCAGCTTTGGCGGTGATGGCCTCCGGCGCTTGCTAACGGGTTTTCGTAGAAAAAGTGCGCCCCGTCCAGGGATAGGCTGCTGAGAAATCCATTATAGAGCCCACGCTCGATGACATCAGCATATTTGCTGTCGCCCGAGACTTGCAGCAGTCGGTGATTCCACTGGATCAGGCCAATCGTCGCGCATGTTTCGGCATAGGCGGTCTCATCCGGCAAATCATAGTCCTGTGTGAAACCTTCATTATGGCGCGATGGCCCAATCCCTCCGGTGAGATACATGCGCTTCGTAATCAGGTTGTTCCACAAGCGCTCGCACGTTTCCAATAAAGTCGGATCGTCATTCTCGTGGGCCAGATCCGCCGCCGCGCTGAGCAAGTACATCGCCCGGACCGCATGCCCCACCACTTTGGTTTGCTCGCGAACAGGCACATGAGCCTGGCAGTACTCGAAAGTCTTGGCCCAGAACCGTGCAGGATCATCGCCGCGTTCCCGCGCTTCGATATCGAAATAATGCGGTTGGTTCCCGCGCTCATCGAGCAAGTACGTCGCCAGCCTCAAATAGCGTGGATTGTTCGTGGCGTGATACAGCTTGACCAGCGCCAGTTCAATCTCTGGATGCCCGCAATAGCCGCGCTTTTTGCCCGGCTCGCGCCCAAAGGTAGCTTCAATATGATCGGCATAGCGGCACACTACATCCAGCAGTTTGCGCTTGCCCGTGGCCCGGTAGTGTGCGACAGCGCCCTCGATCAAGTGACCGGCGCAGTACATCTCGTGCCAATCGCGCAAATTCCGCCAGCGCATCTCGGGTTGGGCAACGATGAAATGCGTGTTCAGATAGCCATCGGGTTGCTGCGCGTGGATGATCTTGTCGGCCACCTGGTCAACCAGCGCCTCCAGGGCAGGCTCGGGGCGGCTGGCCAGTGAATAGCTTGCCGCCTCGATCCACTTGGCCAGATCAGAATCTCCAAAGATCAAGACGATGGGCGACGGCACAGGTCGTTGAAAGTTCAAATCGAATGCGCTGATACGGCCCGTGGCTTCACATTGGCGATAGATGTGAGGGATGGTGACCGTCCGGTTCACCTCAATGCGAGGCGCCCAAAACGCATCATCAAAGGTGACGTCGGTAAAGGGCACAGGTTCAAGTTGACGCTTGACGGTTGACATTGTTTTCCTCATCATATCACAAACCTGGCAAAATCGCCGCTTATTGCTGTGCTAAAGGTGGGATGGTTGAGCATGTGCTATAATCTGGAGACTAGGGCATCGGCAGACGGTCGTCCGAGCTGGGGTTCATCGTGTTGGCGTTTTATCGAAAGCAGCTATTCGGGGCGCCCGACAGGGGGAGGTTAGAGATTGGAGAGTAGCTGGGTCGTCGAGCTTCACTCGCACACATCCTATTCGAAGGATTGCCTGGTGACGCCGGCGCAGCTTGTGGCTGCGTGCCGGCGCAAAGGGATTGACCGCGTCGCCATCACCGACCACAACGCCATCGAGGGTGCGCTGGCCGCCAAGAAGCTGGCGCCCGACCTGGTGATCGTGGGCGAAGAGATCAAAACCGACTGCGGCGAGATCATATCTTATTTTCTGAGCGAGCTTGTCCCACCGGGCCTGGCGGTGCGTGATGCGATTGCGCGTGTGCGGGAGCAGGGCGGCGTCGTCGGCGTGAGCCATCCCTGCGACCGCTATCGCCGCGAGGCGATGGGAGCCGACCGGCTGCTGCCCATCGTTGACCTGGTGGAGGCGCTCGAAGTGTTCAACGCGCGCTGCCTCCAGTCTGCCGACAACGACTGTGCGCGCGACATGGCACTCAAGCACGGCAAGTTGATGTTCGCCGGCAGTGACGCACACACGACGACCGAGTTGGGGCAGGCCACGCTGCGAATGCCGCCGTTCGATTCGCCCGAGTCGTTCCGGGCCAGCCTGGCGCAAGCAGAGATCCATGCGCGGCTCAGCTCGCCGCTCGTGCATTTTGCTTCGACTTATGCTAAACTGGTCAAACAGGTCGCAGGTCGCAGGTAACCGATCGCATAACGTTTTACGTTTCACACATCACTCCAACTTTAGCCCAACGCCATGACCCTGTTGAATGTCCTCATCGCCATCACCGCCGGCATCGCGCCGATGATGGTCTACGCCCTCATCGTGTGGTGGTTCGACCGCTACGAAAAAGAGCCGTGGCCGCTGATCATCGGCGTGTTTGTGTGGGGCGCGGCGCCGTCCATCCTCCTGGCGCTCATCGCCGAGCTGCTGCTGGACATCCCGCTTCACTCCCTCGTCGGGCCAGGGCTCACCTATAACCTGCTCGGTTCTTCCTTGATTGCGCCGTTGGTCGAAGAGTTCTTTAAAGGTCTGGCCGTGCTGGCAGTGTTTCTCCTCTTTTACCGCCAATTCGACGGCGTGCTCGACGGCATCGTGTATGGCTCCATCGTCGGCTTTGGGTTTGCTGCCGTCGAGAACGTGCTATACTTGCTCTCGTCGCTGAACAAGGGCGGCGCGGGCGCCATGTTCGTCGTCATCTTTTTGCGCGCGTTCCTGTTCGGCCTGAACCACGCGCTCTTTACCAGTCTCACGGGCATCGGCTTTGCCGTAGCGCGCACCTCGCGCAGTTGGCCTGTCAGGTTGGCCGCGCCCGTGGTGGGCCTGGCGCTGGCCGTGGCCGCGCACGCGCTTCACAACGCCGGAGCGACGTTTGCTTCGGTCACATGGCTGGGACTGCTGTTCAGCGCGGTCTCGGATGGGATCGGCGTGGTCATCCTCCTGGCGATCATCTTGCTGGCGACCCTTCAGGAACGAGGCTGGATCGTCCAGTACCTGGCCGATGAAGTGACCAGCGGCCTCATCACGCCGGGCCAGTACCACGTGGCCTGCTCTTATCTGGAGCGCGTGGGACAGCGGACGAATGCGCTGTTGAGGGGAGACGTGAACCGGTTCTTTCGGCTGGGCAGGTTCTATCAGATGATGACGCTGCTGGCATTCAGGAAATATCAGCTTGCGTCATTCGGGGATGAAGGCGGCAATCGCGCTGAAGTGGATCGTTGGCGGCGCCAGGTGGCCGCGATGCAGCCAAGACTGTGAACGTGCCGCAGCACGCAGCACGCAAGACGTAACCCGTTACGGAGGTCATTCATGTCTATCGCAACACACGACATCGCCGCCGACCGCGTGGCCGAAATCAAAGCCCAACGCGACGGCAAGCTCGCCATCGTGTTGGGGCCAAGCCATCCGGCGTGGATTGTGGGCGAGCAGGTCAGCGTGGTCAAGAACAATTGCGTGTTTGACGTGGTCTTTCGCTATAACAGCGTCTGGGTGCAGCGGCGTTACACCTACGACGCCGAAGTGGACGTGCTGCACTTTGCCGGGCAGACGCCCTTTGACGAGACCAAGCTGCATACACTTGCAGACGATATGCTATTCAATCCTCCAGCGTAAGTAGCACTTGGCTCACTTTCCACTTTTTCTAACCGCATTCTGACTTTGGAGTGACCCTGTACGCATGTTGCTATAGAGTCATCAATGTCATCTAGTTATCCACGAAGGACACGAAGGAACACCAAGTTTTCCTCTTCGTGTGCCTTCGTGCCCTTCGTGGAGAAAAAGGAAATTCCTATTGGATCAAGTTAGCGCTCGCTTCGCTCGCGGGATGAGTCGTCCACCGCACAGAATGGCCCACCACACACCGGGCAAACCAAGCGCGGCATCTCACCCGACTTTACCCCGCCCGAACCAATGAAACCTTCTATCACAACATCCGGAACCTCATCTTCATGCTTACACTGCAAACAACGGTAGCTGTAGGTGACTTCCTCCCCCAACCCCAGC
>CAYGWJ010000058.1:0-16875 GCA_964353405.1 uncultured Anaerolineae bacterium
CCGGGAATTCCGCTTCCCTCTTCTGCCCTCGAGTCCCGCAGTATGGAATGACCTCTCCCAGTTAAGCCAGGAGATTTCACATCCCACTTACGGGACCGCCTGCAGGCGCTTTACGCCCAGTGAATCCGGATAACGCTCGCCACCTACGTTTTACCGCGGCTGCTGGCGCGTAGTTAGCCGTGACTTATTCCAGGGGTACCGTCCTCTCTCGTCCCCCTGAAAAGGACTTTACGACCCGAAGGCCTTCATCGTCCACGCGGCGTTGCTGCATCTAGCTTTCGCTCATTGTGCAATATTCCTCACTGCTGCCTCCCGTAGGAGTTTGGCCCGTGTGTCAGTGCCAATGTGGGGGGTCACCCTCTCAGGTCCCCTACCCGTCGTCGCCTTGGTAGGCCATTACCCTGCCAACTAGCTGATGGGCCGCAGGCCCCTCCCGAGACGCCGTAACTCTGATCACGATGCGACTCGCGATCTTTTTGGGTATTAGCGGCCCTTTCGAGCCGTTATCCCCTGCCTCGGGGCAGGTCACCTACGTGTTACTCACCCGTCCGCCACTGAAGTACCCCCGAAGGGGCCTCTTCGTTCGACTTGCATGTGTTAGGCACGCCCCCAGCGTTCATCCTCCGCCAGGATCAAACTCTCCGTAAAGAATCCTTCACGTGGGATTTACCCACGAAAAGTGTTTGACTTGAGACCCAAGTTCCACTGTCTTTCTGCCACTCTTCAGTTGTTAAGGTGTTTTTTTGCTCTTCACCAGAGCAGATGGATTTTACCACCGCGCTTGAATCTTGTCAAGGCACAAAAAAACCGACCTTCGTCGGTGAGACACAGACTTACAATCTGTCAGCTTGGACCAACGATCAAGTTGTGCCCCACCTCCTTTGTTGCTGTCGGTTGTTAGTTACAACTCTCATTGCTAAGAGCCTATATATAATATCAAAAAAAACGCCGTTTGTCAATACCCTTTCGAATGTTTTAAGGTTAAAGCCTTATTCAACGCTTTCGGCGCACGCAAGAGAATTTCGCGGCTCACGCCGTCGGTGAGTGCCAGGCCAGCAGTGCCGCGACGTGTTCCATGTCGTGACGGCAGGGAATCGCCAGACAAACATACCACGACATCTGCCCGCCCCATGGCGAAGGCAGCCTCCGCCCCAGGTCAGGCTCCATCACGCGCTCGGCCAGCTCTGTGACGACGGTTCCACGCACATCCACGAAATCTCGAAACACACGCTGCCAGCTCTGGTCACTGCGCGCTGCGGCGTGGAATTGATTCCATCCTTCGCCATAGTCTATCTGCTCCCACGTGATGCGCTGGTTGGCCTCCATCGCCATCGTCGCTTCGACGACGAGCGCATCCCAATCGGCCAGATGACCCGCCACATCGCGCAGCGTCCACGTGCCCGTGACAGGCAGGCTCTCGCGCTGACTCATGGGCACGACGTCGACGAGCGTCATCAACGCCGAGCGGCTGGCGTCGAGCGCGTGTTGCAACAACGCCTTGGGACCCACCTCGTCCGGGCGCGACGGGGGGCGTCCTGCACGGATCTGCGCGGCGTGCTCTGCGTCATGTTGAAAGACGGTGGTCACGAGGTCCACCATGCTTTCGCGTCCACTCTCGACGGGCTGAACCAGGTCGAGCTGCGCCTGGCTGCTGCCCGCAATCGCCACCGCCAACTGACGATGCGCAATCGCCAACGCTTCGAGCAATTCCTTGAGCGGCTTGGTGCGCCACACGGCAACCGCCTTGGCGCTATAGGCATCTCGATCCGCCGCTTCGGGATGGGGAGGCGCAGACTGCTTGGCGCGCAGATAACGCACCGCGTCATATACCAGCCGTTCGCGGGCAACCAGGTGCGCCAGCACATCGCGCGGCGACCAGTCGCCGCACACGCGCGCCGATTCCAGTTCGTCGGCAGAGATGCCCAGCAGGGATTCGTACAGACGCGCTCGTTCGACCGCCAGGTTGATGAGCAAATCAGCTTTGTTCAAGGCATGACCTCCGCGCTAGAGTTGGAGCAGGCCAAGAATAACACGTCGCCCGAGGAATGTCAAAAAGGCACCCTTCGGTGCTCAGCGCTCTACCGCCCACTCCCCCAGCGGCACGCTGTCACTCATGCGCGCGTCGAGCGGTGGAAGGATGTCCTCACGAAATGCGTCGTACACCGTCAAATGCCCGGAGGCACGACCGGGTTTGGCATCGGTCGGCACACCGAGTCGCCGCCAGTCATAAACGACAGACCCCGCAACCCATTTGAGTGTGGGGAAGGCATTGCCCGCCGGGTGATCGTCGCTCGAGACGCGCCATATCCCATCCGCATCTTCAACACGAACGCTCGCCACGTTATCCGTCACCAGTGGCTTGAGCGAGAGCAACCGCAACGTCACGTCGACCGGTTGACGGGGCGAGACCGTGCGGCGTGGCGTATCAACGCCGGTCAACACCATTTGATCGCCCAGCATCACGTACCGGTCGCCGGAACGGAAAACTGGAAGTTGAACATCCGAAACAGGCCAGCCCCATGCGCCCGCGCCTGTTCGCAACTGACCGTCGGCGCCGGCCACGGTCAATCGAAGCGATGCCGCCGCCGGCACATCATGACCTGTGACGAATGCCGCGCTGCGTGCAAGCTCCGGCAACGCCACCGCCACGCCATTGACCCGAACGACGATGCCCGCCGGACTCGGCCCCCGCCAATGCAGATACAAGCGCAATGCCGAAGGACTACTCAGGTCATAGTCAGCGCCCGTCAGCGTCGGCCCACTGACAAACGGCACATCCAGCCGATGCAGTGTGGGTAATTCGTCGTTGCCAGGCACAAGGTCAAGCGCGGCGACGGCGGCCTGTTCATCGCCGCCGGCAATCTTTAGGTTGCGGAAGCCGCCCTCCGGGGGCACGAAATAGACACCCACTTTGACGGCGTAGCGGCCCGGCGAGAGCATCGGCTCAAGCGGTAGAGTGAAACGATCTACGCGAACTTCTCCCGGCGCGAACGAGTGTGTGGAATAAGGCCGGTCTCGTTGTGTGCGCCGGGCATCGTTGGTATCTACAAGGCGAACGGTGAGCGCGTAATCGCGGTCGAGTTGACCGATCGCCTGCCAGGCCAGCGTCACGTCGAGCGGTCGGCCAGGAGATGCGCGCGTGAGGCTGGTGCGCACTCCAACCAGCCGAATCTTGTCCTCAAATTCGACTGAGAGCGGATTCAGGTCGCGTGGCACATCAAACGATGGCCCGCCGCGCACCAGCCATGCCTGGCCGAACGGCTCGAAAATGTAAGGCAGTGTCGAATACTGCAAGCCCCAGTAATGCGTGACAATGACAGACCTTTGCCGGACGTTATCTTCGATCAGGCCACGCCACACCTGCGAAATCTCTCGCCCGCCGACCGGAAACACATAACGCACCGTCACGTCGTCGCGCCTCAATCCTTCGATCTGCTGCAAATACCACATGGGCGTGGCAAAGTGCCAGTCAGAGAGAATGATTGCGCCTTGTGGCGCATCGCGCAAAATCGGCTCGACGTACTCACGCGCGGAGCGGTCGCCTGCAAGCGCGACAAAGCTCGGTGCGTGGGCGACTCCATTTGCCAGGCCCGCCACGATCACACCCGCTACAACTACATTTGATAATTGATAATTGATAATTGATAATTGATAATTGATATTTGGTGTTTGGTATTTGATATTTGAAACTTGCCCGATCCCATAACCGATGATCACTGCGAGTGCCACGTAGGCTGGCATTTCATATTCGACTGTCTGCGGTGCACGATAAGTGATGGCGATAAAAGTATGCAGCAGGAATCCGCCGGCGAGCATCAGACCCGCGCGCCAATCACGCCAGAGCAACACAATTCCACTGATGAGCGCCGCAGCCAGCAAAGCCGCATTCATCTGAAATGGAAATAGCGTGGGCAAAAGCGCCAACCGCGAGAAAAGGTGCTCTGGCCCGGCAAGGGCCAATATATCGCCCGCAAAGCCCTGACCCAGCGCGTACCACAAAAATCCACCGAGATGGGTGAGGCCGACAGTTTCGGGGGTTGGGGCAATCGCGGCACGTATCGGAAGATACAACCACACGAGTTGTGCCAGCGCGAACGCAAGCAACGGGCGCCACCAGCGGCGCGGCTGTCTAATCAGAGTCGGCTCGAGCATCAGGAGAAACACAACAAAACACACTCCCATGAACACAAGCGAAAAATCATGCCCCACTCCGAGTGAGAGCGCGAGCGCAAAAAGGATGAGGTGACGATCCTGGCGAGACTCGCGAAATGCGGCGAGCGAATACAAACACAGCGCCGTCAGGAACGCCGTTGGCATGCGAATGTTGGTTGTCGTCGCCTGCGCCCAAAACGTCGTCGCCGTTCCGAGCGCCAATACCGCCGCCACCCCACCCCACATTCCACCGCGCGATTGTCCCACCATCCGGCGCACCGTCGCGCCAACCAGCGTCAACGTTCCAGCGGCTAACAGTGCGCTCATCAAGTTGAGCCGCAGCGCAGGTGTGCCAATGGGCAGCAACGTAAACAGCTTACCGACCAGGGTATAGAGCGGACGCCCCGGTTGATGAAGAACACCTAACTGGGTCACCAGCAACTGGAATTCACCGCTGTCAGCCGGGAGGATGTCCTTTTGTACAGTGGCGAGGTACACCATGAGCGCAACTGCAAAGATCAGCACACCCACGAGGTTGAAACGTGATGCGTGACCCGAAGGGGTGCTACGTAACGAAACGTTGAACAGCCAGGAGAAAAGCGTGATGGCGACCAGGATAAGAGCCACCTTCCAATCGCGCTGCGGCCAAACGACATAGACAAGGAGAATGAGCGCAGGGGACAACCCGCGGGTTTGCCCTCCCCGGCGATCCAGCCAACGCGCGAGCCACACACAGGCCGAGCACAACGCGAGGGCGAACGCCACAAGCGCGACAGGCGACCACGGCGCCCGCGTCACTTCGGCGATGATGCGTGCCAGGTACAGGCCCAGCGCCAAACCGGGGATGAGCCAGGTCATCCGATTCACGACCTACCGCTCCGCCTGAAACGAGGCGACGACCGTATCGTCTGCCAACCGCACACCGCTGCGATTCGCCGGCAGCCGTTGACCCGTCGCCGCATCGTACAGCCCAAACTCGACGCGATACGCGCCCGGCCCGGCTGCCGTCGAAAACGGAATAACAACTTCATCCGTCACGATTTCACCGCCCATCCAAAAGCTCGTCGGATAATCGCCATCGCGCGGCCAGCCATCCTTCTGCCCGGCCAGGTGGCCATCCGGCGCGACGATGTGCCTGAATACAGTATAGTTCTCGTCCATCTCGCGCATCGCCTGCCAGGTCAGGATAAGCTTGAGATAGCCAGGGGACACTTGGCTGTCATATCCGAGCAGGCGCACTCGATCGCCGAACTCGACCTTTAGCGAATTCGGAATCCACCCGGCACGGAACTGACGGTCGCGCGCACGGACACGAACACGTCCCGTTTCCACCTCGCGCCCGACTGCCCGCCCATCCGGTGTGAACAGGCTCACACGAAACGTGTACTCGCCGGGAGCAAGTCGAGGCGGGATAAGAATCGCCTGCGGGTCGGCCAGCAACTGACCAGGTGTCCACTGCGACGATGGATACCAACCGGCTACCGGCGGGCTTGCGATCTGATCCACTATTCGCCCGGCACGGTCTACCAACGCGAGGCGTTCCCTCACATCGCTGACCGGGGAATGCTCCGCTCGCCAGTAAAGTGTGACCGCAGCGAACCGCCCCTGAACAAACTCGGCTCCGCCGAGTTGATAACCAACCAGAGTCAAGTCATCACTGAACTTTACATCGCTCGGCGTGAAATCCTCACCCTCCAGCGGAGCGAGGCAAGGATTGTGCTGCGAGCAAGGTAGCACCGTTGCGCCGGGCAATGTTACGTAATCGCCGCCCTCGCTCGGGCGCAAACCGACCAGGCTCAGCCGCAGTTCAAACGCGCCGGGCGGCGTGCCCATCGGAATTGGGATGCCCAGGCGAGTAGTATGCCGCTCGCCATACCGCCAGGTGGAGGACGGCGCATAGAATTCACCGGGTGCGATCTGCGTCGAATACCATTCACCGCCATCACGATCCACCAGCCGAAGCGAGACCATCAGATCGCGGGAGAAGCGCAGCGCGGTCCAGTTCAAGTCGAGGAGCAACGGCTCGCCAGGCACAACCTGATTCTGCTTCCAACGCACACTCTCGAGCTGCACCACATCGTCCCACATCACAGATTGATCCATCGCAGGGGGAGCCGTGGATGGATCGCCCACGACATAGAGCGACAGCTCTTGATAGTCGGACGTAAAGTAAGCATGCTCGTTCAGCCATCCGGCAACAAAGCGTTTGGGATCGGCTTGGTCCACGGCAGCGGGCAAGACCCAGATACGCTTTGACATGGCCAACGCCTGCTCCAGCACAGGCCGCGCTTGCGCCGGGTCGAGGCCAGGCGGAGTGCTGGGCGGCAAAGTATACCTCGGCATATTCTGCGGCGCGGGGTAATACAATTGCTGCACCCATTGCCAATCACCGTTCAAGATCAGCGCGTCGCCGGGCTGCGCATGCCGCCGCAGATACGCCACGACGTGGCCATAGTCACTCTTGATCGCCCTCATCGTCGGGATGAGCGGCGTCACCTGCGCATACAACAGCAGGCCCAACGCGACTGGCGCGAGCAGCCGCGTGTATCTCCACTGCCACAGCCACACGACCGCCAATGCCAACAGCAGGCAATAGGCGGGTAGAACGGCCGCATTGTAGCGAGCCTCCAATCGCTCTGGCACGAGAATCAACAGCAGCATCGGGACGATCAGCCACGCCGGAAGCAGCCACGCGCCGCCGGGCCTGAGCGTCCTCCAGCGGCGGTCGAAAACCGACACAACCAATCCAATGGCGACGAGCGCGGCGATGAACGCCAACCACCCGGTCGCTAGATGTTCGATCGCGCCAAAGACAATGTCGGCCAGCATTCGCTGCGCCGGAGCCAGGCGATTGACGAACCCATGCCAGGAAAGACCCAAAAGTGTGCGCCAGACCAACCGACCCGCGCGCGATGTGACAAGCCATCCTAGCATCACGACGCCGACCGCCGCCAGACTCCCGAACCATGCCAGGGCCAACCGCCAGTGTGCTCGCAGATGAAGCAGCAAATAGACACACAGAGCTGCGACAACAAACGCCATCCAGTAATGCGTCAGCACGGAAAACGCACCCATCAGGCCAAAGCCAAGCCACCACCGCACCCTCGGATCGCGGCACAGCCGGTCGAAAAAGTAGACCATCAACATTGCCTCGACCACCATCAGCGAGTAGGGCCGGGCATCTTGCGAATAGTAAAAGTGAAACGGCTGAAGCGCGAGGATCAACGCCGCGAGCGCCCCCACGCTGCTCCCCAGCCCGCGCCGCCCGACGCGATAAACCAGCGCAATGCCGAGCACGCCAAAAATCACTGAAGGATACCGCAGCGCAAACTCGCCTCGGCCGGCGACTAGTGTCCACGCGCGGAGCAGCACGTAATAGCCTGGCGGCAATTCGTGGAACGCGCCGAGGAGATAGCGGAACATTTCCCGGTATGGCTTGCCCGCGTTGAACGCGCTGGCGCATTCGTCGAACGTGAGGTCCGACACGCCCAGGTTTCGGACGCGGAGGGCGAATGCCGCAGCGACCAGTACGACCATGCCCCACATTAAAAGTCGGCGGTCGGACGCCCACAGGGCAAGAGGCCGGAGGCGCGCAGTGGTATTCGAAATCCGAGACACTTGCGCAGGCGCGCAGTGCAGGTGTTTGAAATTCGACATTGACTTATCGCGTCACACGCAACACGCCCAGCGTAAAGGCATCGCCAGACGGCTTGAGCGGCAAGCGCGGGCCATTCGGCGCGAGATACAGACCGACCCGGAGCACGTAATCCCCCGGCGCGAGATTTGCGGGAAGGTTCAGCGCGTGATCATCAGGGATCACATCGCCGGCGACCCAGGCCGAAGTGGGATATCCACGGCCGCGCGGTTCGGCGTCCGCCTGTGCCACCGGTTGACCGGCGCCATCGAGCAGGTGAACAAACACGGTATAATCTTGAGGCAGCGTTTCCGTTGCGCGCCAGTAGAGCCTCAATAGAGTCCGCTCGCCGGGGCGCGCCTGAGCGGGCGCATCAAAGCCAATCAACATGGCCTGGCCAAAGTCGGCCTGGGTCACATGTTGAGGCGACACACGCAATGGCTGTGCGGGCGCAATTCGCACCCGGCCCACGATCGGCGGCAGCACCAGTTGACCCTCAGCATCTACGGCTTCGAGGCGGTCATTGGTTTTGGCATCGTACCACCCGGCCTCGATGCCATACACCTCTGGCACAGGCGCCGTCGTCTCGACCAAGACGGGTATCGTGTCGCAAAACGCGCGGCCTGCCGGCCACAACGACGTGGGAAAGCGTCCCAATCCGGGCCAGGTGTTCCTCGCACCGACGACAAGATTCTCGCGTCCGAGCAAGTGGACAAACACAGTCAGATTGCGCGTAATGGGATGCGCCGCCGTCCAACACAGCGTCACGTTGAGCCATTCCCCCGGCGCCGCCGATGCGCGATCCAGTGCGACGCCGATTAGCCGCACTTGTTCACCATATTGCAGGTTGTGGCTCGCAACCTCCGGCCTGCGACCTGCAAGTTGATCGGGCGGAAAGAGCGCGGGCCAGGCATAGGCCGGGCGGATGTAGGCGGAAGGCGCAGCGAATGACAACGCCAGGAATCCCACCACGACCACGCCGAGCACAATCCGTGGTTGGGGTAGCCGCGCCAACCCAACGACGAGCAACAACGCGAACGAGCCAAGCACAGGGAACAACAATCGCCCATGCGGCGCTTCAACTTGCTGGTTCCAGCGCAGGAACGACACGAAAATTGCGCCGCACCATAAAGCACACATCAGCAGGATCGCACCTTGCAGCCTGCCGAGATCCGCTCTGACGCTCGCGACAAGCCAACCGATGATGGCGGCCACGAGCACGGCCGCGATGACCCAATAGATCACCGGCGACATTTCTACGTTACCCCAGCCGAACGCCCCCCAGAAGGAACGGTACGCCAGCGGCAAGGAAGGCAACACCCCGGCGATTGAAATCTGTGCAGGCCGCGCCCATGGAGTGGTAAGGTGCACGCCCAATCCCAGCGGATCGCCGTACAGCAAAGCGTTGCGGACATACCACCAGCCACCCACAGCCCCTGCGACGGCGGCCAGCACAACCACATCGCGCAGGCGCGTTTTCCATGTCAGTCTGAGCGCACCTACAAGTCTCTTGGCGTCAACAAGATCGTTCGCCCCTTGGGGTCTCGGAATGAAAGGATTCGGAGCGATGAGAATTGCCACTACTGCAAAGGCGCCGAGCAGAATCGTGCTCGTCTTGGTGAGGCTTGCCAGGCCAACCAGCAAACCCGTCAACGCCGCGCGCGAAAGTGTGACGCCGAGCCGCATCATCCGCGCGATGGCCCACAGTGTGCATGTCGAAAGCGCGGCGGCGGAACTGTCGTTGCTGGTCACACTACTGGCGAACACAAATTGCGGCGTCAAAGCAACGACCGCCGCCGTCGCCAACGGAATGAGATTTGAATCCGGGCCTACTTGACGCGCCAACATCCACGCTGCAAACACGGTCAACACGCCAAAAACCAACGACACGAGCCGCGCCAGGTGAATCGCCAATACCGCGCCGCGCCATGGGAACGCCTCGCGCTCCGAATGCGCCATCAGGTTCTTGTTGTCGTTGACAGTGCCAGGCGCCTGATAGCCAAAACCCGGGTTATGCAGCGCCAGCCCGCGCAAATCATCCGTCGGGACCAGCGCAGTCACCAGGCCCGCAATGAGATAATACAACGGTGGCTGGCCGACCTCCTGATACGCGCCGCTATCATTGTTCAGCATTGAAGGCAGACCGCGACCCTGCGCCACATACCGAACGTAATTGAAATGCCATGGCTCGTCAGGCGCTTCGAACACGGGCACGGTAACCGTGTAAATCAGACCGAGCAACACAAACAAAAATATCAAATGCCCAATACCAATTTTCAAATTAGAGATGGGATGCTTCGCGCGCCAAGCGTTGCGGGCTGTGCCAATACTTGAGATTCTCACTTGGACACCCGCACACGACTGAGCAAGACAAAATCCTCTTGCAACTGACCGCCCGTCGTGATGATCTTGAGCCGCTCGATTTTGCCGCCTGGCGCAAAATAGTACACACCAGTTTCGATGTCATAGACGCCCACCGGTGTGTCCGGCTTGAGGCTGAGCGGGTAGGTATCGCTGACGACTCGGCCCGCCTGCCATTGCGACGTAGGCGGCGTCGGGGCCTTGTCCCATTGCGCCCACAACGTCTGCGGCCTGGCCAGGACGTGCGCGAAAACAGTCAGGTCTCGGTCTGACTTGCGGCGCGCGCGCCAGTAAAGTGTGAGGTGCAGCGTCTCACCCGGCGCTGCCTGCCGCCGGTCGAGGTCGTAACCGATCAACTCGATCTGGTCGCCAAACCTGTACGACACAGGATCGTAGAGACTACCGGCCGGGCGCTTGAGATCGATTTGTCCAAAGCGAACATTATCACCCAACGGCTGGCCGGATTTATCCGCCGCCCTCAACCGCGCGCCGCTCGTCACATCAAAGAGACCGACTTCCCACGTGAGGCGAGCGGGCGCATAGGCCGTGGCGCGCACTGGCATCATCCATGTTTCGGCCCAGGTCTGGCCCGGCGCAAGCGTCGTCGTTGGCAGATTGCCGCGCCCCGGATAAGCCTGCCCTTTGTCTTGAGCTTGCACTTCGATGTCGTTCTCATCCAGCAGATGCAAAAAAATGCTGTAATTTCTATCGAGCGGCTCGAGTGCCTGCCAATAGAGTGTGATCGAGATCGAGTCACCCGGTTGAGCGGACGCCCCAGCGTCGTCCGCTTCCGCGCCGGTGGCCGGCGCGTCATAGCCGAGCAGCACCAGCGCATCACCAAAGGTCACATCGGCCCGATGCGGGATACCAGCCATTTGGGCCGCCGCGAGTTGCGGTGGACGCGCATACGCAGGCGCAATCACCGTGAACGGCATGGCTGCCGCAAAGAGCGCCATTCCCGTGCCGACCCCGCCCAAAATATACGAGGCAATGCGTCGAGGCAGCCACGCCGCCAAGCCCGCCGCCATCAGAATCGCGAAAGACGGCAGCGCGTAAAACACCAATCTCCCCTGGCTCGACCACGTGGTGCGCGTCCAGGTGAGCCACGAGACAAAGACAATCAAGCCCCAAAACGCAATGACGAAGGACGCAAGACTGCTACGCCAGACAAACGATGAGGGACCAAGAGCGAGGCGCACAAGAGAAATCGCCAGCCCTATCGCCGACCACACGAGCAAGGCATTGAAAAGAGTAAAAGCCCACGAGGGAATCGGCAGGTTCAGGCCGCCAAAATTGCCCCAGAAACCGTACAGAAAGCTGGTGCGCTCACTCCAAATCTGAGCCGCATCAGCCGGGATGGGACGCGAAAAGTAGGGCGTGAACATCTTGAAGCCGAATAGGTCGCCATAGAGTTGTTGGTTGCGCCAGAACCACCAACCCGTCAACACGAGTACCGGCACGCCAATCGTCAGGCCGGCTGCAATCAAGTGACGCCAATCCATACTTGCGACACCTGCACTGCGCGTCACCCCTGGGCAATCCCAGGGGCAAGGCGCAAGTGTCCAAACTCGCTTGAGCGGGCTTGCGCTCTCAGCCTGACGTTTCAACGTTAGGCCACGCTGCCACGCCACCCACACGCCGGTCAACGCAGCCGGAGCCAACAAGCCCACGCCGCTGAACTTGGTCAGCGTCGCCAGTCCAATCACCACGCCCAGAACCAGCCAACCCAACATCAAACGCCCCTCGTCAGCTTGCCAGGCGCGACCCTGTCGGAGCATGACCAACAGCGCCAGTGAGCACAACAGGATGGCGAGGTTATCGTTGTTGACCGAGCCGCTGATAAAAACAAACATCGGCGTCAAGGCCGTGATAGTTGCCGCGCCCAATGCGACCTCAGGACGATCAGGAAAAACCTCTTGACCGAGGCGATACGTAAGGTACACCGTGGCCGCGCCCAGCGCTACCGACAGCAGGCGCGCAAGATGAACTGCCAGCACGGTGCCACTCCAGGGCCATGCCTCGCGCGCCGGATCGTGCGCCACCAGGTTAATGTTGCCGTCCGGCGTGACTACGCCCACCGCCGCGTGCGGATTGGGGCGCAATGTCGCAGTCAGGTCGCTCGTGTCAATCCAGGCCGTGAGCAGAGCTGCCAGCGCATAATACAGCGGTGGCTGGCTGGCCTGCTGCTTCCACAGACCAGGCCGGTCAACAGGCGTCTGCACCGGCAGGCCATGACCTGTGGCAATGTATTGGACGACAGGATAATGCCACAGCTCGTCGGACGCTTCAAAGATCGGCGTGACGACGCTGTAGACAACGCTCAGCGTCACGAAAATAATGAGCAGCAACGTCACTGCCCATCGCGTGCTTGCCGACGATCGTTGATCACGCATCGTGTACTCACGCATCGTCTACGGCCATCCAGGCAACCGCGCTCGTCTACGTGCTTGTTCGATGAACGGTACAATCAAAATCATGCCACGCCCCCCTCAAAAACATTCAACTCGATTGTACCACCCCTGGGACTTTCCAGGGGCCACGACATGCCGCTGACCGGCGTGAGAACGCGATCAACGTATTACGACAATGTTCTGCAAAAAGATCGAATCGTCGGGCCAGCGCTGGCCGTTTTGATCCAACGCGGACAGTCGCGTCAGCGTGATCGGATCGTACATCCCGACCACGAGCCGATAACTGCCGGGCGGCGTGGCCGGATCGAGCGTGAGGATGTGCTTGTCAGCCACAACCTCACCCGCTAACCAATGGTCGGTCGGCTTGAAGCCCGAAGCGGGCGGGCCATCGTGCTGGCCCCACACACGTCTCTGCTCGCCTTCGATGTGCGTGAACACCGTCAGGCTCGCCGTCGTCTCGTGCGTGGCCTGCCAGTAGAGCGTGAGTTCGACTTCCGATTTGACATTCGGCGTTTGAGGCTTGATGTCGTAACCCAAGAGACGTACCTGTCCACCCAAATCGGCAAAGAACCGATGCTGCAGTGCGGGTGGCGCATACATACGTTCGCCGCTAACATTCACCGTTCCCACGCTGAGAAATGCCCCAGACTGTCCAGCCGAACCACTAAGGCTCAGTTGAAGACTCGCCGGCCCATCCGGCGCCCGGCACGGCACCTCGACATGCTGACGCGTGCGCCACACATCCCCCGGCCGCCACTGTGATGTGGGCAGCCCCGGCGCAAGCGGTTGATCTTCCACCTTACCCGCGAGGTTCACCTTGAGCGCATAATCGTCCGCAGGCGCTCGATCGCTGCGCCAGAACAAGGTGAAAAGCAATTCTTCACACGGCTTGACTGTCCGTTGGTCGAACGTGGCCGCCAGCAACGTCAGATCGCCCAGCTGGACAGGATGAGCCAGGCTGATGCCCAAGCTAGCGACATCCGGCGCGCGAACCGGGCGCGTCACTACCAATTCACCCAGATCGAGATCGCCCATCTGATCGCCGCGATAGACGACCTGGTGCAGAGAGAAAGTCCCCGGCGGCGTTCCGCTGGGCAGCGTGAGCGTGTATTGGCCCATCACCGCGCGTCCCAGCGGCCAACGCTCGGACAGGAATGTGCCAGCCAACAACTCGTCGCGCCGCACCCATTCCTGATCTTGAGCATCCCTCACGCGGAGCGACGCGCCCGCCGCGCCGCGCGAGGGCGCGTCCGCGCGCCAAAGCATCCGCACCACAAGTGGCGCATCCGCCGGAAGCGGCTGCGGCGACAGCGTGACGCCGAGCGCGGTCAGGCCGGGCAACGGCGAGCGATCCAATCGTCGCGCCACCTGCGGCTCGAGCGACAACGCGGCGATGCGGTCAAGCATGAAATGCCGCACGCGCAGTCCCGCGAATTGCTCTGTCACCGGCTGTTCGGCGCCAATATCGCTGAGCAGCGCCGGGACAATTTGTGTCGGATCAATAATTTCGTCCTGCCACTGCACCAACCACACGCCGCGCCGCTCGGCCTGGATACGCCTGAGCGAGGGCACAACTGACTCATAATCGAGGACGTGCGTCACGTCCAATACCAGGTCATCGGGCAAGGCCACCCACGGCGGCGCATCGTAATAGGCCAGCGCCGGGAAGGCATGGCCGCTCACCAACACGATGGTTTCGTCGGGCCGGATATTTCGCCGGATGTAATTGACGGCGCCGCGCCAATCATCGCGCGCAGCCACTCTTGTGAATATGCCCACGTTCGACACGGCCAATCCAACGAACATGACCACCATGCTCAATGTCGCCGCCGCTCGCAGGCCGCGCCCGCGCGGCCGCCACATAGTGCGGATGCCCACGGCGACCAGCAGCCACACCGCCGGAGCCAGCGGCATCAAATGACGAGGCTCAAACTTGGGGCGCTTGTAAAGGACGACAAACATCAGCGCCGCGCCGACGACCGCTACCAGCGCAGCCAACCGCACGCCGCGCCGATCTGTGGGGAACATGACTGCGCCCAGCCCAGCGGCGAGTGTCAACACGCCGACGACAACGGCAAGCGCGCTCGCCACCGGAGGCGGCGCTGTCCTTCCGCCAACGAGTGAATACGCCGACCGAGTCAACGCAGAGACCACATCCAATTGCCCCGGCCAATAGGCCAGGCTCGCTTGTGACAGGCCCAAGAGAAATGGCGCAATCACCGCCACCCCTAACGCCATCACCCCAAACGCCAACACACCGGGCCGCATCGAACGCCACAGCGGTTTGAGATTAAAAGTTCGAAAGCGAAAGTTTGTCAGCCAGACCAGGCCCAAGGCGGCCACCAGGTACAGCGTCGAATAGTGGCTGTACACGGCGCCCAACGCGCATGCAACCAACGCGGCCCACCAACGCGCCCGACCCGTATCCTGCGCTCGAACAAGCGCATACGTCGCCGCCAGCCCCAACACCGTCGCCTGGCTGTACATCCTCGCCTCGCGCGCGTACCACACGAACAGCGGCGAGAGGCAGACCAGCGCCGCCGCGAGATGCGCCGTCAATCGGTCGAACAGGCGCCGCGCCAGCACCCACATCAGCGGGACCATCAACACGGCCGGGATGACGGAGATAAAACGCACCGCAAACTCACTCGAGCCCAGCGCGGCTAGCCCGGCGCGCAAGGCGAGGTAATACAGCGGGGGATGCAGGTCAACCGAAAGCAGGCGCGCAGCCGTGGACCAATCGGCGCGCGCGACGAGGACGCTAAATGCTTCATCGTACCAAAGGCTCTGCGCACCCAGGTCAAACACGCGCAGGCCCCATGCCGCCAGCACAATCAGCCAGAGGAATACGGGCTGCGTCAATCGGCGTGCGGCGTCGTGGAGATTCATCGTTACCTGGCGCAACACAGTGGTCGCGCTCTACCGCCTCAGCACGCGCGCCGCACTCAGCCGGAGGACGGTGTAGAGAGCGCGGTTGATTTCGTTGCGCGAAATCTTGGATGTGCCAAGCCGCCGGTCCATAAATTGGATGGGAACCTCAGCCACCTTCCAGCCGCGCCGTTGAACCTGGTACAACATCTCGATGAGGAACGAGTATCCGTTGGAAAAAATCGAATCCAGGTCAATGGACTCGAGCACCTCGCGCCGATAACAGCGAAAACCAGCGGTGCAATCCATCGCCTTGAGGCCCAGCACAATTTTGGCAAAGGCATTCGCGCCATAGCTCAACAGGCGGCGCATAGCCGGGCTGTCCACCGCGCCGCCGCCGCGCACATAGCGGCTGCCGATGACGAGGTCCGCAGTCTGGCTGCGCTCGATCATCGAGGGAATGTAACGCGGGTGATGCGAATAGTCTGCGTCCATCGTGAGGATGCGATCTGACCCGATCGCCAGAGCTTTCTTGAACCCGGCAATGTACGCTGTGCCCAGCCCTAGCTTGCCAGACCGGTGCACCGCGGACACGCGCGAATTCTTGGCCGACATTTCCTCGGCGATGAGGCCGGTGCTGTCAGGCGAGTTATCGTCCACCACGAGCACATGGACCTCGATCGGCAGCGCCAGCAGCTCCGGTACGAGCAGGACAATATTCTCGCGTTCGTTGTAAGTTGGAACGATGACGGTTGATTTCATTCTAGATTTCAGATTGCGGATTTGGGATGAGGGATGAATTTTGTCCTTCGCCTCGTCAAGCTGTCCTTCGCCTAAGCTGGCAACTGTGGCTCATTGATCGCCAACACCAACGTGGCGATCCAGAGCAAAGAGTAGTTCAACGCACGGCGCGACTTGCGATACGCACCCCACAGAATGACGGCCGCCACCAGCCCCACGATAAAGCGCAGCATCCCCAGCGGCTCGCGCAGCGTGGACTGCGGCGTGAACGGGATGACTAGCGCATTCATCAGCAGGCTGCACACCAGCGGATGAGCGCCGCGCCGGGCTATGTCGCGCAGCGCGGCAATGAGCGCCGCCAGTCCCGGCAAAAGCGCCGCTGGGATCATGATCAGCGCGATGAGCGCGAACGCACGCGTGTTGACCGCAGCCAGCGACCATAATCCCCGGTACGGGATCACCTCGAACGGCGACGCCAGCGCGCCGCCGGAGCCAATGCCCCACGCGCCCAGCCACACGCGCAAAATTACTTGCCACGCCGCGAATGGCGCACCGACGATGATAGTCCACTCGATCAAATCACGCCAGCGCCGCGAGAGAGCAAAGCTCAACAAAAAGCCTGCGGCCACCAACAGCGTCGTCTCTTTGGCCAGCGCGGCCAGTGCCAGCAACCCGACCGCACTGCGCCGTCGTCCACGCTCGTAAGTC
>CAYGWJ010000059.1:0-2577 GCA_964353405.1 uncultured Anaerolineae bacterium
AGACCTTGACCTTGGAGCAACCGGTGCAATTGACGTTGCCCTGCCTAGTGCCCTAGGCCCGCCTACAGGGTACGGAACTGCAAGACTGTTAAGGTACGATATTACAAGACGAAAAGAGATACGATATTACAAGCCCTTACAACGTATTACGCATTACGCATTACGCATTACGCATTAGGAAGCACCATGAAACAATTAACTCGAATCCGCCTCATCAACTGGCATCTTTTTGAAAACACGACCATCACGTGCAACGGCACGACGTATCTCATCGGCGTCAACGGCGTGGGCAAGTCCACCATCCTCGACGCGGTGCAATTTGCATTGGTCGGCGGTCAGCGCGACATCCGCTTCAATCAGGCTGCCATCGCGGGCGGCAAGCGCACACTGGCTTCGTACGTGCGCGGCGAACTGGGCACGGAAGGCCAACGCTTCTTGCGCGACGATGCAACGGGCCTGGTCGCACTCGAATTCCGCAACCCCGATGGCTCGCACTTTTGTCATGGCGCAGTGATTGACGCCTACGCCGATGGCCGCGCGCCGGATGTGATGTATTTCATCGTCCACAACGCGCTGCTCGACGACGCCTGGTTCTTTCGCGAAGCGGGCAAGTTGTTTGACTCGCGCGCGTTCAAACGTCACCTGGAACATGTCGCATTGCCGCCTGGCGGGCGCGCGCAGTTGTTCAGCCGCGTCGAAGATTACCGGTTTCACCTGCTCAACCGGCTCGGTCAGCTCAAAGATACGTTTCCGGCCAAAATCGTCAAGGGTCTGGCGTTCAGCCCGCTGACCAACATCCGCGAATTTGTCCACAACTATTTGCTGGATGAGAACCTGGTGGATGTGAAAACGCTTCAGGATCAGTTAGAGACCTTGCGCCATTTTGAGGCGTTAGCCATCAACGTCAAAGAGCGAATTGACGCCCTCAATCGCATCGAGGACCTCGATCAGGAACGAATGGCCAATCGCCGTCGCCGCCTGACGAACGGCTATATTCAACGTCGCGCCCAGGCTGATGTCAAGTTGGCGCAGCTCAAGCACTTGCGCCAGGAGCTGGATGAGACGCGCGTCGGGATCAACCGCGCGGCCCTCACGCGCGATGCCATCACCGAAGACCTCAAACGCGCCAGGCAGGCCTTGCTCGATGCGCAAGTTGCTTTGCAGACCGATGCAACTGCCGCGCGCGAAAAAGAGCTAGGCGAGAAAATTGCCGCGCTGGAAGACGAAGTGCGCGCGCTGACCGAGCGCCAGTCTCGTGCAAACCAGGTCCTGGCCCGCGAAATGCAGGCTGCCCACAAGCTGCGCGAATTCATGCAATACGATCGGCTGTCCATCCCACCCGCGCTGGACGAACTCATCAACACTCCTCTCGCCCTGGTAGGGAGAGAGGCTGGGGGAGAGGGTGATATTATCACGCGGCTGCAATCCGATCTGGAAGCATTGGGGCGCGCGTTCACCGAGCAAAACGCGCTGCTGGGTGAGCAGTCGCGCCGGTTGCGCCAAGAAGCTGACCAGGTTCAGCGTGAGATTGCTCAACTGCGAACCGGCGACCACGATGCCAGTTACGAGGCCGAAGCGCCCGAAGCCGCTCGACTGCGCCGGCTCTTGCGCGCCGAGCTGGGCCTGAGCGCGGAAGAAGTTCCTTTCCTGTGCACCGTTTTAAAAGTCCCCGACGTGGCGTGGCAAGATGCGGTCGAGGGCGTGCTGGGCAATTATCGCTTCAGCCTGCTTGTGCCGCCGGAACACTATGACGCGGCGATGCGCCTCTATCGCGAGCGGCGTCACCAGGATAACCTGCATGGCGTCGGCTTGCCGGATGTAGAGCGGATTCTTGATGCGCGGGTTCGTCATTCTGAGCCGTCCGCCTTGGGCGGCGGCGAAGAATCTCTGTCACGCAAGATAGAGACCCTTCGCCGCGAAGCGGCTCAGGGTGACGGTTTAGCCGTGGAAGTCGAAACCTCGCACGCTGGCGCTCAGGCGTTTGTGGGCTTGATACTGGGCAATGTGAAAAAATGCGACTCGCTGGAAGAATTGCGCGAGCAGCGCACCGCCGTCACGCGCGAGTGTTTTCTGCGCCGCAACTATACGACGAGCCACATGAACCCGCGCGTCTATCGCCGCTGGTTCATCGGCGAGCGAGCTGTGCCACGCCAGATCGAACAGCGTCAGGCTCGGCTGGAAGAGATTCGCGCCGAACTGTTGACTTGCCAGGACAAGGCGAATGCGTTGCGCGAACGATTGGCCCTCACGCGCGACAAGGCGCGCATTTATTTCGATCTGGAACGTGATCTATCCGACTTGACCGCGCTGCCGATCAAGGCCGATCAGCTCGCCGCGCTGCAAGACGAACTCGCTCGGCTCGACCTGCAAACCATCGCCGCGTTGCGCGCCGAGGTTGCCGCGCGACAGGTGCAGGCCGATCAGTTGCAGGGCGAGCTCGCGCAACTCGAGCGCAACGTCGGCGGGCTAGAGATGCGCGTCAAAACGCTGGCCGCAGAAACGATTCCGTCGCTGGAGCGCGAAGCCGATCAGGTCGCTCAGAGCGCCGGCGAGTTTTAGCGCTTGGAGCAAGCCGAG
>CAYGWJ010000060.1:0-6207 GCA_964353405.1 uncultured Anaerolineae bacterium
GAGTGGGACATTCGCTCCCGTGAAGACGCCGTCAACTATTTGCAAACGCACGGCTATGCTGTCCCCAAGAGCAGCGGCTCGTCGCTCTACAGTCGCGACCGCAATCTCTGGCACCTTTCGCACGAGGGCGGCCCGCTGGAAAACGCCAACAACGCGCCGGAAGATTCGCTCTTCCAGTTGTCTGTGATTCCACAGCAAGCGCCGAATGAACCGGAGCAAGTCACGCTCACGTTCGAAGCCGGCAATGCGGTGGCCGTGAACGGCAAGCAGCTTTCGCCGGCCAAGATGGTCGAAACGCTTAACGAAATCGGCGGCAAGCATGGCATCGGCCAGATTGACCTGGTGGAGAACCGGCTCGTCGGCATGAAGTCTCGCGGTGTATACGAAACGCCCGGCGGCACGATTCTGTATGCCGCGCATCAGGAGCTTGAATCCATCACGCTCGACCGAGACACGCTGCATTACAAAGACACCGTGGCGCAGCGCTACGCCGAGCTGGTGTACTTTGGCCAGTGGTTCACGCCGCTGCGCGAGGCGCTCGATGCGTTCTTTACTTCGACGCAGCAAAAGGTCACCGGCTCGATCACGCTCAAGCTCTACAAGGGCAACCTGATCGTCACCGGACGAACAAGCCCGTACACCCTGTACCGTGAAGACATCGCCACGTTCGGCTATTCGGAAATCTATAGCCACAGCGACGCGGCCGGCTTTATACGGTTGTGGGGGCTGCCGCTCAAGATTCGGGCGCTCGTCGAGCAGGGCGCGCAGGATGTGCCGCCTGTTCCTGCGGACAAGATCATCCGCGACTAGAGCATTTTGGATTGCAGATTGCTGATTGTAGATTGCTGACGCCCAATCCTCAATCAGCAATCTGCAATCTACAATCTGCAATCAGAAATCGGCAATCAAAAATGAAGTTGTGGTCTGGGCGGTTGAGCGGTTCGGTGAACGAAGCGGTAGCGAAGCTGAATGACTCGCTGCCGTTCGATCAACGCATGGCGAAGCAAGATGTGCGCGGCAGCGTGGCATGGGCGCGCGCGCTGGCCAAGGCCGGCGTGCTCACGCAGGCTGAAGCGGACGAGATCGTATCGGGACTGGACAAGATCGCGCAAGAGTTCGAAGGGTGTGTGTTTGTCTTTGTCGAAAGCGATGAGGATATTCACACGGCGGTCGAGCGACGGCTGACGGAGCTCATCGGCCCGGTGGCGGGCAAGCTGCACACGGGCCGCAGCCGCAACGATCAGGTCGCCACCGATTTCCGCTTGTGGGTGCTGGAAGCCATCCATCAGGCCGATGCGCAGTTGCTCGATCTGCAATCGGCCCTCATCGCGCGCGCCGAGCGAGACATGGGTGTGATTCTGCCCGGCTACACCCACACGCAGCGCGCTCAGCCGATCCTGCTCAGCCACTGGTGGCTGGCGCACCTGTGGGCGTTTCAGCGCGATCGAGGGCGGCTGCATGACCTGAAGCAGCGCACGGCGGTCTCGCCGCTGGGCAGTGGTGCGCTGGCGGGCACGGCCTTTCCCATTGATCGAGATGCGCTGAGTCGTGACTTGGGCTTTCACTCGGCTTCACCCAACAGTCTCGATGCTGTCTCTGATCGAGATTTTGCCGCCGAGTACCTCTTTTGCGCCACCCTGATCGCCGTGCACCTCAGCCGCATGGCAGAAGCCCTCATCCTTTACTCGACCGCCGAATTTGCTTTCGTCGAGCTGGACGATGCCTATTCCACCGGCTCCAGTCTGATGCCCCAAAAGAAAAACCCTGACCCGCTCGAATTGATTCGCGCCAAGAGCGGCAGGCTGGTGGGTTTGTTGGTTGGTTTGTTGGCGACGCTGAAAGCATTGCCATCGGCTTACGATAAGGATTTGCAGGAAGACAAGGCGCCGGTCTTTGAGGCGGCAGACACGCTCGATATGCTATTGCCGGTGATGGCGGGCGTCATTTCGACGCTCACGGTGCGCGCGGACCGGATGCGCGCGGCGATTGACCCGGCGATGCTGGCGACTGATCTGGCCGATTACCTCGTGTACAAAGGCGTGCCGTTCCGCGAGGCGCATCACGCGACGGGGCGCGCTGTGAAACGCGCGCAGGAACTCTCGGTTAATCTCATCGAACTGGAACTGGCCGAATGGCAGGCAATCCATCCGGCGTTTGCCGACGATCTGTATCAGGTGTTTGATCCCGAACGCGCCATCGCTCGACGTTCAGCTCTGGGCGGCACAGCGCCGGAAGCCGTTCAGGATCAGTTGGCGCTGGCGAAGCAGGTGATAGGCGGTTAGTTGGTTGGTCAGTTTGTTTGCGGAGAATGCTCCGCAATCTGAAATCGGCAACACTTGCACCGCACGCAAGTGCAGGTGTCAAAAATCAGCCATGGGAGGAAACAATGAACGGAACATGCCCTGAATGTGAAGCGGTGGTGCCCATCGAAGGCGGCGCCGAGCTGGGTGAGATTCTGGTCTGCCCGGATTGCGGCGTCGAGCTCGAAGTCACGTCGCTCGACCCGGTCGCGCTCTCGCTGGCCCCGCGCGAAGAAGAGGACTGGGGCGAATGATTTTAGATTGGCGATTGTAGATTGCTGATTGGAAGAGCAATCAGCAATCGGAAACACTTGCACCTGCGCCGCAAGTGCAGGTGTCTGAAATCAGCAATCAAGGAGGATGAAATGAGAATCGCTCTGCTCATGTCACGGCTGCGCGTGGAGGAAAAATGGCTCATGGCCGCGCTCGATCAGCGTGGTGTGGCGTATGACCGCATTGACGACGGCGAAATCGTGTTCGATTTTGACAACGGTCCCGGCGACTGGGGCAAGTATGACGCCGTGCTCGTCCGCAGCATTTCGTATGTGCGCGGACTGTATGCTTCGCAGATGTTGAACGCGTGGGGCATTCCCACGGTCAACATGGCGACCGTGGCGGCGATGTGCGGCGACAAGCTCGCCACGTCCGCCGCGCTCAAACAAGCCGGTGTGCCGCAGCCGCGCCTGCGCGTTGCGTTCACGCCCGAGTCTGCGCTCAAGGCCATCGAGGAACTGGGTTATCCGGTGGTGATGAAGCCCGTCGTTGGCTCGTGGGGGCGGCTGCTCGCCAAGATCAACGACCGCGACGCCGCCGAAGCGCTGCTGGAGCACAAGGACACGCTCGGCTCGTATCAGCACAGCGTCTTTTACATCCAGGAATACATCACCAAGCCTGGCCGCGACATTCGCGCGTTTGTCGTGGGCGATCAGACTGTGACGGCCATCTATCGCAAGTCGGCGCATTGGATCACCAACACCGCGCGCGGCGGGCAGGGCGAAGTGTGCCCCGTCACGCCCGAGTTGAACGACATCTGCCTGGCGGCGGCGCGCGCGGTGGGCGGCGGCGTGCTGGCCGTTGACGTGTTCGAAGATTCGGAGCGCGGTCTGCTCATTAACGAGATCAATCACACCATGGAATATCACACGACCGTGCCGACGACGGGCGTGGACATTCCCGGCTATATCGTGGACTATTGCCTATGCGTGGGCGAGCAAAAGAATTGCGGGCATTTCGCGCCAATGCCTTATCCGGTAAAGGTGTTGATGGGAGTGCCTGCATGATCAAGGCGGCGATCGTCGGCGCTTCGGGCTACACCGGCGGCGAGTTGCTGCGCCTGTTGCTCAGCCATCCGCAGGCCGAGGTGACGCAGGTCACGTCCGAGCATCACCTGGGCGAGTACGTCTATTCGCTTCATCCCAATCTGCGCAAGCGCACGACCCTCAAATTCGTCTCGCGACAAACGCTCCAGCCGTGCGATGTGCTGTTCCTGGCTTTGCCGCACGGCGAAGCGCAAAAACAGATCGAGCACTATGCTTCGCTGGCTGCTAAAGTCATTGATCTTTCTGCGGACTTTCGCCTGCGTGATGCGGCGTTTTACAAAAAGTGGTATGGCGCGGATCATGCGGCTCCGCAGTGGCTGAATAAGTTCGTCTATGGCTTGCCTGAATTGCACCGCGAAGAAATCAAGGCCGCCTCCTACGTCAGCGGCGTGGGCTGCAATGCGACGGCTTCGAACATGGCGTTGTTGCCGCTCGTGCGCGCGGGCCTGCTTGATTTGTCCAAGCCCATCATCCTGGATGTCAAGGTCGGCTCGTCCGAGGGAGGCGCGTCGCCCAATTCGGGTTCGCATCACCCGGAGCGCGCCGGCGTGATTCGCACTTATGCGCCGTCGGGCCATCGCCACACGGCCGAGATCATTCAAGAGCTGGGCCTGGAGAATGTGCATCTCACCATCACGTCGGTGGACACGATTCGAGGCGCGCTGGCGGCCGCCCATACCTTTGCCAGGCCCGGCGTGACCGATAAAGATCTCTGGCGCGTGTATAAAAGTTGGGCGAATGCCGAGCCGTTCATCCGCGTCGTCAAGGACAAAAGCGGCGTTTATCGCGTGCCCGACCCCAAGCTCCTGGCTGGAACGAATTACGTGGACGTTGGCTTTGAGCTCGATTCCGAGACAGGCCGCATTGTGGCGCTGGCTGCCATTGATAACCTGATGAAGGGCGCATCCGGCTCTGCTGTTCAGGCCATGAACTTGATGTTCGGCCTCGAAGAGACGGCGGGGCTGGATTTTTCGGGGCTGCACCCTATTTGATGTCTGATTTTAGATTTTTGATTTTAGATTGCTGATTGCCGATTCAGTCTCCGCTGGCGATACGCCAATCTAAAGCCCAAGATCCAAAATCCACCGTTCGGGAGGTTGCGTGGATGCAGAGGAATTGAAACGCCGCACCAAGCGATTTGGCTTGCGCGTGATTCATCTAGTCGAATCGCTGCCTTCGACGCGAACGGCGAATGTGATCGGCAACCAGTTGTTGCGTGCGGGGACGTCTGTCGGTGCGAATTATCGGTCTGCTTGTCGCGGGCGGTCAAAGGCGGATTTCATTTCCAAAGTCGGCATTGCGATTGAAGAGGCCGATGAGTCATTGTACTGGATGGAGATGCTGGTCGAGGCAGAATTGGTTTCTGAAAATCGCCTTGCTGACTTGATGAGGGAGGCTAATGAGTTGATCGCCATTCTCACCGCTTCGGTCAAGACCGCCCGCACTCATCTTTCTCGAAAGTGAGTTGCCATGCACTTTGCAGAACAATCAACAATCAGCAATCAACAATCAACAATTGTAGTCAAGATGGGCGGCGCGGCCGGTGTGAGCCTGGAAGGGGTTGCTGCCGACGTCGCGGCGCTGGTGCAGCAAGGTCAGCAAATCGTGCTGGTGCATGGCGGCTCGGACGAAACGAACCAGCTCTCGGAGCAGTTGGGGCATCCGCCACGCTTTGTCACATCCCCCTCGGGCTTTACCAGCCGCTATACCGACCGGCAGACGCTTTTAATTTTCGCGATGGTGACCGCGGGCAAGATCAACACACTGCTGGTCGAGGCGTTGCAAAAGAAGGGTGTGAACGCGCTGGGGCTTTCGGGTGTGGATGGCAGGCTCTTGGTCGCCAAGCGCAAAGAGGCGATTCGCATGGTTGACCCGGCGGGCGGCAAGGTCAAAATGCTTCGCGATGACTATACGGGCGCCATCCAGACGGTCAACGCCGGCTTGCTTCAGATGCTGCTGGGCGCTGGCTATACGCCCGTCATTGCGCCGCTGGCGATTTCGGAGGAAAGCGTTGCGCTCAACGTGGACGCTGACCGCGCGGCAGCCATGATCGCGGGCGCTTTAAAAGCCGACAGCCTGATCATTTTGACGAATGTGCCCGGCCTCATGCGCAATTTTCCCGATGAGGCCACGCTCATCCCGCGTCTCGAACGTGCCGGGTTGGAAGCGTCCCTGAGTTTTGCGCAAGGCCGGATGAAGAAAAAGGTCCTGGGCGCAAGCGAGGCATTGGAGCACGGCGTGCGTCAAGTGATTTTCGCCGATGGTCGTGTGGCCGGGGCAGTGCAACGGGCATTGTCGGGTCATGGTACTGTCATCAGCTAACCGCTTGGATAAGGCCGGAGTCGAGCCTTTAGGCGGGCAAACACCGGCTAAAGCCTTGACTCCAATGCGCTAACTAGAGTTAATAGGAATTTCCTTTTTCTCCACGAAGGGCACGAAGGCACACGAAGAGGAAAACTTGGTGTTTCTTCGTGTTCTTCGTGGATAACTTGACAGTATGGGTCCTGGCGGTTCAAATCAAGTCAAGGAAGTTTATGTCTGATCTATTTGAGGTCGAAAGCCGATACACTTCAGGTGTCTATGCCAAG
>CAYGWJ010000061.1:0-4308 GCA_964353405.1 uncultured Anaerolineae bacterium
GGCGTTCGGCGTGGCGGGCGGCGTGGCGTTAGGCGTGGCGGGCGGCGTGACCTCCGTTCTGACGTTGACGCATTTCGTTCATCTGTTGGTACAATATCCCATAAGCTTGGTCACGTGGTGGCTCGTCCGCCTGGCGCCCAACCTGAGCACCAGGCTTTGGCAGATCTCGCCCGTGCGCTGGGATGATATCATCCTTTTGCCCCTCCCCGGTCTGGATACCTTGTTGGCAACGCTCTATCGCCAGGACCACGCCGCCGGGCAAGCCGCGCTGGTCGAGGTTGCCGCGCATCGCTACCAAAGGTCTGCGGCCCACAAGGCACTCGTTCAACTGGCTCGTCAAGATGCCGAGTCGGTCACCTCATTGCCTGCGCTGGCCGCTTTTGGCCAGGGGCTGGATTGGCTTTCCGATGACACACCGTTGCCCGACCCGGTGCGCCGCTCGGTTCTGGGGATGCGAGACGTAAGTAGAGAAGTCGCCAGCGCGCAGGCCAGCGACTCGGCCACCAACCGCGTGCGGCGGCTGGAAGCGGCGGCCGACGCGCTGGCGTCATTGCGCCTGCAACCCGGCGAGTTTGCCCTCGCGCTCGAACGTTGGGCCAGGCTCGTCGCGGATGGGCTTGAACAGGCGCGCCAGCAACAGCGCATTGAAGAGCCAATCCCACAGGTCTATATCGGCGATGGCCGCCCCATCCGGCCGGCGGGCCGCCCGGATGCGGCGCTGCCCTTCAAGGGACGCGCGGCGCTCTTTCGCCAGCTCGAAGGCGCGCTGGGGGGCAAGGAAGGCGAGCGGGCCACGTTCCTGCTGTATGGCCCTCGGCGCACGGGCAAGACTTCGGCGTTGATGCAACTCCCCCGGCGGCTGGGCAGCCGCGTGGTGCCGGCCTTTCTCGATCTGCAATCGGAAAAGCTCGGCGGCGCGCAGGACGCGGCGGGCGTGCTGGCCGGATTGGCGAATGAGCTGGTGGAACAAGCCCAGCGGCATCGCGGCGTCAGCTTGCCGGCGCTCGACCGCAAGACACTGGCTCTAGACGCTTACCCGGCGTTTGGCCGCTGGCTGGATAAGGTCGAAAGTGCGCTGGGCGAGCGAACCTTGCTCGTGTGCCTGGACGAATTCGAAGCGTTGGAACAAGCCATCCAGGACAAGCGGCTGGATGAGCGCATCCTGGCGATGCTGCGCAACATGGTCCAGCACCGCCGCCGGATCGAGGTTTTGCTTTCGGGCAGTCACCGCATTGACGAACTCGCGCCGCATTGGGCCAGCGCGCTCGTCACCACGACCACGCTCGCCATCGGCTTTTTGGCAGAGCCCGATACCCGCGAATTGATCGAGCGGCCCGTGGCCGATTTTCCGGCCATCTATACGCCGGAGGCTGTGGAGCGTATCCTGCGCGTCACACACTGCCAGCCTTACCTGGTGCAATTGATGTGCACGTTGCTGGTCGAGCGGATGAACGCTGCGCGGCGCATGCCCGCGGCGTCATTCGTCGCCGTTGACGACGTGAACGCCGTGATGCCGCTCGCGCTGGAACGAGGTCAAAACTATTTCATTGATCTATGGCGCAGCCAGGCCGAAGGTGAGCTTGCGCACCGCATGCTGGATGCGCTGGCGGCCTGTCCGCCTGATGTGCCTCTGCCCCGCACGCAGTTGCGCTCGATCGAGCGTGATGAGACCGTGTTGAGCGAAACAGTCCGCAGGCTCTTGCGTCGCGAGATCATCGAGCCGGTTGACGACAGCTATCGCATCACCGTGCCGCTCGTGCACGAATATATTTGCCGGCAAAAACTATTGTAGCGCATCTTGCCACTACCCACTACCCACTATTCATACGCCAGCGTGTCACGCACACTCAACCTGGCGGCGCGCAAGGCCGGCCACAGGCTCGCCAGCGTCGCCAGCACGATCATCACCACGATCCAGATGAACACGCCGTTAACCGAATAGCGGAAAAACATGGGCATTTTGAACAGCATGTTGCCCATCGCATCACTCACCAGCCGCGCGCCGGGATAGCTCAACGGGATGGCGAGGAGCGCACTGACCAATCCCAGCAGAATGCCTTCAAAGATAAAGATGCCCACGAGCTTGCCCGACGTCGCGCCAATCGCGCGCATCACGCCGATTTCCTTGCTGCGCTCCAGCACATTGATGGACATGGTGCCCATCAAGCCCAGGCTGCCCACCGCGCCAGCCAGCACCGACATGGTCAACAGCAAATTGGTGATCAGGCCAAACTGGGTCCGGTTCATCTCAATGTTGCGGGCGGCCGTCATCGTATAGATCACCTCAACGGCACTCGCCTCAAACGCGGCGCGCAGTTGCTTTTCGATGGCGGCCTGGTACGCCCCATCGTGTCGCTCGGTCTTGACCCAAACCGAACCGCCTCGATTGAACTGGTGCAGTTGCCTGGCTAACGAATCGCGCGGGACATACGCCGAGTTGCCCTGGTTATTAATATCCACCAACAGGCCGACGATCTCCCACGTCGCCTTTTTGCGCTCGCCCAGGTCCACCGTGACGAGGTCGCCGACCCCCAGTCCTTCGTCCTGGGCGATGCGCTGGTTCAACACCAGCATGTTCTCGTCGCCGGGTCGCAGCCATCGCCCGGCCGTGATCGTCGGATTGAACATGGTTGAATTCGGCGCCGTTCCCCAAACGATGACCTCGCGCTTGTTCCCGTTGCCAAACTCCAAGTACCCCGGAGTGTCACCCTCACCTCACTGCCGGTGACGCCGGGCACGCCGGCGGCAATCGCCTCAACACGCTCAAACCGCTCCGAGTTTGTGAAATAAATCTCCACGTCAAAATTGTAGGCTTCAAAGACCTTGTCAATCGTGTAGGTGAATGTGTTGCCGAGGCTCATCACCATCATGAACATCGCGCCGGCTGACATGAGCGTAATGAGCGTGAGCATCACGCGCCCTTTGCGCCGGAATGTGTTGCGCAGGCTGAGCGCGAGCGGGCGGGGCAGGCCGCGCAAGCCGGCGATGAGCTTGTCCAGCCAGCTTTTTCCATAGTCAGCCCCCAGACCATACGACGCGATGGCCTGCCGCACGCTGATGCGCGTGCCCGCCAGCACCGGCCACACCGCCGCGAGCACGGGCACAATCAACCCGACGGCGACCTGGACGAGGACGACCTGCGGCACAAATTGCAGGCCGCTCGCCTCAATGTTGAGCAGGGCCAGCAAGCCCTTGCTCAGCGCATTGCCCGCGATCGCGGCCAGGGGCACGGCCAGCGCAATCGCGCACAGTCCATAGATCAACACCAGCGTCAAATACACGCGCACTACCCGATCCGTCGTCGCGCCCACTGTCTTCATCACGCCGATTTGCGTCACTTGCTGCGCCAGCACGGCGTTGATGGTGTTGACGATCAGGAACGCCGAGATGACCAGCGCCAGCGCGCCGATCACGCCCATGACCAGGAAAATCGGGTCCAGATTGTTTTGGATAAAGTGCCGCTTGGGGTCCTGGATTTGCGGCGTGCTGACCTGCGTGCCGCCTTTTTCGAGCTGCTTTTTGAGCTGGTCGCCCACTGCTTGCGCTTCGGTCCGGTCGAACGCCGGCAACCGGATTTTCAGTTGATTGAACCCGTCCAGGTCGAGCAGGTCGCGCAGAATCTCCGGCGTAGCGTAAAACGACGCATCGCCGCCAAACTGGGGCGGAAAGACCGTCAGGCTGCGCGCCACGCCGATGACGCGCATTTCGCGTTCGACCTGACCGGCTTTGACCAGGATCGTGCTGCCGGCAGGGACGTTGAAGGACATGGAGGATTGCCGCTCGACCAGGAGCGCGTTGCGCTCGGCGCGCGGCCACGCGCCTTGCACGAGGGTTACAATATCCTGGCGCTGATGCTGGTAGTCCCGGCGCGCGTCCAGGCCGGCATTGCGCCACTCGGTTTCACCGGGATGCTTCCATTGAATGGCCGTGCTGATGGCCGGCTCGATGTCGGCCACGCCGCGTGTGCGCGCCAGCACGTCCACCGTGCCCTGATCCACCGAGCTGGTGTACAGCGTGACGTGCGCCGGCCGTGAAGCTTCCCACTCGCCCGTCAGACGGCTCGTCATCAACGACGACATGGTCATCACCATGCCGAGCGCCAGGATGCCGACGCCGGTGCTCAAGACCACCATCAGCGTGCGCGCCTTGTTGCGCCAGATATCGCGAGCGACTTTATTGTAGATGATGCTCATAATCAAATCTCAAATGTCAAACTTCAAATATCAAATGTAAAGCGTGCCTTTGAAATTTGATATTTGAAATTTGAGATTTAATAACCGGCCCAGCCATGACGCTCGACGTATTCAT
>CAYGWJ010000062.1:0-2580 GCA_964353405.1 uncultured Anaerolineae bacterium
GCCACCCAGCCCATCGTCGTCGTAGGTGTCCAGATGAATCAGGCGCGTCATGTTCTCGAACAAGGGCAGAAAGGCCAGGGTCTCGTTCTTGCGGATCAAAACCTCTGGCGAATGGGTCAGCACGCGCAAGCGCGGACCCGACTCGCCCCGGTAGCGCTGGCGGGCGATTTCAATCACAGCCAGCAAGGCTTGCTCAATGCCAACTTCGATCCACGCCCCCTTGAGCCACCACGTGCCCGCGTCGTTGAGCGGTCGGCCCCGGTCTTCACTCAAAAGGGGGGTGCCGAGTCGGCCTGGGAGTGGGGTTTGCGACCTGGCTTATCATCCGTCAAGATGTCTGGCAAAGCCTCCAATACTTTGTCATACCAGTTGTACAGAGCCTGCTTGGAAAGTCCGTGTTCTTGTACAATGTCTGCAACATTCGTCAACCGCAGACTCTTGCGCATCGCGGCAACCTTAACGTCCAAATTCACTTTTCGCCGTGGCATGGCATCATTCCTACGTTGAGATCAGCTTCTATTATGCACACCTCGGCGAAAAGTTCAAGAAATCGAGTCCATATAATTCAGGCCAAAGTGACCCAATGTGCACTAGTCCAGCTTGACCCTAAAACGCAAGAATGCCCACAGTTAGCAATTAGTGAGCGCGGCAGCTTTTCGTTCAGGGGCTGCTCCAAACCTCATCCCATAAAATGCCCCCCAAACTGCTAAGGGGAGGAAGGCAGGCGCGCCAAAGCTAGTGAGCATGTGACTGTCCCCGGCCCGCATCAAGACAATAGGCATGGATCCCTGCCGTTCCAGAAGTCGGTCAACGACTAACGAGCACCGCGCAAAGCGCGGGATGCTCGCCCGCGCCGCAAGTCGCACAATGAAAAGGGCCGCAGGTCAGCCCCACGGCCCCACTATCGCGTTGTCACAGGGTCAAGGTGATGCGGTACAATGCAGTTTGTGTATCGGTGATAGGCCAGCAAGCTCACGACAGCGGCGAATGCCATCTTGCGGCAATACACTGCCCTGGTGTATGCGGCGCTGCCCGGCGCGTGGCCGCTCCATGAGCGAGTGGCCCGGCGCTGTCATCACGCAAACAGATCAGTCTCCAGTTTGGCATGGCCCGTGATGGGCGGCTCGGCGCGGGGCATGGCCTGCCGCCCTGCTACTCCTCTCCTTCGGGTCGCACGTGAGGTAAGGATTGCCAGAGTCTGGTGTGGGCCGCTTCGCGTGGCCTCTCTGTCATCGGCGCCGTGCGGCGTGCGCCAGTGCCGCACGACCAACTCTTGCCACCCTTCAAGACCTGACCCACAGGGGGCCTTCGGCTCCAGGTCTCGCGAAGCGGACCTGTGGGCTACGAGCGCGGCCAGCTTGTCCAGGTCGCCGCGCGCCGGATCGTCCGAGCATCGGGAGCGCCCTGCGGGGCGCAGTCACGCGCCACCTTGACCCGCGAGTCCTCGCCTTCATAGCGCGCAACGACAACCCGCTGAATGGTGATAACCAGGTAGTGGCGAAACGAGAAAGAGAGTCAGTCTGGTGCGGCTCTGTCGCGCGAATCAGCCGATCTTGAGCGAGCGCATGGAGAGAGAACCGGATGTGACTTTGTCCGTAAAGAACTCGACGCTCTCGTCCCGGTCTCGCAGAGCGAGGATATACAGCAGCGGTAAAAAGTGCTCGTTGGTCGGCACGGAGAGGCGCGCTGCCTGGCCCAGCCTGGAGTAGTGGACGATCGAATCGTAGTCTGCGGACAAGATCAACTGTTTCATGGTCGCATCAAACTCTATCGCCCAGTCGTATGCCTTGTCCTCCCAGACGACCATCCGCAAGTTGTGCACCATGTTCCCGCTGCCGAGGATCAAGATGCCCTTGTTCCGCAACGGCCTCAATTCCTTCGCCAACTCGTAATGAAAGGCCGGCTCTCGAGTTCGATCCAGGCTCAATTGGACGACGGGAATGTCGGCGCCGGGAAACATCCGGCACAAGACGGACCACGCGCCGTGATCCAATCCCCACTCGGAATCCAATCGAACCTCGGCCTTGCGCAACGTGTCCCGGGTCAGACGCGCCAGACCCGGCGAGCCTGGCGCAGGATAGCGCATCTCGTACAGCGGCTGGGGAAAGCCGTAAAAGTCATGAATGGTTTTGGGCTGTTCCATTGCCGTCACCTGCGTGCCCGCCGTTTCCCAGTGGGCCGAGATGCATAGAATAGCCTTGGGGCGGGGCAAGGCTGTGCCGGTTTCTGCCCACGCCCGGCTGAACTCGTTGTCTTCAATCGCGTTCATCGGACTGCCATGCCCCACAAAGAGGGCTGGCAGTTTGGTCTCGGAATCGGCAAACTCGTTCAGGTCACGAATCGTATCATCAAGTGTCATTTGACAGTCTCCCCAATAAACCTAGCACGCGTTCCCACAAGTTTAGAGTATACCATCTGGTGATTACCCACAACCCTGACCTGTCATTGTTATACTGAGTAAGTCTCAAGGGGGTATACTTATACCCACGGAGGCTGACTCATGGACAGAAACGAGAGTGTATCCAAGTTTGAACAGTACTTGCGGCGACGCTTTCCCGAACGTCGCACGCCGATAGACTA
>CAYGWJ010000063.1:0-8914 GCA_964353405.1 uncultured Anaerolineae bacterium
CCTGTTCGACGATCTCTTCAACCATGCCTATACCCGGCTTGGCTACCTCACCACCAACGCCAAATATTCCCTGTACGCCCACAGCTCAAGCTACCGCGATCTGATCGAAACCTACCTCTTGTTTGGCGACCCGGCTTTGAAGCTGCAGACCCTGCCCCCTGGCGCGCTGACGGCCCCCAGCAATCTCCAGGCCAGCGCTGTCTCCAGCACTCAGATCAACCTGACCTGGCAGGATAACTCCAACAACGAGGGTGAGTTCCAGATCGAACGCTCCCTGGACGGCGTGAGCGGCTGGACGCAGATCGGCTCCGTCGACACGAACGTCACCAGCTACAGTGACAAGGGGCGCAGCTGCGAGACGCCGTATTCCTACCGCGTGCGCGCCTACCGCGCCGGAGATGCCCAGGGATCGAATTATAGCATTACAGCCAACGCCAGTACCTATGCCTGCCAGACAATAAATTTCGTCCCGGGTTGGAACCTGATTGCGCTGCCTATGTCTCCCATTACTGCCTACAATGCTGAGACTATGCTGCTCGCGATCAACGCTCAGGGAGGCACCTGTTCAGAAGTGGACCAGTGGTTGAACAGCGCCTGGAATTCGCATGTGCTGGGCTATCCTTTCGGGCTCTTCTCGATTGTGATGGGCGAAGGCTACTTCGTTAAATGCACGCAGACAAGCAGTTGGACTCTCGAAGGCACCCGTCCGACCGGTGGGGTGCTCCTTAACCTGGTTTCGGGTTGGAACCTGGTCGGCATCCCTTATCCGGTCTCTGGCTACCTGGCACATGACATTCTCAATGGCATCAATGGTCAGGGGGGATCCTGCTCTGAAATAACTCGCTGGGTCAACAGCAGTTGGGAATCCTATATCAAAACATACCCGTTCAACGACTTTACTATTCTTCCAGCCGAAGGTTACTTCGTCAAGTGTTCCGCTTCCAGCAGCTACACTCCGTGATCACCCGATTCAAGATTATAATGAGTAGATAGGTGAGGAAGGAGGATCAGATGGCACATAAAATAGCTACAAAAATATCCACTTTTAGATTGGCGCTGGTTGTGTTAGCGCTGCTCCTGATGCCAACCGGCGCCTGGGCTGCCCCGCAGGCAAATCCGGTCATTTATAAGGTGTACATCACCAATGTGCGTGATAGTAATTTTGTGGTAAGCTGGACGACCGACATCCTCAGCGATGGTAAGGTCACCTGGGGGTACAGCACGCCTCCTACCACCATTGTCTCTGACGGCGTGACCAGCACCACCACTCATTACGTCACGATTAGCGGGCTTACGGTGGGCGCACTCGTCTATTTCCAGGTCAGTTCGGGGAACACTGTGGATAACAACGGCGGCGCGTATTACCAGGTGACTACCGGTCCCGCACTGACCCCGCCAACCGGAGACAGCAAAAACGTCTGGGGGTATATGTATCTTACCGATGGCACTACAATCGTCCCAAATGCCATCGTCTACCTACAACTTCAGGACGCCAATGGAAGCGGCAGTTCAGGCTCATCGCAGTTAGTCTCAACCCGCGCCGAAAGCTCTGGCGTTTGGAGTTTTGACTTGAGGAATGTGCGTACCAGCGATTTTCAAACGTACTACGTCTTTACCGATGGCGCTGATAACCTGCGCATCATTGGGCAGGGCGGTGTAAGTGGAACGCGCGGGGTCGACCCCGATCCGTGGGTTGTTATAATCCCACCCACCTATCCAGCTCAATTCAATGTAATCTTGCAACAGAATCCAACCGCGGTCACGTTAAAATACTTTATGCCAATCATTAATAACCAGGTTAATTTACCTGTTCTGGCGCTGGGTCTTATCAGCATGGCAGCGACCATCTGGCTGGTGGGTAAACGCAGGTAAAGTTAATCAATCCCTACTCAGCTGACTATCAAAAAAACGCCCTAAGGAGCGTTTTTTTGATGAGATTGAAATTTACTTTTTAAGGACCACAAGCGCCGCAACACCGCTGCCAACCAACCGCTGCGGGATAGGATCGCCACCAGGTAGCGCTCGGGACCCAATCCCAGGTATACTCGCCGTCCATTACGCTCCACGCGCGTGACACAACCCAGGATCTCCGCCGGCTGCACCAGGTCATCGGTCTGACCGGCGGCATTATCGCCCTGGATCAGAAATGCCGCGCCCCGCCGGCCAATCACGCGATGGACGACCAGTTGACCGGTGGCCGACTGTATGAAAGCCACCACCTTCCCGACTGACAGCTTTTCAATTGCGAAAGGAGCAATTGTGATAACATCTCCATTTTTAATGAAGGGCGACATGCTCTTACCCTGCGCCTGGAAGCGGAACACGGCTCCTTTGGCGAGGACTTCTTTCATTAACTCCAGTAGAGCAGCTCCAGAAATTCCAAGCTGCGCGCCGCGCTGTCTGTGCAGGATGGGTCTTCCTGAGGGCGATTTCGGCCGGGTCATACAAAAAATTGTACTACAAACAGCCGTGGCCGCGGCTTGACTCTGCCTACCAGGCATGATACAATGTTGCCGCTTAAGCAACCGAGCATTGCGGGGTGGAGCAGTGGCAGCTCGTCGGGCTCATAACCCGAAGGTCCTTGGTTCGAATCCAAGCCCCGCTACTATTCAAAAACCATAGCTCGTAAAGCTATGGTTTTTCGTTTTACCCGACGGACTGCGGTGGCAAAACCCCCGTCGACGCGGTAAACCGCAGCGGGTGACTAATCCGCCCGCTGCGGTTATTTCTTAATGCACAGATTCAGACAACCAGCGAATCAGTTCGTTCCAAAGGCCTTTTTTACGCCAGGCAGCATGCAGTAGATCAGGATCAATCCATTGACGATCACCGATAATGACAGCATCGAGAAAGTCGCATCACCGATCAGATAGACCATGTTCAGGATCAGGTTGAAGATCGTGATGACTACCAGGAACATCCAGGCTGAAGGATCCACTCTCCACAGCATCTGGGTCAGCCAGATATAAACCCACACCATCAGCCCCCACATGATCGCATACCAGATGTTCGTATAGCGCACACTCAGCAGCCCGACATCAAACTTAAAAATACCCAGGAACTGGAGCGTGTGAATTGCCGCCAGGACAGCGGCGATTCCAGCCAGAACCGCTAACACTGTTACCCCAAATGGACGATTTTTGGACATAGCATCCTCCTTAATCAAATCTATGTTGGAAAAATAGTGGAATCACGCCAATTATAATATCTATCTTCGAGCTGCGATCAAATAATCCCACACAATAAGGTTGAACAATAAGCTGAACGCAGGTGGACCAGTTATTTCTTCCGGGAACGCAACAAACCGTACGATTTTGTGCTGTTATTGGCAGCTAGAATGCAGTAAAATTACCCTGTTCCCAAGAAAGCGATCGATAAAATAAAATCTCGAAAGTAATTGGAAATCTATTTCGATATTTGGAGGATATCCCATGGTTGATAAGACAAAAACCGAAAAGTCCAAACGCGTCTCAATGAGCAAGCGCAAGCTGGCCGAGACTGCAGCTGGTTTGGAGGTCGCCGCCGCCCTGATGGGTCTGGGTGGCGCGGTACAGGTAGTTGAAGGCGCGAACGATCTAAAAGCCGCTGGCGAACTGGCAGATTTCAGCTCGGCGGAGCTGGCGTCTGGCGCCAGTCACCTGACCCGGGCAGTGGATGCGCAGATCGTCGCCGAGCGCATGGCTACGTTGAGCGGGGCGGTGGCTGAGGCTGGTGTGGTAGATATGGCGCAGGGTGCAGCCATGTTGGCAGCCTCCAATGATGTTGGGGTGATGAGCGCCCTGGTCGGCCTGATGAGCCTGGAGGATGTCGACCACGGCCTGGAGCTGGCCCGTCTGGCAGGTGAATTAAATGTGGTCAGTGAAATCGTCCACGGGCTACAGATGCCCGTCCTATCCGACTTTTTAGAATCCCGCGGCGCAAGCCTGCATCAGATGGCGGTGAACCAGATTCGCCTGGCTGGCAGCACCCGCAACCTTGCTTACGCTATGGCCGACACCAGCCAACAAATCACCGGATTCGGCGAGGATGAAATGGCAGAAGGAGTAGCCCGCCTGGCAGTCTCCGAAGGCATGGCAGAACGCAGCACTGAACTGGCGGTTGGGGCGGCAATGCTGGCAGAAAAGGGCATTGAAGAAGTCGCCACCGCGGCAGTAACCAGCGAAATCGCTAGGGAAATCGCAGCAAAGGGCGCAGCCGATATCGCTATTGGCTCAGAGCAGTTGGGCGCGGCGGCAGCAACGGAAGAGTTCGCCAAGGCCCTGGAAGATAAAGCGACCTAAACACACAGCGTGGACTAAGGCGCTCTCGGTCACCACTTTGCCGACTGCAGCTTGGTGATTAGAAGCACCAAGCTGATGCCCGGGTAGGTCATCGAGGGCGTCTTAGCCTTGTTCGATTAACCAGATTGTCCACAAAGGGGGTGTCAGCGTACATGGCAAATACATGGTATAGACATCTCGCTGGCGCCGCGCCGGTCCGTTGTCGGCATCTTCTAACGGGGTTAAGCTCCTCCCCCCTCTCTCCTTCTTTCCCGCCTGCTCCTGCGATCGGTTATATCTTCTCCATGAGTCTCCATGCGCTGGGCGCGCAGCCACGCCACGCAGTTCTCATCGTTGCCCATCATCACATTTGCAGCAAGTATCGTTTTCCGAATATGCTCCTCCAGCGGATTGGTGATCGCGCAGGTCATCCCGGCAGCAATTGCCATCGCCAGGAAGGTTGCATTCAGAGTAGCCCTGTCCGGTAATCCAAAAGATACATTCGATGCCCCGCATACCGTATTCACCCCCAACTCTTCCCGCACCCGGCGCACGATGGTGAAAACAGCGCTGCCGGCAGAACGGACTGCCCCAATGGGCATGACCAACGGGTCGATGAGCACATCCTGGCGCGGGATGCCATAGGATTCAGCCCGGTTAATGATCTTCTTGGCAATTGCAAAACGTTGGTTAGGATCCTCGGAGATGCCGGTTTCATCGTTCGATATGCCGATTACAGCAGCATGAAATTCAGCGACCAGGGGCAATACAGCTTCCAGGCGTTCATCCTCCCCGGTAACGGAATTGATCAGGGGTTTTCCTTTATAGGCTTTCAGCCCGGCTTCCAAAGCAGCAATGATCGATGAGTCGATGCTCAAGGGCACCGGTACGACCCCTTGCACGATGCGGATCGCCTCGGCCAGGATGGCAGGCTCGTCGGCTAAGGGAATGCCCGCGTTGACATCCAGCATCTGCGCCCCGGCTTCTACCTGAGCGAGAGCATCGCTGCGGACCCGCTCGAAATCCCAAGCTGCCATCTCTGCAGCAAGTTTTTTGCGCCCCGTCGGATTAATCCGTTCGCCAATAATTACAAAGGGATTACCGGGGCCGATATGCACCTCCCGGCTCGGCGATGTAATGATGGTGTCTGTCATTAAACAATCTCCTCTTGTGAAACTATCTCTTTCTTATACTGCCAGCGCCGGGGAAGCAAACCAGCTTCGTGGATAATCTCCGCCACCAGCTCCTCCTGCCGGTATGCCATTACATGCACGCCGCTAACTCCCTCGATTCTCTGCACCTGCTGGATGATCTCGACGCAAATTTTTTTACCCTCCTCACGCTGCTGATCAGAAGGGACCCCTTTCAATCGCTTGATGACCTCATCCGGAATTACCACCCCGGGGACGTGCGAGCGCATCCATTCCGCAGCTTTTGCCGATCGCAATGGACCGACACCCACCAGGATGAATACCCGCTGGTGGTATCCAAGGTTTCTTACTGCGTCCATGAAATGCTGGAATCGCTTGATATCAAAGCAATATTGTGTCTGGATAAAGTCTGCTCCAGCTTCGATCTTCTTGCCCAACTGGATGGGACGGTAGTCATAGGGAGGCACAAAGGGGTTGCTGGCTGCCCCCAGGAAGAAACGCGGCGGCATATCCAGTTTTCGCCCACTCAAGAACTGGCCTTTTTCACACATGATGCAGATCGTACGCAGCAAAATAGTGGAGTCAATGTCAAAGACAGGCTTGGCATCCGGCTGATCGCCGGCTTCGACGCCATCGCCGGTCAGACAGAGTACATTGCGCACACCCATCGCCGCCGCGCCCAGCAGATCACCCTGAATTGCGATCCGGTTGCGGTCGCGGCAGGAAACCTGCATCACAGGCTCGTAGCCGGCGCGGGTGAGCAATGCACACACACCTACGCTGGACATATGCACGTTGGCGCCCGAGGCATCCGTCGAGTTGATCGCGTCGCATACCTCCGCCAACACCAGGGCGCGCTCGTAGACCGAGTGCGGATCTGCGCTGTCTGGTGGATTCAGCTCGGCGGTTACTGCAAACCGCCCTGAGCGCAGCACACGCTCCAGGCGAGAGCCCGATTTCACTCCTCCCAGGCGCGGGGCAGAATTTGTCCTTGTAGGTGAAGCTCGTTGATCCATGCAGATGAGTCTTTCAAGCGATGGTTAAGCGGGGGCTGGATGTGTACGATTTGATGCCCATAGATCGGCATGCGCTGTGAACGCTCCCAGGCCTGCACCCATACACAGGGCTGGTCGGGGAGGATTTCGCAATTTCTATTTAACCGTACACCGCCACATGGGCCATTTCGCAAGTTCTTGGGGCAGGTCATGGGGCAAGTCATGCCCGTGTGGTGCAGAACGCACTGCCCACACATGCGGCAATCAAAGATCACCGCTTTGGAAAGCCGTTCCATGGGAATGAATATGCCCTCCACGGAGGAGCCTGGCTTTAACCATCGGCGAAAAGGCAACAGCAAGCGGTACGCCCACTGGTAAGCCAGCTCCAGCAAGTGCGGTCTGTTCTGCAATCTGCGCAGCATGCTACGAATTGCTCACCCTTCGATTAACTCCATAAGACGACTTTCCAGCTTGCCATATCCAGTCTGGCGTACTTCGAGGGGCAAACCGAGGCAGCCAGCTGCCCACCTGGCTCTCGCCTCCAATGCCGGATCGGTACGTTGGGCAAGGTAGACCACTCTGGTGTAATTCTTGAAGTATTCTCCGCGCAGTTCCGGATGGCGATCCAAACCCAATCCTTCAATGACCAGGTGGTCAAATGACTGTACCAGGTAATCGGTCATGAAGAAAGTTCCTGGGGCTTCCGCCATGAGGCGGTCGAAAGTGCCATCGGCATACATCTCGTAGCAGTGCGGACCAGACACTCGCTCTACGCCTTCTTGTTCAAGCATTCGGTCAAGCAGCCCGCCGGTACCGCAGTCGCCATAGACAACGACGACATGGTCATAGACACTTCGTGCCTGGCGAATCCGCAGCCGAACAGCGCCAGGGATGCGCTCTGGCTCATTGTGGAGCAGCGAAGCCACCCCCAGGACATCTACATCCCAGCCATGCCGCTCTTTGAGCGCCAGAACCTCGCGCGCCAGCGCGCCACAGACAATCAGCGCTGTTTTCGCCATAACCTTTTCAAGCTGTGGGTCCACTGGACGCCAGGGCTGCGGCTATCGAGCGGATGTGAGCTGGAGTGCTGCCGCAGCAGGCTCCGATGATTTGGGCTCCCGCCGCATATGCCTGCACCGCATAAACTGCCATATCCTCAGGGGTTGCCCGGTATACCGGTCGCCCCTTCTCCAGAACCGGAACCCCGGCGTTAGCTTTGGCAACCAGGACAGCTTCCGGTGCGATCTTGCGCATTTTTTCCACGACGCCGATAATCTCCTCCGGCCCATTTCCGCAGTTGCCCCCTACCGCTGCCGCGCCATACGAACTTAATTCTCGGATGGCGCGCTCCGGGGTGATCCCCATCATCGTTCGCCCGTGAGTATCGAAGGTCATTGTAGTGATGATCGGAATGCCGGCAGAAGACCTGCGCACACCCGCAACTGCAGCTCGCATTTCTTCCAGAGCGGACATAGTTTCGATCCAGATCACATCGACGCCCCCCCAAATGAGGGCCGCCGCCTGTTCCGCAAAGGCGTCCGCCACTTGTTCGGAGGTCAACTCACCCAACGGCTGGATCAGCCCTCCGGATGGACCGATGTCACCCGCCACTAACGCGCGCTTACCACTGGCATCCACTTCGGCGCGCAATATTGCCGCAGCAGCCCGGTTAAACTCGGTAACCCGCCCTTCCATATTGTGCAACTGCAGGCGGAAGCGATTCCCACCGAAGGTATTGGTCAGCAAAATTCGTGAGCCTGCCTCCAGATACTCGCGGTGGACAGCAGCCACCTTGTCGGGTTGTTCGACATTCCATAACTCCGGTGAGCCGCCATGCCCCAGACCAGCGGCAAACAGCATGGTGCCCATCGCACCATCTGCCAGGAGGTATCCAGATTCAGCGAGGAGGGTCTGTAGCGCATTCATAGGATCAGCTTGCTAGCTCGCCACGCTTGATGGCGAGCAGTTTCTTGGCAGTTACCACAGCAACGGCTGCATCTCGACAATATGCATCAGCGCCGATTTCTTCAGCGAACGCTTCATTCAACGGCGCTCCACCGACCAACACAACCACGCTCTGGCGCAATCCCTGCTCTATCAACGTATTGATCACCACGCCCATATATGGCATAGTCGTGGTGAGAAGAGCGCTCATGCCGATAATATTTGGCTTATGCTCGTGTAGCGCCTTAATGAACGTGTCGGCGTCGACATTGATCCCCAAATTAACCACGTTGAAGCCCGCGCCTTCCATCATCATCCCCACCAGGTTCTTGCCGATATCATGGATGTCGCCTTTGACCGTACCGATCACCATGGTGCCGATCTGCGGGGCGCCGGTTTCCGCCAGGAGCGGACGGAGAATGTCCATACCAGCTTTCATGGCTTTAGCGGCCATCAGCACTTCCGGCACAAAGAGAATGCCGTCTCTAAAGTCCACCCCAACGATATCCATCCCTGCCACCAGCCCCCTGTTAAGGGTGTCAAAGGGCGTCAGGCCGCGCCGCAA
>CAYGWJ010000064.1:0-2559 GCA_964353405.1 uncultured Anaerolineae bacterium
CGTCGTCTGGCTGCCGACGAGTCCGAGCGCGACATTTTCAATGGTGCCGTCGCCGCCGGAAACGATCACCATTTTCGCGCCGGCCGCGCCGGCGCGGGCAGCGCTGCGCGCGACCGCCGGCAAGCGATGTTCCGGCTGCACGAGAAACACTTCGACTTGGATCTGCTGCATCTGCAACTGGCGCAGCAATTCGACCAGTTGCATCGCGGATTCCGCCGGGTTGCCGGCAGCCGGGTTGAAAATCAGTTTGGCTTTCACAGGCATTATCCTAACACATTTGCATTCCCTACATCTTCTGATACTCGCCTTCGACCACGTCCTCACCGCGCGGCTCGCCGTGCTCATTGCCACCTGGACGCTCAGGGCCGCCTGGCCCGGTCGCCGCAGCGCCGCCGCCGTAGGTGGCCTGGCCCAGGACCATCATCGCCTGTTGCAGCTCCGCGATCTGCGCGCGGATGCGCCCGGCGTCCTCACTCGGCATCGTCTCCTTGAGTGTGTTCATCTGCGCTTCGATCTTGCCTCGATCCGACGCAGACACCTTCTCACCCAGGTCACGCAGCGATTTCTCGGCCTGGTAAATCGCCTGGTCGGCCTCGTTGCGGGCCTGGATGGTCTCCCGGCGGCGATGGTCCTCGGACGCGCTGCGCTGTGCGTCTTGCACCATGCGCTCGACATCGGCCTTGTTCAGGTTGGTGCTGGCTGTGATGGCGATCTTTTGCTCGCGGCCCGTAGCCTTGTCTTTGGCCGTGGCGTTCAGGATGCCGTTGGCATCCAGGTCGAACGTGACCTCGATTTGAGGCACTCCTCGCGGCGCGGGCGGGAGGCCATCCAGCCGGAACGTGCCCAGCGTCATATTGTCCGCCGCCATCGGGCGCTCGCCTTGCAGCACGAGGATGTCCACTGCGGTCTGGGCGTCCGCCGCCGTGCTGAACACTTGGCTCTTGCGGGTCGGGATCGTCGTGTTGCGTGGGATGAGCGTCGTCATCACACCGCCCAACGTCTCCACGCCGAGCGAAAGCGGCGTCACGTCGAGCAGCAATACGTCCTTCATCTCGCCGCCCAGGACACCGGCCTGGATCGCCGCGCCCACCGCCACCACTTCGTCCGGGTTGACCGACTTGTTCAGCTCGCGACCAGCGGCCAGCTCGCGCACGAGCTGCTGGATCATCGGCATGCGCGTCGCGCCGCCGACGAGCACCAGTTCGTCCAGGTCTTGCGGCGTGCGCTTGGCGTCAAGCAATGCGGCCTCGAACGGCCCACGGCAACGTTGGACGGCAGACTTACATCCCCATAGTTGATTCTCCTTCTTGGGTACTCGCGATGGACGCGACGCACTGGTCGGTTAGCTGTGAACGATGCCGGCCTTACGGGCCGCTTGCTTCAACCGCCGCACGTGGATGCGCTGCCCTTTGGATAATCGTTTCGGTTTAGTCTTGATGATCTTGTCTGCCATTGGTATCAACTCCTTATTCTGTAAATGACCAGGAGGCTGCTCTCGCCTCACTTTATACATCCCGATCACGATGCCCCAGAGGGCTTGGTCAGGGAGTGTTTTGTTCTGCGGCGTTTGCAGGACGGCCACCGGCTAAAGCCTTGACTCTGGGCGTCGAGATTGTCCCCAACGCGAAACGCTCTCCTGGTTACTTGTAAAGCACTTTTCGATTTGCGAGTCTCTGGGACATCGTGTTTGCTTTAGCTTCAACCGATGTGCAGCTCGACAACCTGGCGGAAATGAAACCCGTAGATGGCCAGCGTGATGGCCAGCGGGAACAGCCGGGGACGTCGGAACAAGGTCCAGAAAAAGAGCCGCCAATAGTGCGCGCGCTCGACGCCACGGATGCCCAGTTGGTAGATGGACCGCCCCAGGGCCAGGATGTATTGCGGCTCCAAGTGGAACCTGATCTTGGGCGGCTGGTACTCGCGGAGAAAAGTCAAAACGCGCTCGTAATAGAACTGAGGCGCATAGATTTGGTTCAGGATCTTGCGATAGCCTTCCCGCAGCGTATCCAGGCCCATCTTGGGGATGATGTTGGTCGAGCCGTCCACGTTATCGCCCGACATTTCACGCCCGGCGACCAGGCGGCCTTCTCGTTTCATACGCTCGTACAGACCTGTTCCCGGAGGGGCTTGCAGCAATCCCACCATGGCCGTCACGATGCCGCTCCTCTGGATGAAATCAATCTGCTGCTGAAAGATAGAGGGGGTATCGCTGTCAAAGCCGACGATGACTCCACCCTGCACCTGGAGACCAGCACGCTGGAGCTGCTTGACGCTCTCCACCAAATTCCGGCCCTTGTTTTGGGTCTTGCTGCATTCGGCCAGGCTGTCTTCATTGGGCGTCTCGATGCCGACAAACACGGTATCGAACCCGGCCTGCGTCATAAGCCCAAGCAACTCCGTATCGTCGGCCAGGTTGATAGACACTTCTGTGCTGAACGGCATGCCGAGCTTGCCCTTTCGCCATTCGATCAACGCCGGCAGAACCTCGGACTTTAAATTTTTCTTGTTGCCGATAAAGTTGTCGTCCACGAAAAAGACGCTCTTGCGCCAGCCCAGCGC
>CAYGWJ010000065.1:0-3984 GCA_964353405.1 uncultured Anaerolineae bacterium
CAACCTGACGGTGCTGGAAAACATCCGGCTGGCGTGCCAGGCTCTCGGCCACGATAACTTTCGCCTGTTGAGCCACTATACGCACTTTCGCCAATACGAGGAACGGGCGTGGGAGGTCATTCAACGCGTCGGGCTGACGGATCAGGCCTTGTCGCCAGCGCGAGCGTTGCCGCATGGCGGCAAGCGCAAGTTAGAGTTAGGCATGATCCTGGCGCCTGATCCCCAAGTCTTGATGTTGGACGAACCGACGGCGGGCCTGGCTGCCGAACAAGTGCCCGAACTGATCGAGGTGATCCAAGAGATTCAGCGCACGGGTCGCAAGACGGTGATGTTGGTTGAGCACAACATGAACGTCGTCATGAAGGTCTCTGACCGGATCACGGTGATGCATCAGGGGCAGGTCTTGGCCGAGGGCACGCCCGCCGAGATTGCCGCGAACGAGGTCGTCCAGAGTGCCTACCTGGGTGCGCTGTATGGCGAACTGCTAGTGGAGAATAGTGGTTAGTGGAGAGTGGCGAGTGATTGGATTACAGTGGAGAGTGAAGAGAATGACCCACCAACCACTAATCACTAACCACTAACCACCAGCCACTCGATATGGAGAATCACGATGAGCAATCTCCTAGAAGTCCGTGACGTACACACCTACATCGGCCAGTTCCACATCCTGCAAGGGGTGACGGTCACCGTGCCCAAGGGAACGATCACTGCCCTATTGGGTCGCAACGGCGCTGGCAAGACGACGACGCTCAAGACGATTCTGGGCCTGACGCCGCCTCGCCAGGGGCAGGTGATCTTGGATGGGCGTGAGATCCAAGGCCGGCGCAGCTTTGACATTGCGGCGATGGGGATCGGCTTTGTGCCCGAGCACCGCGCCATTTTTCGCGACCTGAGCGTGGCCGAGAATCTTGCCATCGCCGAACGCAAAAAGGGAGACCTGGCCCGCAAAGAAGATTTGATCTATGGATTGTTTCCCGACCTGAAGCGGCTGATCAAGCTGGGGGGCGATCACCTTTCCGGCGGCCAACAACAAATGCTGGCCATCGCTCGCGCCCTGGTGGCCGACAACAAACTCTTGCTGATTGACGAGCCGAGCGAGGGGCTGGCCCCCGTCCTTATCGAGCAGATGATTGCCGCCATTCACCAACTCTCGGCAGAAACGACGGTGCTGCTGGTGGAGCAGAATTTTATTGTCGCCGGCCAGTTGGCCCAGCACTATGTCATCATCGAAGAGGGACGCTCCGTCAAGAGCGGCAATATGGCCGATCTGATCAACGACCGTGCCACTATCCATCGTTACCTCGGCGCGGCCTAGGGGAGAGTGGCGAGTGATTAGTGGTTAGTGGCAAGTGGGTCACAGTGGTTTAGACACTAGCCACTTTCCACTAACCACGCTTCACTGACCACTGCCAAAGGAGGCAGTATGGCGACTGTAACCGGGATCTTGCGCCCTGTGAAGGGCATCTGGATCAAAGACCGTACACGCATCATCGTCCTGGCGGTTCTGGTGGTTTTACTCTTGATGGCAACGCAAGGTATGAGCACCCAGGATTGGGTCATCACGCTGTTGCGTGGCCTCTCGGTTGCGGCGGTGACGTTCCTGGTGGCGTCGGGCTTTTCGCTCATCTTTGGATTGATGGATGTACTCAACCTGGCGCACGGGATGCTCTTTATGCTCGGCGCTTACGTCGGCTGGACGGTTTATACTCGCCCGGACACGGTGGTGGACGTGGTGACGCCGCTCGCGTGGCTCATCGCCGGCTTTATGCTGATGCCGCTGTGGGACAAGCTCCTGGGATGGATCAGCCTGCCTCATCGAGTGGCGCGACTACCTGCGGCCTTTAGGCTGTGGCCCTGGCTCGGATTGCTCGTGGCAGCGGTCATCCTCGCTCTTTCGCTTTCGCGCTACCCGATTGCCATGTGGAATCCCCGTATCTACAATCAGAGCCCGGTCGTCTACTCGCTCATGCTCGATCAGGGCCAGCTCAAAATGCCAGAACCGGCCACCGCCCATGCAATGGCACTGGCCCTCGGGCTGGGCGGCGCACTGATCGGAAGCGCGTTGGCGGCGGCCAGCCTGGCGGGCTTGCGTCATCGTGAAACATCCGGCCCGACGACCGGCCGCCTGCAGTGGGGCGCTCTCGTCGTGCCGATTGTACTGCTCATCCTCGGGCTGGGCGTCTATGCCATCAACGAGCCATTGACGGCAGCCCTATTCAACCTCGACACGACCTGGCGCTTTCTGCTCGCCGTCATCATCGCCACGTTGACCGGCGCGGGCCTGGGCGGCCTGATGGAATCCACTCTCATCCGGCCTCTATACGCGCGCCCCATCTACCAGCTCATGCTCACGCTGGGCCTGGGCGTCATTGGGCGTGAAGTCGTGGTTGCACTGTGGGGTCGCACGCAGATCACCATGTCCGCGCCGACGCTCTTTGCCGCTTCCGGTAAGGGCTGCCCGGCCACCAGTGTGAGCGATTGGCTCGTCAAGCAGTGCTCGACCATCTCCTTCATGGGCGCTCGCGTCCGCACCTACAATGAGATCTTGGTCATCCTGGTAGGTGTGCTGGTGCTCATCGTCATCGGGCTGCTCATCCAGCGCTCGCGCCTGGGCATGATCATCCGTGCCGGCGTGCAGGACCGCGAGATGGTGGAAGCATTGGGGATCAATGTGCGGCGAGTCTTTACGCTGATCTTTGCGGCGGGCGTGGGATTGGCGGCCTTGGGTGGCGTGATTGCAGGGCCGGCGATGGGCTTATCCGACGACATGGGGGAGAGCCTGCTGCTGCTCGCTTTGATTGCCCTGGCCATTGGAGGGCTGACCAGCTTCCCCGGCGCTGCCGTCGGTTCGGTACTGGTCGGAGTGCTGCAGCAGTTTATCATCAAGTACGGGCAGATCGGCATCCAGCTGCCTTTCTTGCCTCAGCCGTTCAAGCCTACGCCGCCTCTGGTGCCGGCCTCGACGGTGTTGTTGATGGTCATCATTCTCTTGGTGATGCCGCAGGGACTTTTTGGAAGGAAGGAGTGAGCCATGAACACGACTCTTCCGACACAGCGCAACGCGAAGCGTGCGGCGCGGTTGGGCGCTCTGCGTACGGTTTCCACAACCATCAAGAACAACGCCACGCCCCTGGGGGGTCTAGCGTTCCTGATCGCTTTGCCCTTTATCATCGGGCTGTTGGACGGACAATCCTTTGGCGGTGTGTTGAACAATGCGTCTGGCAACTCCAAGTTTTATCAAGGGCTCCTAATCGAGGTCTTTATCCTGGCGATCTATGCCCTCAGCTACGATCTGATCCTGGGCATCACGGGGCTGCTGTCTTTTGGCCACGCCATGTTCTTTGCCGTTGGCGCTTATCTGACGGGCATCATGCTCAAGAGCTTTCACTGGTCTCTGCTGCCGGCGTTGGGCGTGGTCGTTGCCGCCGGCGTTGTGCAGGCGCTGCTCGTGAGCATCGTTTTGCCGCGCGTCAAGGGTATCACCTTTGCCCTGGTCACGCTGGGCATGGCGACCGTTTTTTCCATCGTGATTACCTCGCATGAGATGGCATCTTATGCCGGCTCTGAGGTTGGACTGCAAAGTATCCCCAAGCCCACCTGGTTCAACCCCACACAGCGATTGCTCTTTTACTTTGTCGCGTTGGCCGCGACCAGCCTGGCGTATCTCTTTTATCGCCGCTTTGTCAACTCGCCCACAGGCCGCGTGTGCATCGCCATCCGGGAAAACGAAGGCCGGGCCAGGATGCTGGGCTATAACACTTTTTACTTCAAGCTCGCGGCGTTGATTGTCGCTTCGATCACGGCTGCACTGGCAGGCGCATTGCACGCTCTGTATCAACCTATCGTGAGCCCGCATGTCGCCAGCATGTCCTTCACGGTGTCCGCGCTGCTTATGATCCTCATCGGTGGGGTAGGAACGCTGAGTGGCGCTATCGTGGGCGCTGCCACCTACCGGCTCATGGACTTTTTCCTGAACCGGTTTTT
>CAYGWJ010000066.1:0-9870 GCA_964353405.1 uncultured Anaerolineae bacterium
CGCCCCCATCGTCTAGAGGACCAGGACGCGGCCCTTTCAAGGCCAAAACTGGGGTTCGAATCCCCATGGGGGCATGCGGCGTAAACATGAACCGGCGAGTTGCAATACGGCACGCCGGTTTTGTTTTCGCCTGCTCAACCTGACCAAGACTGCGGCATTTACCATGTGCGCTGTGCACCTCGCGGTTGAGAGGACGTGTCCTTTTTCTCCCCAAACCTTCGCCCGGGATGGAATTGAGGGCAAGCGGCTGTCAAAAACAGGTCAAATGTCACTATCTCCTAATGCCAACTTGGCGACAATTAAGCTTTTGGAGAGTATATTGCAGGCGCAAAAAGCAGTTCTTTGCGCGGTTTTGGAGGTAAAGGATGCCTAGAGAAAAAGTAATCTATGATGGGAACGAGTCAGCCGCTTACGTGGCACACCACCTAAGCGAGGTGATTGCGATTTATCCCATCACGCCCTCGTCGAATATGGGCGAGTGGGCTGACCAGTGGTCATCGGAAGGCAAAAAGAACATCTGGGGGACCGTGCCCCTCGTTGTCGAGATGCAAAGCGAGGGCGGCGCGGCCGGCGCGGTTCACGGCGCGCTCCAGACCGGCTCGCTGTGCACGACGTTCACCGCCAGCCAGGGTCTGCTTTTGATGATCCCGAACATGTTCAAGATCGCAGGCGAGCTGACCTCGACGGTCTTTCACGTGTCGGCGCGGGCGCTGGCGGCGCAGGCGCTCTCGATTTTCGGCGATCAAAGCGATGTGATGGCGGTGCGCTCGACCGGCTTTGCCCTGTTGTGCTCCGGCTCGGTGCAGGAGGTGATGGACCTGGCGCTCGTCGCGCACGCAGCCACACTCAAGGCGCGTGTGCCGTTCATTCATTTCTTTGACGGCTTTCGCACTTCGCACGAGTTGATGAAAGTCGAGTTGCTCAACGAAGACGACCTGCGCGCGATGATTGACGACGAGCTCGTGCAGGCGCATCGCGCGCGCGGCCTCACGCCCGACAAGCCCGTCATGCGCGGAGCGGCGCAAAACCCCGATGTGTACTTCCAGGGTCGCGAGACCGTCAACCCGTATTACCTCGCCACGCCCGGCATCGTCCAGGAGGCGATGGACAAGTTCGCTCAAGTCGTCGGGCGGCAGTATCACCTGTTCGATTACGTCGGCGCGCCGGATGCCGAGCGCGTGATCGTCATGATGGGTTCCGGCGCCGAAGTGGCGCAGGAAACCGTCGAGTACCTGAACGCACGCAGTGACGCGGAACGGGTCGGCGTGCTCAAGGTTCGCTTGTTCCGACCTTTCTCCGTTCAGCACTTTTGCCAGGCGCTGCCGGCCACCGTCAAAAAGATCGCCGTGCTCGACCGCACCAAGGAACCCGGCGCGGCGGGCGAGCCGCTTTACATGGATGTGGTGACGGTGCTCAATGAAGCCGTAGGAGCGGGCCTTGTGCCGGCCATGCCGCGCGTTGTCGGCGGGCGCTATGGTCTCTCATCCAAGGAATTTACCCCGGCGATGGTCAAGGCGGTCTATGACGAGCTGCTCAAGGATCAGCCCAAGAATCACTTTACGGTCGGCATCCACGACGACGTGACGCATACCAGCCTGAGTTACGATCCGAGCTTTTCGACCGAGGGCAAGGACACCGTGCGCTGCCTGTTCTATGGCCTGGGCGCGGATGGCACGGTTGGCGCGAATCACAACTCGATCCGCATCATCGGCGAAGGCACCGACAATTACGCGCAGGGTTACTTTTTCTACGACTCTAAGAAATCCGGCACGATGACGACCTCGCACCTGCGCTTTGGCCCGCGGCCGATCCACGCGTCGTATCTCATCCGCTCGGCCAACTTTGTGGCCTGTCACCAGTTCTCGTTCCTCGAGCGCACGGATATGCTCAAGGCCGCCGAGCTGGGCGCAACGTTTCTGTTAAATAGCATCTATGGCCCGGAAGAAGTGTGGGATCATTTGCCGCGCTCGACGCAAAAGCAAATCATTGAAAAGAAATTAAAGTTCTATGTGATTGACGGCTACGCCGTCGCCAAAGAGACCGGCATGGGCCAGCGCGTCAACACCATCATGCAGACGTGCTTCTTTGCCATCAGCGGCATCCTGCCGCGCGACGAAGCCATCGCCGCGATCAAGAACTCGATTCAAAAGACCTATGGCAAACGCGGCGAAGCGGTGGTACAAAAGAACTTTGCCGCCGTGGACGCGACGCTCGAGCACCTCCATGAAGTCAAGACGCCGGGTCAAGTGACGAGCACCTTCGACATCCGGCCTCCGGTGCCGGCCGAAGCGCCCGAGTTTGTCCAAAAGGTCACAGCAGAAATCATTGCCGGACGCGGCGACGAATTGCCCGTCAGCAAGATGCCGGTGGACGGCACGTATCCGACGGGTACAACGCAATGGGAGCGCCGTAACATCGCCCTGGAAATCCCCGCGTGGGATGAAAAGGTCTGCATCCAGTGCGGCAAGTGCGTGCTGGTCTGCCCGCACGCCGTCATCCGCGCCAAGGTCTATGACCCCGATCTGTTGAAGGACGCGCCGCCGACGTTCAAGAGCACAACGGCTCGCTGGAAAGAATTTTCAGACAAAAAGTACACCTTGCAGGTTGCACCGGAAGACTGCACCGCCTGTACGCTGTGCATCCAGGTCTGCCCGGCCAAGAATAAGAGCCAGGCGCGGCTCAAGGCTATCAACATGGTGCCTCAGCCGCCCATCCGCGAAGCCGAAGCCGACAACTGGAAGTTCTTCCTCGGCCTGCCGGACATGGATCGCACCCAGCTTTCACTCAGCGCGGTCAAAGACGCGCAGTTGCTCCGCCCGCTGTTCGAGTTCTCTGGCGCGTGCGGCGGCTGCGGCGAGACGCCCTACGTCAAGCTCGTCTCGCAACTCTTTGGCGACCGCGCCATCATCGCGAATGCCACAGGCTGCTCCTCGATTTACGGGGGCAACCTGCCGACAACGCCGTGGGCGTTTGACAGCGAAGGTCGCGGCCCGGCGTGGTCGAACTCACTGTTTGAAGACAACGCCGAGTTTGGCCTGGGCTTCCGCCTGACGTTGGACAAGCGCTTCGAATATGCGAGTGAACTGTTGCCGCAGTTCACCGATGTGCTCGGCGGCGAACTCGTCAAGGCTCTGCTCCACGCCGATCAATCCACCGAGGCGGGCATCAAGGAACAGCGCGAGCGTGTCAAGGTTTTAAAGTCCAAGCTCGACGGCATTGACTCGCCCAAGGCGCGCGACCTGCTCAGCATCGCCGATGTGTTCGTTCGCAAGAGTGTGTGGATCATGGGTGGCGACGGTTGGGCGTACGACATCGGCTACGGCGGCCTCGATCACGTCCTGGCTTCAGGCCGAAACGTCAACGTGCTTGTGCTCGACACCGAAGTGTACTCGAATACCGGCGGACAGATGTCCAAGTCTACACCACGCGGCGCGGTCGCCAAGTTCGCCGCGGGTGGCAAGCCGCTGGCCAAGAAAGACCTCGCGTTGCTCGCCATGAGCTACGGCAGCATCTACGTCGCCAAAGTGGCGATGGGCGCGAACGATGCGCAGACGATGCGGGCATTCATGGAAGCCGAGGCGTACGACGGGCCATCACTCATCATCGCCTACAGCCATTGCATCAACCACGGCATTGACATGGCGCTGGGCATGGAGCAGCAAAAGCTCGCCGTCCATTCCGGCCACTGGCCGTTGTTCCGTTACAATCCTGCGCTGGCTGCGGAAGGCAAGAATCCCTTCTCGCTCGATTCCAAAGCGCCTTCGATTTCGCTGGACAAATATATCTACAACGAAACGCGCTACAAGATGCTCGTCCAGAGCAACGAAGAAGCCGCCGAGCGTCTGCTCAAGCTGGGGCAAGAAGACATCAAGGCTCGCTGGCGCTGGTACGAGCAACTCGCCGCGATGCAGTTCAGCGGGAATGCGTAAAGCAACGTAGGGCAAGATGTCATCTTGCCCTACAATTGCATTGGAAAGGAACACAAGATGGATCTATCGACAACTTATCTCGGCTTGCAACTCAAGAACCCGCTGGTGCCGTCGGCGTCGCCGCTGATGCGCAAGGTGGACAACATCAAGCGCATGGAAGACGCGGGAGCGTCGGCTGTTGTGCTGCATTCGCTCTTTGAGGAAGAAATCCGGCAGGCCAGCCAAGAGATCGACCATTACCTGAACTATGGCGCGGAGAGCTTTTGGGAAGCGCTCTCGTACTTTCCCGATGTGGATCTCCGCATCGGCCCGGACAGCTATCTCGATCATATTCGCAAGGTCAAAGCAGCGGTGAGCATCCCCGTCATCGGCAGCCTCAACGGCGTTTCGACCGGCGGCTGGATCAATTACGCCAAAAAGATCCAGGACGCCGGCGCGGACGCACTCGAGCTGAATATGTATTACATCGCCGCCGAACCGTCGCAGGCGAGCGCGGACGTGGAGCAGATGTACCTCGACCTGGTGCGCGAGATCAAGGCCAGCATCCGTATCCCGATCGCGATCAAGCTCAGTCACCAGTTCAGCGCGTTTGCCAACATGGCCCGTTGCCTCGATCAGGCCGGCGCAAACGGCCTGGTTCTGTTCAATCGCTTCTACGAGCCTGATTTCGACCTCGAAAACCTGGAGATCGTGCCTGATGTCAAGCTCAGCACTCCCTACGATCTGCGCATCCGCTTGCGCTGGATTGCCATCCTTTATGGGAACATCAAGGCAGACCTGGCGCTGACAGGCGGAGTGCACAGCGCCACAGATGTGATCAAGGCGGTCATGGCTGGAGCCCGGGTGGCAATGACAACCTCCGTCGTCTTGGAGCACGGAATCGATTACGTGGGAAAGATATTACACGACCTCACTGTTTGGATGGAAGAACACGAGTACGAGTCCGTCAAGCAGATGCACGGCAGCATGAGCCAGCATTCAGTGGCGCAGCCGGCTGCGCTTGAGCGCGCGAACTATATGCGCGTGCTGCGCTCGTATGAACCGAAGGTTATTTGATCTTTCCGACCTTGGGAGCCTGGAAATCAAACGCGGGTCGCATTTGCGACCCGCGTTTTTCTATGTGCCCTGATCGCCCTCAGCGCCGGGTCCTCGGCAAGTAGACGCGCGCGCCGCTCACGCGCAGGCCGACGCTGACGACTTGCGTGTACACCCCGGTCGTGGCGGTGATGGGCACGACGCACCCCGCGCCGGGCAGGAGTGTCGTGCCGGTGCGAGTTTCCGTCAGCACAAGTGTGACCTGAGCGGGTAACGCCGCCGTCAAAGCAAAGATGGCGTTTGGTATCCCATCAGTTGCGTCTGACGAGTGGCAGATAAATGGCATACCCATTGCTCCGCCAGCGATGGTAAAAGATATTCAGGAGGGACACAAACTCGCCCGTCGCTTTCAAATTGCCCGCTGGGGAAGGGTGACTGTTGTCAGAGGAGGATGGATAGGCAGACACATTGTCGCCTTGATTATTGATCCACTCGATATTGCCGTTGCGATACCGGTGATGGTTTCCGGTAAGCGACCCCAGATCGTTCGTATTCCAGTCGCCACCGTTCGAGGTGAGAACGTTGTAAAAATCAAAGACGGCCACATTGTTATAGGCATAATCGGCGAGCCAGCTCGTGACCAGCCAGTTGTTGAAGGCGCGCGCATTGGCAGCGCGAGCGGCATCTGTGTCAAAGCTACCCAGCGGTGGCGCTGTGATGACGACAAAGAGCTTGTCCTGGCGAGTGGCAAAGTAATTCAACAGGTCAAGGTAGATGCGCTTGGCGTTGGCAATGGTCAAGGGAGAATTGTGGTCTGCGGAGGGCGCTGGAGGGTCGTCGGGATTGCCATCGAGGTTCGAGTTCGGAAAGCACGATTTGAACATGACGATGGTGTTCGGGCCGCCAGGATTGTCTGCCAAGCGAGAGTAGCTGGCGTTCTGACTGCTCTCTATATAGAGGGCTGCCAGGTAAGCATCGCGGTGGGGGCCGGTGAACCAACTGTACCAGTTGGGAATGTCGGTGTGGTCTCCGATCGTGTCGTAGCCTGCGTCTTGATCCGGCGGCCCCCACCCATAGTTGGTATCGCTGACGAAATAGTTGTTATCCCGCAAGGCGATGCCCAAGTCGCCGTTGCCATCGGTGAGCCAGTTCTCACCAGTCGAGTGGTGGACAAAAATGAGCCGCACGGCAAGCGTGGGAGAAGTAGGATCAAGGCTTGCCAGCGACGCCGTAGTGTGGGCGGATGACTCGCCCGCCGGGATGTCTGCGGAGGCCCGGTTCGCCTGGACCAAAAGCAAGATCAGCCAGGTCAGGCAGAGACCGAGGGCTAGAGCGATCAAGGCCAGCTTGGGTTTCATTGGAGACACTCCTTTGTCACGAATTAGACACCGATCACCACACTTGCCTCCACAAGTATACTGGATTCCGCGCTGCTTTGGCAATAGGCATAAAGTCACAACTAAGTTACGGAGGATCAACACGTCCGGATCGCCGATCGCCATTTGCAGGGCGGCTCGTTCCTGGAGTGTGATATACTTGCCCTATGACTGAATTCGAATGGCCGCCCCTGCAGGATGAGGCCGTGCGCCATCTGCAAAACCTCGTCCGCATCAATACCACCAATCCGCCGGGCAACGAAACTAAAGCCGCGCATTACCTGGACCGTGTATTGCGCGCTGAAGGATTCGAGCCGGTGATTGTAGAGTTCGCACCGGGGCGCGGCAATCTCGTCGCCCGCTTCAAGGGCGATGGCACTCTCCCGCCGCTTTTACTCTTTGGCCATACCGACGTGGTGCCGGTTGAGGCGGAACACTGGACACACTCTCCCTTTAGCGGCGACCTGGCCGACGGCTGCGTGTGGGGCCGGGGCACGCTGGATATGAAAAGCATGGTTGTGATGGAACTGATGACCATGCTGCTTTTGGCGCGCCACAAGGTTCCACTCAAGCGCGATGTGATTTTTGCTGCCACGGCTGACGAAGAAGCGGAAGGTAAGTATGGCCTGGGCTGGCTTGTCCGCGAACAGCCTGAACTGGTTCGCGCCGAATGGGGATTTTCCGAGCTCGGCGGTTTTAGTATCCCGGTGAACGGCCGCCGCGTCTATCCCTGCCAGACGGCGGAAAAAGGCGTGTGCTGGCTGAATCTGCGAGCGCGAGGTAAACCCGGGCACGCGGCTTTGCCACACGGCGACAATGCCGTCGCGCACCTGGTGCGCGCGGTCAACCGCCTCACGCGCCAGCGGATGCCATTCCATGTCACGCCGACGGCGGCTCGGTACGTGCAGGGTATGTCCGCCGCAGTGGGCGGCGCGCGGGGACTCGCTTTGAGAGCTTTGCTCAACCCGGTGACGCACGATAGAGCGCTCAACTGGCTGATGGCTCGCGAGCCAGAGCACGCGCGATCGCTCGTCGGCATGTTTCACAACACCGCCACGCCCACCCAACTCAACGCCGGTCAAGCGCCGAACGTCATCCCGTCCACAGCAGAAGCGGTGCTGGATGGGCGCCTGCTGCCTGGCTTTGACCGGTCGAGCTTTTTGGCCGAACTGGCGCCGCTGCTTGGGCCAGACATTGAAGTGCAAGTGATGGAATACGGCGCTCCCCTCGACGTGCCGGTGGACACGCCGCTGTTCCGTGCTATGACCGCCGGACTGCGCCGCCACGACCCGACGGCGATCGTTCTGCCTTATATGCTTTCCGGCGCAACCGATGCCAAGTTCGCTGCGCGGTTGGGCATCAAGAGCTATGGTTTTTCGCCGCTCAAGCTGCAAGTGGGCGAGCCGTTCGGCGAGTTGATTCACGGCCACGACGAGCGCGTCCCCGTACGTGCGCTCGCTTTTGGCGTCCAAGTGCTCTACGAGGTCGTGCGCGATTTCTGTTCCGCGGGGTAGCCCGGAGCGATCAGCGATCTTGCGCCGCTAGACAGGCGCGGGTTCTTGTGCTAAACTAGATGCCCAAACAGGTAAGCTCGCCTCAATCGCGCTGCTGAATCTGTCAGCAGTGGGACCCGTATCCGGCATTGCAAGGTCTTGGGAGAGCGACATGGCTGAACGGAAAAGAAACGTAGTCTGCATTGAAGACGAGCCAGAGATGATCGATCTCATCCGACTCATTCTGGGACGCCGGGGTTTTGAGTTGACCGGAGCCATGGGAGGCCGTGAGGGACTGGACGCTGTGCGGCGCGTCAGGCCTGACCTGGTGTTGCTTGACCTGATGATGCCGGACATGGACGGCTGGGATGTCTATCAGCAGATGAAAGCCGACGACGATCTCAAAGACATCCCGGTCATCATCGTCACGGCCAAAGCGCAAAGCATAGACAAAGTCCTGGGGCTGCATATTGCCAAAGTGGATGACTATGTTACCAAGCCCTTTGGCCCGCAGGAGCTTCTCCAGAGCGTTGAAAAAGTCCTCGGCACCCAAGCTGCATGAATCCTGACAGGCACGCGATCGGCAGGAGATGATATGTCGTCAGAACCTCGCACAGTTGTATGCATTGAAGATGAACCAGGGGTCATCGAGTTGATTCGTTTGATCCTGGAGCGCCGAGGTTTGAGGGTCGTGGGTGCCGTGAGCGGCGCGGAGGGTCTGGAAGTGGTCCGCCAGGTCAAGCCGTCCCTCGTCTTGCTGGACCTCATGATGCCGGGGATGGATGGCTGGGAAGTCTACCGGCGGATGAAGGCCGACGCGATGATGAAGACCATTCCTGTCATCATCGTCACCGCCAAGGCCGAGGGCATTGACGAAGTGTTGGCCAAGCACATTGCCAAAGTGGACGACTATATCAAAAAGCCATTTTCGCTTCAAGAGCTTTTGCAGTCTATCGATCGGGTTCTGAACCGCAAGAAGACGCCCCCCTCTTTATAGAGCGGCCGAGTCAGCATGATGTGTCACGCCCCTGACTCTAAAGGTCAGGGGTTGTTGTTTGCCATCGCATCACGCTCAACATACACGTTGACCGGGCCGACCGGGAATGGCGTTGGGATTTTGATCTGGACCAGGTCGGGGAAGACGACGACTGGATTCTGAAGCGTCACTCGGGCTGGCTGCGCACGAGCACATTCCACTTGCCGCGCTGGATGACCTCGTCGCGCTGATTCTTGACCTCGACGTTGAACATGACCATGCCGCCGGTGGAACCGGGCATCCCGCGTTTTTGCGCCACTTTAGCACTCACCGTGAGTGTGTCGCCGATTTTTGTCGGCCCGGTGAATTTACACTCGAGCGAAAGGAATGCATCGGCGGTGCCGGCCATAAAGCCCAACTGCCAGGCCAACCCCGAAGCGACCGAGAGCACCAGCAGCCCGTGCGCAATGCGCTCGCCGAACTGGCCGCCTTTGCAGAACTCGGCATCGGTGTGGACGGGATTATAGTCGCCGGAAAGCCCGGCGAATGTCACAATGTCTGACTCGGTGATGGTACGGCCCTGGCTCGTCATCTTGTCGCCCACCGTGAACTCTTCAAAGTAGCGTCCGCGCGGGCGGTCAACTTGATCTGTCATCTTCTCCTCCTCCACTTGTACCTTTTATCATCTGACGGTGAATCGCATGATGGGGCGTGTCTCGGACCTGCGCGCCACTTCCACAAAGCCCGCCTTGAGGAAGGTGGACGCCAAGCCAGTAAAAACAAAAACATCTGGCGCGCTGCCCGCCTTGGGTTCCACAGGATACCCTTCGACGATTTTCGCACCATGCTCTCGTGCGTATTCGATGGCGGCGGTCAACAGCTGGTGGGTGACGCCCTTGCGCCGATATGGCTTGGAAACAAAAAAGCAAACGACCGACCAGACAGGTTCCTCGTCCACTCGCTTGAGTATGCGTGAACGCTCCAAAGCAGAAAAGTCTTTTCTCGGCGCAACCGAACACCAGCCCACCGGCTCGCCCTCGGCATAAGCCAAAAGGCCGGGC
>CAYGWJ010000067.1:0-2627 GCA_964353405.1 uncultured Anaerolineae bacterium
GCGGGCCTGGCGCTCCTGATGGCCTTTGGCCGGCGCGGCTTGATGGGCGGTTGGTTACAAAGCCTCGGCATCGAGATCGCTTTCACTCCCGTGGCGGTGATGATGGCGCAGATGTTTGTGGCAGCGCCCTACTATATCAAGACGGCCAGCATCGGCCTGGCGGGAGTGAGCGTTGACCTGGAACGCGCGGCGGCCCTGGATGGCGCGGGGTCGCTACAGGTCCTGCGTTTCATCACGCTGCCTCTGGCCTGGCGCGGCATCGTGGGCGGGATCGTGTTGTGTTGGGCGCGGGCGCTGGGCGAATTCGGCGCGACGATCATCTTTGCGGGCAACACTCCCGGCCGCACTCAGACGATGCCGCTGGCGGTGTACCTGGGTTTTGAGATTGACCTGAACCAGGCCTTGACGCTGGGTGTTATCTTGCTCGTCCTTTCCTTCAGCCTTCTTGTCGCCGTCCGCGCCATTTTGCGTGACAAGGCGGACGCGAGCAGTGAGGCGCGAGCCCAGAGTGGACGGCGTCCCTGTTTTGTACTCCCTTTCCTTTTGCGCGGCTGTCAGTCGAGTTTGACCTGAACCCAGAGCGTGGGATCGCTTTCCTGCGGTGTCACAAAGAGGATGGGCCGGCCTTGACGGAAGGCGGGGCGCAGCCGGCCGCCGGTGTCAATCAGGCCATCCTTTAGCGTTTGCCCGTCCATCGAGCGAACTTGTCTGATGCCGCTGTCCAGGATAGCCTGTACCGTCTGCACGCCGTCCAGTTCGCGCATGGCGCCGAGGAGAATGAAACGGCCATCCTCGCCCGTCGCAGCCAGCCCGACTCCCGCCAACGCGCCGATCACGCCGTCTTGCGTGCCGCCCAGTCCGCGCAAGATGCAGTCACTGCGCTCAGCCAGGTCGCGGGCTTGCGCCTGATCAACTACCTCAGCCTTGGCTCGCTGGCCGAACTGGACCATCTCGGGCACAATCGTTCGCGCGATGCACAGGCCCGGATCGCTGCCGTCTTGAAAATCGGCCAGCATGATCGCCTGCGCCTCATCCGCCAGCGCCGCCAGGTTCACGTCGCCATCTTCCATCAGGTGAAGCGTGGCGCTGCTGTTGTGCGAGGTGTAGGGTACGCGCGGGTCAACCAGCAACTGATGCCGCGTGATGCCCCACACCCGGTAACGTTCGGACAGCGTGGCGGCCATCGCACGCGCCAGCCGCCCGGTTCCTCTTGAAGTTTTGTTGTCTGTGTCGTCCAGTCCGATGTAGATCAAAGAGATGCCTCCACCCAGTCGGTTGCAGACATTATATTCGATTGCGCCGTTGTCGCAAGAGTAAAGACCTTTAGGGTTTCTCAAACCCTAAAGGTCTCTGTTGACAGGCAGCGGATTGTCGCGTATAATAGTTTCGGGTATATACCCAAAACAGATTCAGGAAAAGGAGTGGACGCATGGCGAAAATTTTCGTACGTGAGCGCGGTAATGTGCGCGAGGGAGACGGGCAGCCTCGCTTTGCCGTGGTCGGCGTGGAAGGCACCGACATGAAATTTTTCAAGACGCACCTGCGCAAAGGCGAGCTGGATGCTATCGCCCAGGCCGCTGGGGCGGAATTGGTGATGCTGCCGCGCGGCCAGGGCGAGCACGCGGGTGACGAAGGCGGGGGCGGGCGGCGACATGGCCGCCGGCGGCGCGGCGGCGAAGGCCGGGGCGGTGAAGGCCGGGGCGGCGATGCCGCGTCCACGTAAGCGCCGGCGTCTGCTGCGCCAGCCTCAGCCGGCGATCTACAAGCCGGTGGGGGTGCCGCTCAAATCGCTTGAGAGCACGGTCTTGCTGCACGAAGAGCTGGAATCGTTGCGCCTGGCCGACCTGGAAGGGCGTTACCAGGCAGAGGCGGCTGAACAGATGGGCGTTTCGCGCTCTACCTTTCAGCGGATTGTGACTGAGGCGCGGCGCAAAGTGGCGCTAGCTTTGGTGGACGGAAACGCGCTGCAGATCGAGGGGGGCACGTTTCGCGTGGCGGCGGTCCGTTGGCACTGCACCGAGTGCGGTCATAACTGGGAGGTTGAGCACGGCAGTGGGCAGGGCGAGCCGGGGCTGTGCCCCGTCTGTGGCAGTCGCGCGATCCGAGAGCGCTCGGGCAGGCGGGGACGGCGGCGTCATTGATGCAAGACCTTTAGGGTTTCTCAAACCCTAAAGGTCTCTGGGTCGAAACTCACGGTAAGAGACGGGGGCGACCACAAGGGGTCGCCCCTACGTTATTTGTAGATGCGCGTGCCGACGTGTTCTCCGTTCAGCGCGCGGGTGATGTTGCCTGGCTCTAGTCCGTTGACGATGAATACCTCGTGCAGACTGCGGGCGTTCTTGAGGCTCTCCAACATGCTTCGCTCGATGGCCAGGTCGTTCAGGTCGAGCGCGAGCAATTCGTTGACCTCGATGTCGGGGATGAATTTGGCCGCCGGGTCTTTTTTGGGATCGGCGGTGTACAGCCCCTGCTCGTCCTTGATGAGCACACACCGCTGCGCGCCCATCACCTCGGCCAGCAGGAAAGCGCCCACGTCGGTACGGTGAGGCGGGATGCGCCCCACCGCGGGCGGGCGCTCGAACAGGCCGTAGGGCGGCATGGCGTGCGTGACCGGCAGCCCGCCCAGC
>CAYGWJ010000068.1:0-8244 GCA_964353405.1 uncultured Anaerolineae bacterium
TTCATCACCATGTTCACCAACCAGATGGGCACACTGAATCTTCGACGCTGATCGGCGATCCGGCCTATGACCTGGAACAAGTCCGCACTGAGGTCGAGGCTTTCCTTGTACGATGAGCCGCGCTTGGCAGACCCATGCACATCCGACTTGACCCTGAAGGAAACGAACCCGCCGCGCTGTTTGACTATGCTGAGAGCTTGGCCGGCAAACGCGTGCTGGAAATCGGCTGTGGTGACGGTCGCTTGACCTGGCTGTACGCCGATCAGGCCGCGCGCGTCGTCGCGCTCGACCCTGATTCTGACGAGATTGCCCTTGCAGTCAAGAACTGCCCGCCTCATTTGCGTGAGCGCGTCGAGTTTCGAGTGGGCACAATTCAGGATTTCGAGTCGTCCGAGCGATTTGACTTGGCGCTTCTGTCGTGGTCGCTCTGATGAATGGAACCAGCGGGTATGGTGCATGCCCTTGATAGAATTCGCCAACTCTTGCAGCCGGATGGCAGATTGATTGACATTCACCCGTCGGGTGAGCCGCCGCCGATTGAGGTTCGCATCGGACAGCAAGTGACGGTGGTTGGCTGGATGAGGGAAACAGACGACTTTATCGAGTACGCTCAAGCCAGCGCCGCGTTGTCACAGGCGGTCGAATGCGGATGGTTCGACGTCGAGCGCCAAGGCACGTTTGAGTTTTCCACTCATGCCGATTCGGTAGCTGACCTGCGCGAGCACTTGGCAAAAGAATGGAAAGATGCCATACTTGACGAGGCTGTCGCCGCAAGGGCGGAGCAACTCTTGAACACAGTGGAACGCGACAAAGGGTTGATGGTGCGCGAGCAAATCCGCATCGCGCGTTTGAGACCCGGAGATTTGTATGGATCTGCTTGAACTCGGCATCGCCGCTGCCCGCGCGGGCAACAAGGTGGAAGCCCGCATGTATTTTGAAGCCGTCACGATGGCGGAACAGGACAATGCGCAGGCATTCCTCTGGCTCAGCTTTGTGCTGGAGGACCGCAAGCTGGCGCTGCGTTGCCTGGAGCGGGTGCTGACCATTGACCCGGATAACGAACAAGCCAAACGCGGCATGGCCTGGCTTCGGTCGCAAAAGGGCGACAAGGCCGCGCCACTTCCGCCGTTGCTCTCGGACGCCGAGTCTACCCAGCTTGTTGTGTTGCTCAAGCATCCTCAGGAGCCGATTGTCGTCAAGGCCGTTCGTTATCTCGGTCAGGCGGGCGGCGCGCGAGCGGTCGAGCCGCTCTTGAGCTTGTTGATGTCCACCAAGAGCAAAGCCCTCCAGGCCGAGGCGCGCACGGCGCTCATCGCCATCGGCACGCCCTCGGTTGATCCGGTGCAGCAGCGGCTGTTGAACGAATCCAACCCGGACTTGGCCGCTCAACTGGCGGCGATCCTGGCGCGCATCCGTTCGATGGCCGCGCTGGCAGCCTGCCGCGATGTCGTGGAGCATGCCCGGCATCCCTCCACGCGGTACGCGGTGGCGCTCAACCTGACCGCTTGCGTGCACGGCGAGGCGGCGCTGAGCATCGTGCGTGACTATCTGTCTGATTCCAGCCAGGACGTGCGCGCCCGCGCGGCGATCGTGGCGGCGATGGGGCAGGCGGTCAAGGGCAAAGCAATAGATGCCCGTCAAGGCATCGGCTTTCTGACCGAAATTCACGCTGAACTGGCCTGGCCCGTTGCTCTGCGGCAGGCTGCGCTCATCGCTCTCGGCATCTCCAGCCAGCCTTCCGTCCTGCGCTATCTTTTCAACGCGATGGGCGATAAAGACCCGCAAATGCGCGTTGCTGCGGTGGACGCGCTGGCTCGTTTCACGCCGGCCCAGACGGCCGCGCTGGACAAGCTGGCGCATAGCCCGGATGCCGTGGTGCGCAAGCGTGCCAATCAAATCCTCGACGGGCTTCAGAAGGCAAAAAAAACCTGAGGCTCGTTTCTCAATCTCATTTTACCTGGAGGTAAGCTTGAAACGCTTTCGCGTGACACTGGAAGACAGGACCTATCAAGTCGTTGTGGAAAATCCCGATGCCAATCCGGTGCGCGTGACGGTAGATGGCGAGGTGTTCGAGATCCCGCTCGAGTCTCTCGATGATGCGCCGGGCGCGCAAATGCAGCCGATCGTGTCATCGCCAACCGCTGCTCGCCCGGCGGCTGTGCCGTCTCGCGCCGAGCCGGGCGCGGTGAGCGGACACGTCGTCAGCGCGCCTATGCCCGGCACGATCAACAAAGTGAGCGTCAAGCCGGGGGACCAGGTGGAACGTGGTCAGGAACTGTGCGTGCTGGAAGCGATGAAGATGAATAACGTGATTCGCGCCACGCGACCCGCTCGAGTGGCGGAAGTGCGCGTGAGTGAAAAGCAATCTGTCCAGCACGGCGACGTATTGATTGTTTTTGGAGATTAGAGATTGGTTATTGGGGATTGGGCCTATGCCCAATCTCGAACCCCCAGTCTCCGAAACGAGTAGCATTGTGACCAACATTGACCTTTCCTCGATTCTTGTTGCGCTACCCACTGTTGTCGGCTCTACGGTGATGATGGCCATCGGAGGCGTTTTGATTTACCTGGCGATTGCCAAAGAGTACGAGCCGGTGTTGCTGTTGCCGATAGGGTTCGGCTGTATCCTGGGTAACTTGCCCGGCTCGCCCATGAACCAGCCCGGCGGCTTGCTCAAGATTCTGTACGACGCCGGCATCAGCACCGAGCTGTTTCCCTTGCTGATTTTCGTCGGCGTGGGCGCGATGATGGATTTTCGCCCGTTGCTTGCCCAGCCTCTCTTTGTCTTGATGGGCGCGGCGGGACAGTTTGGCATCTTTGGCACCCTCCTCCTGGCGACCTTGCTCGGCTTTCCGCTTAACGAAGCCGCGTCCATCGGCGTTATCGGCGCCATTGACGGGCCGACTAGCATCTATGTCGCCACGCGCATCGCGCCGGAACTGCTCGCGCCGATTGTAGTGTGCGCCTACTCGTACATGTCGCTCGTGCCCATCATCCAGCCGCCCATCATGCGCCTGATGACGACGAAAGCCGAGCGGCGCATCCGCATGGAATACCAACCCAAGCCCGTCAGCCGGCGCGCGATCATCCTGTTCCCGATTGTCGTGACCATTATCGCCGGGGTGCTGGTGCCCGCTTCGGCCCCACTCATCGCCACGTTGATGCTGGGCAACTTGCTCAAGGAATCGGGTGTGGTGGACCGGCTCTCTAAAGCCAGCCAGAACGAAATCGCCAACGTGGCGACGCTCTTTCTCGGCCTGACCATCGGCAGCACGATGCAGGCGGCCAGTTTTATCAACGTCAAGACGCTGGCGATTTTGGCGCTGGGACTGGTGGCGTTCGGACTGGACACGGTGGGTGGCATACTGTTTGCCAAGCTGCTTGGCTTTTTCACGCGCGGCAAGATCAACCCGCTGATTGGCGCGGCGGGCATCAGCGCGTTTCCCATGAGCGGGCGACTGGTGCAAAAGGTGGCACACGAAGAAGACTTTGATAACTTTCTCTTGATGCACGCGATGGGCGCGAATACGTCTGGGCAAATCGGCTCGGTCATTGCCGGCGGCGTGTTGCTGGCGCTGGTCGAGCCTATTGTCAGGGTGGTGGCGCGTTGATAAAGGTTGCGATTATTGGCGCGGCGGGTGTGCGGACGCCGTTGATTGTGCAGGCCATTCAGCGACGTCATGCGGCTGGCCGCCTGGACTTGGACGAGCTGGCGTTGATGGACATGGATGCCGAAAGGCTCGACCTGATCGGCGCGCTGACCGGCCCGCTAGAGCAGGGCGCAGGTTTTCGCATCCTGCGGACGACCGATGCTTCTGAGGCGTTAAGCTCGGCGAACTATGTCATCACTACGTTCCGCGTAGGCGGGATCGAGTCACGCGTGGTGGACGAACGAGTGCCCCTGGCGCACGGCATTCTGGGGCAAGAGACAACCGGGCCGGGTGGTTTCGCGATGGCGATGCGGACGATCCCGGTGCTGCTGGACTATGTCGCACTCTTGCGAAAGCTTTGCCCAAATGCCTGGCTCATCAATTTTGCCAATCCTGCCGGACTGTTGACCGAAGCGATTATCCGCGTGGGGAAATGGGAGCGTGCCGTCGGCATTTGCGATTCGCCGCGCAACTTGCTTATTGCCGCCACGGCGCTTGGCCTGTCACCCGACGAGACCTACCTGGACTATATCGGGCTGAATCATTTGGGCTGGGCGCGGTCGGTCGTTCACGGTAACCGTGATGTCTTGCCGCAGTTCATCGAACTGCTGCGGCGCTCGAACCAGCCGTTGCCGGGCCTGCCTTTCGATCCCGAATTCATCTCGGCGCTGGGCTTGCTTCCGAACGAATACCTCTACTACTACTATCACGCCGATCAGGCGGTGCGGAACATTCTGCAAGCCGGACAGAGTCGAGGTGCGCAGATCGCCGCACTGAACACGCAGTTGTTTGCCGACTTGCGGCGCTTGAAGGCACAGGGCGATCTCGACGGAATGCTCGGGGCATACCGGGCTTATCTCGGCGAGCGTGGCGGATCGTACATGGTCGTTGAGACGGGCAGGGGGCAGCATCGTTCTTCTGGGCAGGCAGACGACGAAGGTTATGCTGGCGTCGCGCTCGATCTGATTGAGGGACTAGCCGGGGCGCGGCCCAGGACGATGATTCTCAACGTTCCGAATCGCGGCGCGATGAGTACAATGGCCCCCGATGACGTGGTCGAGATTCCGGCTGTGGTGTCGCACGATTCGATTCGACCGCTGGCTGTGGGCGACCTGCCGGATCACTGCCTCGGGCTGATCAAGCAGGTCAAGGCTTTTGAGAGGCTCACCATTGCGGCGGCTGTGGAACGCTCATACGCTCAGGCGGTGGCAGCGTTGACGGTGCATCCCTTGGTGCGTGACCATGCCAAAGCCAAATCCATTCTCAACGACTACTGCCAGCAACATGGCGACTCTTTTCCCGTGTTGAGCTAGAGGATGTTGTATCCATGACGCATCCTTACGATGTGGTTGTCGTCGGCGATTATTTTATTGACCTGGTCTTTGGCGGCTTGCCCCGGTTTCCTGAATTGGGCCTCGAAATCATCGGCACAGACTTTGAGATGATCCCGGGCGGCGCGTACAACAGCGCGCTGGCGATGCACCGGCTGGGACTCGAGGTGGGCTGGGCGTGCGATTTTGGAACGGACGACTTTTCGCGTTTTGTGTTGGGACGAGCGCGGTCGGATGGGTTGGACGATTCACTCTTTGTGTGCCATGCTCAACCACTGCGGCGCATCACGGTGTCGGCTTCTTATCCAGAGGATCGAGCATTCATCACGTATTGTGATCCTGATCCGGCTAACCCGGCCGTGCTCCAAGCTCTATCTACGACGTCGGTGCGCGTCGTGTACATTGCGGGTTTCTACGAGGGGCCGACGTTCGAGTGCATTGTGGAGGCAGTCCACACTGGTCAGATGCAGCTTGTGATGGACGGCAATTCAAGTTGCGAGGTTCGGCTGACGAGCCCAGCGGTGCAGGCGGCCATCCGTAGCGTGGATGTGTTCATGCCCAACGCAACCGAAGCGCGGCGCATCACGGGTGAGGCCGATCTTGTCCGGGCGATGGACGTTCTGGCCGAGCTGTGCCCGCTGGTGGTGGTCAAAGATGGCGCGCAAGGCGCGTATGCCTGCACTCTATCGCGCGTTATACATGCGCCCGCCATCCCGGTCACGCCCGTGGATACGACCGGGGCGGGTGATTGTTTCAACGCCGGCTTCCTGGCGGCGTGGCTCGACGGACTGCCGTTGGAAGAGTGTTTGCGCTGGGGCAACGTCGTGGGCGGACTTTCGACCCTGTCACCCGGTGGCACAGGGCGAGCCGTCACCCGGTCCGATGTTGAAGCGTGGCTACGGTCAAAGGAGTGATCATGGACGCGTTGCTGCAAAACAGCGGATGGGCCTTTGGTGCAGCGTTTATGCTGGCAATATGGAACTGGATCACCGTGGCGCGCCATTGGAGAAGAGCCGAATACATCTCCAAGCCCGCGACGACGATTGCTATTGTGATCGTGGCACTCCTCATCATGCGCGGCCCGCACGACGCACGGCTGGCGCAGTTCTTTTTGCCCGGCTTTGTCTTTTCGCTGGCAGGCGATGTGTTCCTGATGCTGCCGGGGACACGCTTCTTTATGCTGGGCTTGATTTCGTTTCTTGTAGCGCACGTCTGCTACATCATTGGCTTGAACCCTTCGTTGCCGCCGCTGCCCGCTTTGATTCCTCTCGTGATCATAGCTGCCATCGGCCTGCTGCTTGTCCGTGGCATCGCCTCCGGCCTGCGCCGTAGTGGGCAGAAGGCGCTACTTGGCCCGGTGGCGATCTATAGCGGTGTGCTCAGCCTGATGCTCTTTTCCGCGTGGGCCACGCTGTTTCGGCCCGAGTGGACAGCGTTGCGCCGCGCCTTGGTTATCGCCGGGGGCAGCCTGTTCTTTGCTTCCGATTCGATGCTGGCATGGGACAAGTTTGTTCAGCTTTTGCCGGGCGGTCACACCAAAGTGATGGTCACTTATCATCTGGCCCAGCTCGCACTCGCTGCTTCGATAGCGTTGACGTAAGGAGAGCGTTCAGTTGGTGCCGGCTGCGGCGGTTGAAACCGCACCCGCCTCCGGCGAGCAGCGAAACCCGCCTTCGCGGGTTGGCATCCAGTCGGCGCAGGCCGACTTGGCTGTTGTAGGCGCGATTTCTAATCGCCAGCACAAACCACCTGAACGGTTACGACGTAAGTTTGCCCCGGCTGGACACCTATCCGCTGCAGAGGTGGTGTTGCCAAATGCGACACGGCGGTCTGGATTTGGCAATCCAGACCGAGCGATCTAATTGCCAGTAGAATCTTGGAGAGGACAAGATGGAACAGAAATTTGTCGAACTCAAAACCCGCCTGGCCGAAATCCACGACTTGAACAAGATCGGCCAACTCTTGAGTTGGGATCAACAGACACAGATGACGCCCGGCGGAGCGGTTGTGCGCGCCGAACAGCGTTCAACGCTTGGCCGGATATCGCACGAGAAATTCACGTCGGATGAAATCGGCCGCCTGCTGCAAGACCTGCGACCCTACGAGGAGAGCCTGCCTTACGATTCCGATAAAGCCAGCCTGATGCGCGTGGCGCGCAAGGATTACGATAAAGCCCGGCGCGTGCCCAACGACCTGCAAGCCGAAATGACTCGTACGGCGGCGCTGGCGCACAGTGTCTGGGTTGAGGCGCGCAACAAGTCAGACTATTCGATCTTTTTGCCGCATCTCGCCAAGACCATCGAACTCAAGCACCGCTATGTCGAATGCTTTGCGCCGTACGAGAGCATTTACGATCCCTTGCTCGACGACTTTGAGCGTGGGATGAAGACGGCGCAGGTCAAGCAGGTCCTGGATGACCTCAAGCGCGACCTCGTCCCGTTCATGGCCGCCATCGCCGAGCGCGGCGACACGGTGAGCGACGCTTGCCTGCACGGGCACTTTTCCGCGGACAAGCAGCGCGAATTATGTCTGTCCATCATCTCGCGCTTTGGCTTCAAGCCGGATTCGTGGCGGCTCGATCCGACCGTGCATCCTTTTGCGTCGAACACGTGCACCACGGACATCCGCATCACCACGCGATACTACGAAGATTTTATCAACGCGGCGCTCTTTGGCTCGATGCACGAATGCGGGCACGGCCTGTACGAGAACGGCGTCAGCCCGACGCTGGAGCGCACGTTGTTGTGCCGGGGCGCGTCTTCGGGACTGCACGAGTCGCAGAGCCGAATGTGGGAAAACTATGTCGGACGCAGCCGTTCGTTCTGGAGGTGCTTTTACCCTCGCCTCCAAGCAACCTTCCCGGAGCAATTCGCGAACGTGGACGTGGAGACGTTCTACCGCGCCGTCAACAAGGTGCATCCTTCGCTCATACGCGTTGAAGCGGACGAGGCCACGTACAACATGCACATCATTCTGCGCTTTGAGCTCGAGCAAGAGATCATGGAAGGCAAGCTCGCCCTGCGCGACGTGCCCGCAGCGTGGAACGCACGCATGAAGGATTACGTAGGGATTGACGTGCCCGACGACGCGCGCGGCGTATTGCAAGATGTTCACTGGTCGCAGGGCCTGTTCGGTTATTTTCCCACCTACTCGCTGGGCAACATTATCGCGGCGCAAATCTGGGAAAAGGCCTTGGAGGCCATCCCCGATCTGTATGACCAGTTCGAGCGCGGCGAGTTTATGGCGCTGCGAGAGTGGCTGCG
>CAYGWJ010000069.1:0-4620 GCA_964353405.1 uncultured Anaerolineae bacterium
TCCGGATCGTAATGGTCTTGGCGACGGCGGCCCAAGCGAATCGTCTCCCGCACATAATCGAAGAAAGGCTCGATTTCTGCGTGGCTGTCGGGGTCAATGATATGCCCCCACCGCTCGTCGGTGAGATCTATCTCGTTGCCAAAACGGTCCCGTTGCGTCCAGAGTTTGCCGTCGGGCATAGTGGCTGCCTCCGCTTACCACTTGCATGTCCGTCGCGTACCACGCGAACGTTACAGGCCAGCGTTAGCGGGCGGGTAGGTTATGCGTTGCCCACTCGCGTTCCTCCAGCAGGTGCGCCAATTCCCAGGTCGTCATTCCCATGTCCTGCGCCAGTCGGCCAAACGAATAGTCACCTTGAACATATCGCTTGTACAACTCCTGCAAGCGCATTTCGAAACCGGCGCCCAGAATTTCTTCGGCCACATCTGTCGTTGGCCTACGTTTCAGGTTCTTGTTGCTCATCTTCATTATCCGCCGAATACAAAACCAGGTCAAGCCCGCCAATCGCACAATGGCACTATCGAACTATCGCACTATCCAACTACCGGTGCCGCTTCATCGCTTCTTCCTGCTCGCGCGTCAATTGTGGCCCTTCCTTCGGCTCGACGCCGAGCGCCTTGAGCTGCGCCGCGCGCCAGCGGGCCAATCGCTCGGCGGCCTGCACTTCGTACCCCTGGTCGCCGGGCTTGTAGAACGTCATGCCCTTGATCGCATCCGGCAAATAGTTCTGCGGCGTAAAGTGACCGTCGAACTCGTGCGGATACTGGTAGCCCTTGCCGTGACCTAGCGCCTTGCCATCGCGAGTTGCGTCTTGAAGATGCTGTGGGACCTGGACCTTGCCTTCTTCTTCCACCTGCTTGAGCGCGCGGTAATATGAACCCGCGCTGTTGGATTTGGGCGCGGTCGCAAGGTAGAGCGTCGCTTCGACGATGGGATACGTGCCTTCGGGCATGCCGATGAACTCGAACGCCTGGATCGCCGAGTTTGCGACGACCAGGCCCAGCGGGTCGGCCAGGCCAATGTCCTCGCCCGCCAGGATCACCAACCGTCGCAAAATAAAGCGCGGGTCTTCGCCCGCGTAGAGCATCTTGGCCAGCCAATACAGAGCGGCGTCCGGGTCCGAGCCGCGCACGGACTTTATGAATGCGCTGATCGTGTCATAGTGCGCGTCGCCGTCCTTGTCATAGAGAATCGCGCGTCGCTGGATGGATTCCTGCGCCACGTCGAGCGTGACGTGAATCACGCCGTCTTGCCTGGCAGGAGTGGACTCGACGGCCAGTTCGAGCGCGTTGAGCGCGTTGCGCGCATCGCCGCCCGCCACGTGGACGAGATGCTCCCTGGCATCGTCGTCGAGCTTGACGTTGCGCGTGCCATAGCCGCGCTCCGCATCGGTCAACGCGCGGCGCAACAGCGCGCGAACTGCATCATCGGGCAGTAGCTTGAGTTGGAACACGCGGCTGCGGCTGACGAGCGCGCCAATGACTTCAAAGTACGGGTTCTCGGTCGTCGCGCCGATGAGGATGACGGTGCCGTTTTCCACGTGTGGCAGGAGCGCGTCCTGCTGCGCCTTGTTGAAGCGGTGAATCTCGTCCACCAGCAGAATCGTCCGCTGGCCGTAAAGCCTGCGGCGCTCTTGCGCGTCGGCGATGACGCGGCGGATATCGGCCACGCCCGCCATCGCCGCGCTGATCGTCTCGAAAGCGGAACGCGTGCGGTTGGCGATAATCATCGCCAGCGTCGTCTTGCCAGTGCCGGGCGGCCCCCAGAGGATAATGGAACTGAATAGCCGGTCGGCTTCGATGGCGCGACGCAATAGACGCCCCGGCCCGACGATGTCTTCCTGCCCCACAAACTCGTCGAGCGTGCGGGGGCGCATCCGCGCGGCCAGCGGCGCTTCGGCGGCGATACGTTCTTTCACTGCATGGTCAAACAGGTCTGCCATAGACGCGCATTATACCCCGCAAACTCTGGCGGCTCAAATGATGCCGACCCGCATCCTTCCTCCGCCTTCGGCGTCCCTGCTCGGGACAAGGGTCGGAGATGAGGGCCAAGATTGACATCCCGCACACTTTGGGTTATACTTCAACCAACGTTTAATTGAATGGGAAGAGCTATGCCCACGCGGAAACGCGCCGTGCTGAGCGGCGAGGTGTGCGAAATCTTTAGCTTCGACGAGGCGCTGGTGACGCGCATCAAGAAACAACTCACCGGCCTTGAAGGGCTTTCGCGCATCTTCAAGGTGCTAGGGGACGAGACGCGCGCCAGGATCGTCTATGCGCTGTCGCAGGCTGACCAATTGTGCGTGTGCGACATCGCGCAGATCGTGGGGCTATCGCTGCCGGCCGTCTCGCATCACCTGCGTGTGCTCCGCGAGCTGGACATTGCCCGCGCCCGCAAAGAAGGCAAGCTCGTGTTCTATTCGCTGGCCGACGACCACGTCGCCTCGCTGGTGAGGCAGGCCGCCGAACACGCCGGCGAAGCCAAACCCAAACGACAAAAGGCAAAACGCATGTAGGACAAGATGCCATCTTGTCCCAAAGGCAGAGTGATGAACATCGCACCCAAAACAATCGAGCTGAGCGTCAAGGGGATGGACTGCGCCGAGTGCGCCCTGCACGTCGAGCACGCCGTCGGCGCGCTGCCGGGCGTAGCCAAAGCGCAAGTGTTCCTGATGACGGAAAGAGGCGTCGTCACGTTTAACCCGGCGCAGGTGGACGAGCAAAGAATCATCCGCGCCGTCGAGTCGGTGGGCTATCGCGCCTCGGTGGCAGGACAAGAAGCCGCGCAGAATAACCGCGCCGCTCCACTGGCGGACACCGCGCGGTTGGCCTTTGTCGCCGGAGTGGGCCTGTTGGCCGTGGCCGCGTTTGTGGTCGAGCGGACGGGCCTGGCGGAGGCCGCCCTGTCTCGTATCCCACCCTGGCTGGCGCTGCTGGCCGTGTTGGCGGGCGGCGCGCCGATTTTCATCGCCGCGACAAAAAGTCTGCTCGCGCGCCAGATCAGCGCCGACGTATTGATGGCGGTGGGCATCACAGCCGCCACGGCATTGGGCGAGTTTGCCGCCGCCGCCATGATCGTGTTCTTTATGACGGTTGCGCATTTCCTCGAATCCTTCACCACCAGCCGCTCGCGTGAAGCGGTGCGCACACTCATTCGCATCGCGCCGCGCACGGCTCGGGTCTTGCGCGATGGAGCCGAAGCCGAGGTCGGCCTCGAGCAGTTGCAGGCGGGTGACACGGTGATCGTCCGGCCCGGCGAGCAGATCCCAGTAGACGGGTGCGTCCTCTCCGGGCACAGCTCGGTGGATCAAGCGCCCATCACGGGCGAGTCCCTGCCGGTGGAAAAGAACGCGGGCGACAAGGTCTTGGCCGGAACGTTCAACCAGCTCGGCGCGCTCACGGTCGAGGTCACCTGCATCGGGCGCGATACCACGCTGGGCAAAATCGCGCGGCTGGTGGAAGAGGCCGAAGCCTCCAGAGCGCCGGTGCAGAAATTCGCCGACCGCTACAGCAGCTATTTTTTGCCGGTCGTGCTGGGCATCGGCCTGCTGACGATGCTGATCTCACGCGACATTCGTCACGGCATCGCCGTGCTCGTCGTCGCCTGCCCGTGCGCGGTGGCGCTTGCTACGCCGTTGTCAGTCGTCGCCAGCACAGGCTCAGCGGCGCGCAAGGGCATCCTCGTCAAGGGCGGCTTGTACCTCGAAGCGCTGGCGCGAGCGGATACCGTTGTCGTGGACAAGACCGGGACGCTCACACTCGGCAAGCCAGCGATAACGCAAATCTCCAGTCTCCAATCTCCCGTCTCAAGAGACGAGGTGCTTGCCTTAGCTGCTGCATTGGAGCAATACAGCGAGCATCCACTGGCGGGCGCGGTGATGGCAGAGGCGCAGGCGCGCGGATTGGCGCTGGACGGCGCACACGATTTTGAGGCGATCCCCGGCAAGGGCGTGGTGGCGAGGGTCAATGGCAATATGGCTTGCGTTGGCACACGGTCGCTGTTGGACGAGCGCGGCGTGCCCGTGAGCGTGGACGCGGCGCAGCTCGCAGAGGAACTGGAAGCGCAAGGACAGACAGTATTGTGGCTGGCGCGCGACTCGACCCCGCTCGGTCTCATTGCCATGGCCGATGTGATCAGGCCGGAAGTGCCAGCGGCCATTGCCGAACTGGGGCGACTGGGCATCCAGCGCATCGTCTTGCTCACGGGCGACAACCAGCGGACGGCGAACGCCGTGGCGGCGCAACTGGGCATCCGAGAAGTGCGCGCGAATCTCTTGCCGCAAGACAAAATCGAGGCCGTCAAGGCGCTGCAGGCACAAGGCTGCAAGGTCGCCATGATTGGCGACGGCATCAACGATGCGCCCGCATTGGCGCAGGCCGACGTGGGCATTGCGATGGGCGCAGCGGGGACGGGCGTGGCGATCGAAGCGGCGCACGTGGCGCTCATGCGCGACGATTGGAGCCTGGTGCCGGAGGCGATTCGCGTGGGCCGCCGGACGTTCCGCACGATTCAACAGAACATCACGTTCGGTGTGCTGTACAACATCGCGGGCGTGACGCTGGCGGCGTTGGGCTTCCTGCCGCCGGTGCTGGCCGCTGCTGCGCAGTCGCTGCCTGACGT
>CAYGWJ010000070.1:0-4674 GCA_964353405.1 uncultured Anaerolineae bacterium
CGAAGGTAGGCGTTTTCCCGAGGATCGCCGACGAGTTCGGCCTGGCCGCCTTTATCGGCGCCGTAGACCGCTGTCATCCGGCTGGCCTTCTCCTCGGGCAGGAAGAAGGAGGTGTCGGCCATCCCCAGCGGTTCGGTGATCCTCTTCTTGATGAAATCGGATAGGCTCATCCCCGAAACGACCTCGACGAGGTAGCCGAGGATGTCGGTGTTGTAGCCGTAGACCCATTTCTCGCCCGGCTGGGAGTCGAAGGGAAGTCCAGCGAGTTTTTTGATATACGTGCCGATGGGCTCCGGCCGGTCCGCCATGAACCATCCTTGGAGGCCAGCGGCCTCATAGAGGTCCTTGGCCGGCCCGTCGCCGTAGGAGATGCCGGCCGTGTGCGTCAATAGGTCGCGGACGGTGATGGGCCGCTTGGCCGGGACGACTTTGTAGCCCGGCCCCTTTTTCGCCGCCTCCGGGACGGCGACCGTCGTGTCCTTGAACTCGGGGATGTACTTCGAAACGGGGTCGCCGAGGAGCAGCTTCCCTTCTTCGAACAGAATCATGACGGCGACGCTCGTGACCGCCTTGGTCTGCGAGGCGATGCGGAAGACGGCGTCCGTCGGCATGACCGCGCCGGTTGTCGGGTCGAGCTTGCCGAAAGATTGGAGATAAGCCACCTTGCCGTTCCGGGCGACGAGCGTGACCGCCCCGCCGAGCTTGCCTTGGTCGACGTACATCTGCATGACCTCGCCGATCCTCGCCAGCCGTTCCGTCGACAAGCCCACCAACTCGGGCCTGACCGTCGGCAGGTTGGCGGCGATGGCCGGAAGGGCGAGGGCGAATCCAAATAGCGAGATTAAAAGGACGGCACGTTTTAACGGCGAGTGACTCATTCTGATTTGATTTCTCATTTCATCCTCCATCAAAAAGGTCTAGTTTTAGATTTCGGGGTATATCCTGGGGGCGGTGATAGCCGCCCTGAAGACCCCCGTAGCGGAAGGGGGCCCCGCCGTTCACGGCGGGGGGAACCGACTTGCTTGGAGGGGGAATCCGCTCCGCCTTCCCCCTTCCAACGGTCGCTTCGCTCCCTGCCTCCCCTCCTCGGACGCTGCGGCGTCCTGCGGCCAGGTGGAGATATCCCCCTGGACCCCCTTCCCAAGTCACCGGGACTGGTTCCCGGGGCCGGGGGAAATGCATGGCTCCCATCGCTGCCAAACCGGACGGCGGCCTCAAATAGAGGGCATGCATCTGCGTTATCATCCCGAAATCGGGAGAACGACCTATTTGATGTACGGCACTCCTTTTTCGGCCAGGAGCTTGTTGAGCTCGGGGATGTCCTTCTCGGTGATGTCCTTCATCTTCTGGAAGAGCGGTTCGGCGAAGGCCTGGAAGTCGTTGAACTGGTCGATGGCCGTCTGTGTCGGCGCGCCCATGCTCCCGAATCCGCGGCTTCCGCCCGTGACGAGCTCGGCCGCCGTGCCGCCGCGGAAGGCGACCATGAGCGGCTTGCGGTAGAATCCCTGGTCCGGCGGGCTGACGTAAAATACGGCCTTGATGGCGTCGACCTTGTCCTTGACGGCCTTGACCTTGGCGGCGAGGGCCGCGTCGGAATTCTTCATCCCGGCGACACGACCGGCGACGTCGTCGAGCTGCTTGCCTGTAGCGTCGAGGGCCTGGAGCAGGGCCCGTCCTTTCTGGGCCAGGGCCTGGGACTCGCGCGCGAATTTCTGCCCGGCCTGCCGTTCCTCCATGGAAATGCCCTGGTTCGGGTCCTCCTTGACTTCGAACGGGGCTTCCATTTTCTTGCCGTTGACCTCGAGGACGGCCTTGTACGCGCCGGGCAGGGCGTAAGGCCCGAAGCCGCCCCTGGACCGGCCGCCGCCTCCCCCGCCGCGTATCTCGCCCGGCGCCGGCGCCGGGGGCGCGGCGCCCTCGCGCAGGGCCCAGTAAACGCGGTTGAGCCCGGGCTCCCGGCCCGCGAACGGGGTCGCCACTTCCCGGCCGTTTTTGTCCTGGATGGACAGCCGGAGGTTGGCCGCGCCGGCCGCGGCCGGGTTGAGGTAGTAATTGATCGCCGCGCCGAACGGGGAATTGGTCCCGGCGTAGCCGGCGTCGCTGTAATTGTCCACGGTCGACCTGGGCGAGAAGAGGACGGCCGATTTGACGTCGAAGAGGATGGCCTCCGACTTCACCGCCTCGGCCGTGAGCTTCTCGAGCGGCCGGATGTCGTCGATGATCCAGACGCCTCGGCCGTGGGTGCCGATGACGAGGTCGCGCTCGCGCGGATGGATCTGGATGTCGCGGACGGCCACGGTCGGGAAGTCCCCCTTGTAGGGGATCCACTTCTTGCCGCCGTCGGCGCTGATGAACAGGCCGAACTCGCTGCCGACGAAGAGAAGGTTCCGGTTCTCAAGGTCCTCCCGGACGGTGTGGAGGTAGCCGTATTCGGGCAGGTCGCCGCGGAGCGAGGTCCAGGTCTTGCCGAAGTCCTCGCTCTTGAAGATGTACGGCCGGTAGTCGGCGACCTGGTGTCGCGACACGGTCAGGTAGACGCCGCCCTCGACGAAGTGGGAGGCCTCCATGCGGGTGACCCAGTTGTCGCCCGGCCCAAAGCCCTTGATGTTCGCGGTCACGTTCTCCCAGGCCTTACCGCCGTCGCGCGTCACCTGGACCTGGCTGTCGTCCGTGCCCACCCAGAGGACGCCTTCCTTGAGCGGCGATTCGGTGATGGTCAGGATAGTGCAGTGGTTCTCGGCGCCGGTGTTGTCGATGGTCAGGCCGCCGGAGTCCTTGAGCTTGGCCGGATCGTTGGTCGTCAGGTCCGGGCTGGCCTTGGTCCAGGACACGCCCCGGTCGAGGGATCTGAAAAGAAAATTGCCTCCGAAATAGAGGACGTTGCGGTTGTGGGACGAAAGGTAGATCGGCGAGTTCCAGTTGAAGCGGTAGGGCGGCTCGCCGAGCGGCGGCTCAGGCCGGATGCCCACGGACTCGCCCGTCTTGAGGTTGTGCCGCTCGATCCCGCCCATCTGCAGGTTGCGGTAGAGGATCCACCAGTCGACGGGGTCGAACTGGGCGTAATAGCCGTCGCCGCCGCCGGTCGGGATCCACTGGGAGTTGAAAATGCCGGCGCGCTCGCGGGTGTTCGAGGGCCCCAGCCAGTTGCCGTTGTCCTGGAGGCCGATGTCGAGGTAGTAGGGGTCGCGCATGTCGAGGCCGACGTTATAGACCTCGGCCCAGGGCTGCGCGGCGACGCCGAGCGCGCGCCGTCCGCCGTCCCAGGAGATGTCGATGCCGCCGTCGTTGCCGCTGATGACATGCTTCGGATTATTCGGGTCGACCCAGACGGCGTGGTGGTCGGGGTGGGCCCCCTGGAAGACCTGGGTGAATGTCTTTCCAGCGTCGCGGCTGACGAAGCAGGACCCAGAATAAACGTAGACGACGAGGTCGTTCGTCGGGTCCACGGTCAGGCGGCTGTAGTAGAACGGACGGAAGTTGACCCGGTCGTAGGTCGCCTTGTCGCACGCCCTGCGCCAGGTCCGGCCTTTGTCCTCGGAGCGGAACAGGCCGCCGTCCTTGGCCTCGACCAGGGCGTAGACGACGCCCGGGTTCGACCGGGCGACTCCCAGCCCGATCCGGCCGTAGGGGCCGGCCGGAAGCCCGTCGGCCGTGGCCGTCCAGGTGTCTCCGCCGTCGGCCGTCCTGTAGACCGCACTCCCCGGCCCGCCGCTCCGGAAATAGTACGGCCAGCGCCGGTGTTCCCACATCCCGGCGTAGAGGATCTTGGAGTTCGATGGGTCGATGGCCAGATCGCAGGCCCCGGTTTCGGGATTGACGTAGAGGACCTTTTTCCAGGACTTCCCGCCGTCGGTCGTCCGGTAGACGCCGCGGTCCTCGTTGGGGCCCCAGAGGTGCCCCTGGGCCGCGACGTAGACGACGTCGGGGTTCGCCGGGTCGATGACGATCCGGCTGATGAACCGCGTCTCGGCCAGGCCCATGTTCTTCCAGGTCTTGCCGGCGTCCTCGGACTTGTAGACGCCGTCGCCGGGTGCCACGGAGTTACGGGCCGTGGCCTCGCCCGAGCCGACCCAGACGATGTCGGTGTGGCTCTGCGAAACGGCGACCGCGCCGACTGCAACCGTCGCCTCTTTGTGGAAGGACGGGGCCCAGTTAATGCCCGAGTCTTCGGACTTCCACAGGCCGCTCGGCCCGACGGCCGCGTAGATCACGGACGTGTCGTTCTCGGGGACGGCGAAATCGACCACCCGGCCACCCATGTTGGCCGGCCCGATGTTGCGGGCCTTGAGCTGTTTGACGACGGCCGCGTAATCGAAGGCCTCGGCCTTGACCGCCGGCTTGGCCTCTTTTTTGGCCTGGCCGAAGCCGAAGGAACCGACGAGAAGGACGGCGATGACAATGGATAACACACAGAATCCGAATGACTTGCTTAGACGCACGGGGACCTCCTTGGGGTGGGCGAAGATGCGAGAGTTGAAAGATTTCACGGGATCAAATCATCCCGCTTATAACAAATTTGCCAATGCCAAGTCAAAGAGCTTCAGGACTCACCCAAGATATTTGCCAGAAGACGATGCCCGATGTCCCTCCGTAGACGCCGCCCGGGCAGGGATGGGAGCCATGCATAGCCCCCGTAGCGGAGGGGCGGCAGGGAGCGGATTCTGAGAAGCGACC
>CAYGWJ010000071.1:0-3193 GCA_964353405.1 uncultured Anaerolineae bacterium
CGTGCTCAACCATCGCAGACGGTTCAGGCTCCACACGCGTTCGGCCCAACAGTCTGACGCGCAACTCAAGCAACTCGTGAAGCGCTGGAAGGCGCTCCCGGCTGCCAGTGGCCCATAGTGAGTTTTGCGCCATTGCAAAAACACCCTGCAAACCGACTATTTTGCCGGAGATTTTGTCACTGGCGACGCTCCAATGTCAACTTTGCCGGTACTCTGAGTCTCCCGATTCCGCAAGGTGAGCGATAATAGCGACACAAATTGTCTCGCAAGGATTGACCTGATGGAAGCTCTGCTGATGCATCCTGATGATGATGTGGCGCTGGCGATTCAAGACCTCGTCGCCGGTCACTCGATCCAGATAGAGGGTCGTTCGGTTACATTGAAGGGACCCGTTCCTTCGGGGCACAAGTTTGCCTTGCGCTCCATCGCGCGCGGTGAGCGAGTGCGCAAGTACGGCCAACCCATCGGTCGCGCCACCGCCGACATTGCTGCCGGTGACCATGTCCACACGCACAACCTGGAAAGCTTGCGCGGGCGCGGCGACCTCGCACTGTCTGCGCCCGCCACAGTTCAAGGGCCAACACTCGCCGTCCACGCATCGGTTGAGCACAGTCCGGCAGCTCTCCACGAACCATCGGTCAAGACATTCCTGGGCTATCGCCGGAAAGACGGTCGAGCCGGCGTGCGCAATCACGTGCTCGTTCTGGCGACCGTCGGCTGCGCAAATGCAGTGGTAGATTTTATCGGGAACAGGCTGCCGGAGGTCGTCGCCATCTCGCACGTGTATGGCTGTTCGCAAATCGGCGAGGACTTCTATCAAACACGCCGGGTGATGGAAGAGTTTGCCGCGCATCCCAATGTGGGTGCGGTATTATGGGTCGGCCTGGGCTGCGAAACTATGCCCACGCTCGAGATGAGCGATCAATTAGCGTCCAGGGGTGTGACCGTTCAACATCTGGTAATTCAGGACGAGGGCGGGAGCCGGGCCACGGCTGCGCGTGGACTGGGCATCGCGCGCGAGTTGATGCAAGAGGTGTCCAAGGCCGTGCGAGAACCCGTACCGCTGTCCGAGTTGACCGTGGCGGTCGAATGCGGCGGGTCGGATGCGTGGTCGGGCGTGACGGCCAATCCAGCGGTGGGCGTGGCGAGTGACTTGCTCGTGGCCGCGGGCGGCACCGTGATTCTTTCCGAAGTGCCCGAGTTCATCGGCGCGGAGCATTTGCTGGCCGCTCGCGCCGCTGACGAATCTGTCGCCTGCCAGATTGTAGAGGCAACGCTTCGCCGTGAGCGGGAAGCGAACCGCATGGGCGTGGACATGCGCGGCGCTCAGCCCACGCCGGGGAATATGGCCGGCGGTCTTACCACCATCGAAGAAAAATCGCTGGGGACGATTTTCAAGGGCGGCAGCACGCCCGTGCGCGAGGTTCTGCCGTATGCTCATCGGCCCACGCAGCATGGGCTGGTCATTATGGACACGCCCGGCAACGATGTCGAATCGGTGACGGCGATGGTGGCCGGGGGAGCGCAAGTCGTCGTGTTTACCACAGGACGCGGCTCACCCACCGGCTGTCCCATCGCGCCCGTCATCAAGGTAGCGACGAACAGTGCCATGTACCGGCGATTGAAGGATGACATGGATGTGGACGCGGGCGCCGTCATCAGCGCCGGGGAATCGCTCGCGAGCGCAGGCGGGCGCATCTGGGATGAAATCCTGGCAGCAGCCAACGGCAAGCTGACCGCCGCCGAGGCGTGGGGTCACAAGGAATTTGCCATCAGCGCCATCGGGCCACGGCTGTGATAGAGTCCATTGCCTGCCGAACTCGATAAAAGACCGCCTGCTGTGCATCGGTAAGAACAAGCTGCCCGTTTGCCAGATACGGCAAATCATGCTCCATAATATCGAGTGCCGTCTCTAGCGATTCTCGCAGGGAGATAAGGTCGTACTGTGGTAGGGTTACACCCAGCCGGGCCTGTAACCGTTCATCTGCATCAGATTATAAGACTTGATAGGCGCGCTGGCCTCCATGCGTACGGGCAAATATCTCCATTAGAATACTGCGCATTCGATGCAAGACCTCAACGGTGGACCAGATCTGTTTCCGCTGTAAGCACACGTTAGCGACCACCGCGTAGCGCACCCACTTGTCCAGCAGTTGACTCAACGGTGTGAGGCCGCTGTGCCGGTTGGCATTACCGGCAGCCGCGATAACGGCGTGATCCAGACTGCCCACAAGCACTTGCATGCTCTCGACGATATTCGGGCTGGTTTGAGCCAGTGGGTGATAGCGGATGGAGAGTTGCAGCAGCGATTCCAACACGACATCGCCCGCGTCGTTGCCGTCCGGGAGTATCAAGGCAACTCTTTCATTCAACGCGGCCAAGGCTTCACACAACCGCTCCAGTTCGCAGAGGACGTCAAGTGTGGTTTCGTCGGCAATGACCACATCAAGGTCAATATCTGAATAAGCATCCCAGGTGCCACGACCGAGAGAACCAAACACAATGACCGCTAACACACGCGAATCGTCCTTGTATCGAGCAACAATTGCTTGAAGCAAGGCTTGGTGCTGTGCGGTGCCGGGGTAGGCCGTCATAGGGTTCGTCACCGATGCTTCCATCAGAGTGGGCTGTGCAGGCGCCTAACTCGCATTTCAGCCGCGACGGCAAACTTGGCGCAAGGCCCAGTCAGGGGAATTCCAATCTCCTGCCACGCTGTCGCTCACGGCGAGCCGTGTCAACACCAGCACTTGCGGCTGCGCGCACGCACAGGTAAGTATTGCTCCCAGGTGACTATTATTACAGCGCAACATTAGCCTCCAGCTGTCTCAGCTTGGTCTTGCGGTGTGAGACATAGGCTTGATGGTTGCGCTTCTGATAGTATCGCACCAGTTCTAACGCGGCAGCCGCATCGAAATCTGGTTTGGGCAACACACTCAAGAGTAACAAGCGCACTTGATAGAGGGTCAATGCGGGAGCTCTGTCCTTGAGCTTGACCCGCAAACGTACCAAGAAATGATGGGCGAGAAACGACAAGCACATATGATGATGCCAGCCCAACCAACTCCGGGTTTCATAATGGTCAAAGCCGACTTCGCCCTTGCTCTCTTCAAAGATGCTCTCCATCGGCCAGCGCATGCCACTGATTCGCACCAACTCGACCAGCGGGGTGTCGTCGGACGCATTGCTCAAGTAG
>CAYGWJ010000072.1:0-19076 GCA_964353405.1 uncultured Anaerolineae bacterium
GGAGCGGCGGCCGGCGATGCGGTTGAGCTGGGCCACGTGCAGGTCCGCGTGCCGGAGCGAGCGATGAATCCGCCGCATGTCGAATATCCTATGCAGTTCGACTTGGGCGGACAAGTTCGTTTGACAGGCTACGATTTGAGCACAACGAGGCTGGCGCCCGGAGCCGCGCTCACCGTCACCCTTCAGTGGCAAGCATTGCGCGAGATGACGAGCGACTATAAATCGTTCGTTCACTTGCTGGATGCTTCGGGCCGCCTCGTCGCCGGAAGTGATGCCGTGCCAGCGGACTGGACTCGACCGACGACCGGCTGGCTCGCGGGCGAGTACGTTGCCGATCCGCACACACTTGTGCTGCCAGGCCATCTCGCGCCCGGCGAGTATCGTCTCGAGACCGGCCTGTACGATGCCGAGAGCAATCAGCGACTCGGCAACAGCGTGATCCTCGACACAGTGATCACCATCACACCCCCATAAGCAAATCGCCTGGACGCGGTTGGAATTCGGTCTGATCTGGCCTTGTATTCGCTGCAACAGAGTGAACATAAGGCACACGTGTGGTTAGACGGTTAGCGTTGCCTGTGGTAGAATGCTGTCGCGGAGGTTGACTTGGCAATCAACTTTTCTGGCGCGCGCGTGCTCATCACCGGAGGGTTGGGCTTTATCGGCAGCACGCTGGGCATCCGACTGGCCGACCTCGGCGCGGACGTGTTGCTCGTAGACAGTCTCATCCCCGAATATGGTGGCAACCTTTTCAACATTGCCGGGTACGAAGGCAAGCTCAAGGTCAACATTGCCGACGTGCGCGACGAGTTCAGCATGGACTATCTGGTGCAGGGCCGCGACTTTTTATTCAATCTGGCCGGGCAGACCAGCCACCTGGATTCGATGCGCGACCCGTACACTGACCTGGAAATCAACTGCCGCGCGCAGCTTTCGATCCTCGAAGCGTGCCGCAAAAAGAATCCGCACATCAAGATCATCTATGCCAGCACGCGCCAGATTTACGGCAAACCCGATTACGTGCCAGTGGACGAGCGGCACCTGCTCCACCCGACCGACGTGAACGGCATCAACAAAATGGCCGGCGAGTGGTATCACATCCTTTACAACAACGTCTATGGCCTCCGCGCCGTGTCGCTGCGATTGACCAATACCTATGGCCCTCGCATGAGGGTCAAGGATGCGCGACAAACTTTTCTGGGCATTTGGGTCCGGCGGTTGATCGAAGGCGAGCCGATCGAAGTCTGGGGCGACGGGACACAGATCCGCGACTTTAATTACGTGGACGACGTGGTGGAGGCCATGCTGCTGGCCGCAATGGCCGACGACGCCAACGGCAATATCTTTAATCTGGGCAGCGACGAGACGATCAACCTGCGCGACCTGGCCGCGCTGTGCGTCGAGGTCAACGGCCAGGGCAGCGTTCGCATCATCCCGTATCCGCCAGATCGCAAGCCGATTGACATCGGCGACTATTACGCAGACTATCGCCGCATTCGGGGCAAGCTGGGCTGGATGCCGAAGGTCGGCCTGCGTGAAGGACTGGCCCGGACGCTGGACTATTACCGCCAGCACCGGGAATACTACTGGTAATTCCGGATTTTCGTTTTCCCAGCGAGCACCGTAATCCGAATTCGAGAATCCGAAATCAAACGAAAGGAGTTTCCCATGAACATCAAGAGTACGCTTTCAGTACGTATGTTGGTCGTCATCGGGGTCACGGCGCTCATCATCGCACTGCCGGTGGTGGCCCTAATGCAAGAATCCGCCGTGGCCGCGCCGCCCCCTCCTCTGCGAGGGCCGTTCAAGTTCATCGAGGTGCCCCAAGAGTCCATCAGCGCGGCCGACGCTTTGGCGATTTCTTACTCGCCGTTCTATACCGAGACCTTCGACAGAGCCATTGACGGCAAAACTGGCTGGCGACTTGCCGTCAATACGACGATCACCAACACGCCGGATCAGAATATGTGGGAATATGTGGCGCAATCGGATTATCCGGGCCAGTCTTTCACCCACACACTCTGGTCCGCGTCCTTGCTCACGGGCAGAACCGTCAACTATACGGTATACACCAATTCGACATATCTGCCGTGGATGGACACGTGGGCCATCTATGGCCCTCTAGACGGGCAGACGTACCGGCAATTCCAGGCGACGTTCAGCTTCTACCTGGATACAGACCCAGGCGCGAAATTTGGCTGGGCAGCCTCGAGCGATGGCACAAACTTTTGCGGCCAGTCTTTGAGTGGGCATATTGGCAAGTGGATCACGGCCACCTTTGACTTGCCGTCCTGCCCGGGTGATACGAACAGGCCCGTGTATTTGGCCTTCCTCTTGCAGAGCAATGGCGACACTCCCAACGGCCTGGGAGCGTTTGTAGACAACCTGACCATCGGTGGCGCCCCGTGGCTAAAGTCCTACCTGCCCTCCATCCGGCGCGATCCCACACCCACCGCACCGCCCGCCTCACCTACGCCGTCCTACCTGTTGACCAAGAGCTATGATTTCCAGGACCCGAACAATCTGGGTTGGTGTGGCCTCGACCAGACGGACTTTGGCAGTATCACCTTCCAGCCCTCGGGCAGTAACGTCTATATGGCAGTCAAGGCCAAAGGCAGCAACAATATCGTCATGCAATCGCCGCGCCACACCACACCCGACAACTATCGCATCACGGCCCGGTTTGGCCTGCTCCGCTTCAACAGCGGCCTGGACCTATCCGCTTATAACAATGCGCAGTTCGGGCTGATCTTTGGCGTGGACGGCAACACTTTCGACCCCGGCAATTGCGATGTGACGAACTACAATAATCTGGATGGCGGCTTTTACAGGTTCAGCCTCCAAGTCTCCGGCTCCGGCTACCAAGTCAAATTGGAGAAATACAACTATGGCCCGTGGAGCTCGCTGTTCTGGGGCAGCCTGCCTTCTTCGATCACCATCAACCGCAGCGACTGGAACACCATCCAACTCGACCGGAACGGTTCGGGCATCGTCGGCTACATCAACGGCGTGCAGGTGTTCAACCTGACGGATGGCACCTGGCCAAAAGGTCGCTATTTCGGCGTGTACACCGAAGCGTTGGGCAATAATAGCGATTCCAATAATACTGCCTGGGAATCCGACTGGGATAACATCAACATCTACAATATGACCCCATAAGCGCCAGGCATTCCCTTTGGCCCCTCTCTTCCCTGGCGGTGGAGAGGGGCCAAAGGGTCAAGCCAAGGAAGGCTGTATGATCCCCCAAGCCAACCCTCGCGCCCAATACTGGAGCCATCGAGCCGAGATTGACCAGGCTATCGCGCGCGTGCTCGACAAGGGACGCTACATCCTGGGCGAAGAAACCGCCGCGTTCGAGCGCGAGTTTGCCGCTTACGTCGGCGTGCGCTTTGGCAGCGGGGTGGGCAGCGGCACGGAGGCGCTGCACCTGGCGCTGCGCGCGTGCGGCGTTGGGCCGGGCGACGAGGTCGTCACCGTGTCGCACACCGCCGTCGCCACCGTCGCAGCCATCGAGCTGTGCGGCGCCAGGCCCGTACTGGCAGACATTGACCCGCGCTCGTTCACAATAGATCCGAACCAACTCGAAGCCGCCATCACGCCCGCTACCCGCGCCATCATCCCGGTTCATCTCTACGGCCAATCCGCCGACCTCGAGCCGATTCTGTCCATCGCGCGCCGGCACAACTTGCGCGTGATCGAAGACTGCGCCCAAGCGCACGGCGCGACATATCGAGGCCGCCGCACCGGAGCGTGGGGCGACATGGCTTGCTTTAGCTTTTATCCTACCAAGAACCTTGGCGCCATCGGCGACGGCGGATTCGTCGCCACCGATGATGCGCAACTGGCCCAAAACGCCAGGCTGTTGCGCGAGTACGGCTGGCGCGAACGATACGTGAGCGACCGGGCCGGCTGGAACACGCGGCTGGACGAATTGCAGGCTGCGATCCTGCGCGTCAAGCTGCAAACGCTCGATGCGGACAATGCCAGGCGACGCCATCTGGCCACGCTGTACGACGAACTACTCACCGCTTCATCGGTGACAGCGCCGACCGCCCTGTCCTACGGCGAGCACGTCTATCACCTGTACGTTGTGCGAAGCGCACGGCGTGACGAGGTGCAGGCCTTTCTCAAGGAGCGCGGCATCGGCACACTCATCCATTACCCCGTGCCGATCCACCTGCAACCGGCCTATCGCGGACGGCTGGGCGATGCAGGCTCGCTGCCAGAGACTGAACGCGCGGCGCAACAAGTCCTTTCGCTGCCCATGTTTCCCGAATTGAGCGAGGCGCAAGTCCGGCAAGTGGCCGAGGCCATCCGTGAGTTTTACGGAGTGCACTGATGACGCAGCGCGTCATCCCGGGTGCCAGGCAAAATGACCCGCGCTGGACGGCAGCCCTGGTGATCGTCCTGTGGGTTGCCTTTGCGCTGCGTGTGGCACAGTTGGACCGCCAACCGCTGTGGTGGGATGAGGGTCTCAGTATTTTCTTTGCGCACCAAAATCTTTCCGGCCTGGTCAGCGAGACGCTGACCACCAGCGACGCCAACCCGCCCGTCTACCGGTTGGCGCTCAGCGCGTGGCATGTGTCCATGGGCGCCTCGCCCTTTGCCACGCGCTTGTTGTTGGTGATGGTGAGCGTATTGACGGTTGCGCTCACCTGGACCGTCGGGCGCTGGCTCACCCATAAAAGCTCCGCCACTCTGGCTGCGCTCTTCATGGCGCTTGCCCCGATACAAATCTACTATGCGCGCGAGGCCAAGGGCTATGCCTTGGCAGCCCTGTGCGCGCTTATCTCTACCTACACTTTAGGACGCAAGCTCGGTTACCTGAACCTCTCCGCGCCGCGTGAGGGTCGCCGGCGCTGGTGGATCGTTTACGTGCTGAGCTCGCTGGCCGCGATAGGGACGCATTACTATCTGGGACTGATCGTCTTGTGGCAAGGGCTATGGGTGACAGGCAGCGCAGGTTTGGCGCTGCTGCGCAAGAATGGCTGGCGTCAAGCGCGGGTGCATCTGATGCAGTGGACGTTTGCGGCCACGATGATGGCGCTGGTGCTGACGCCGTGGGTACTGACCGTCTTTCGCACCACGGTGGGACAAGTCAAGGGAGTATCACAAGGCCACTCACTTTCTGTGTGGGGCTACCTGTACCAGGTCGCGGCCGAGTTCAGTGCAGGCTTGGGCGGGGAAGGCGCCACCGCCTGGCTGGGCGGCGGTATGCTGACTCTCCTCGTCATCGCGGGTGCAGTGGTCGGGGGGGTGCAGCCGTTCCTGATCACCTGGTTCGCTGTGCCACTGGCAGCGGCCTACCCGCTTCAGGCCAACTATTCTTTTTTCTCTCCGCGCTTTCTACTGTTTTTGGGACCGGTGTGCTATCTCTTGGCGAGTCGAGGGATCGAGGTTGTTCGACGACGAGTTTCCCCAACATCTCTCATCCTCGCCGCGGTGATGATTGGCCTGTCCATGCCTGGCTTGGGGCGCATCTACAACAAGCCGATTGACGAAACTGAAGACGCTCGCCCATTGATGGAGCAAGTCCGCGCGGCAGCTCAGCCGGGCGATGCCGTGCTGACCGCCTACATCTGGCAAGATGGCTATCTCATCAGCTATGTTCCCGATGCGCACCTTACGTCCTACCGCAGCTCGTACAACGCGCGAACCGTGTCCGGCTTGATGGAACAAATCTTTCGCCGGCACAAGCGGCTGTGGGTGTTTAACTATGACGCGGACATTCACGACACCTATAATCCGCTGAACGCCTGGCTGAATCGCAACACTGCACTCGCCTTTGACGAGTTTTACGGCAAAATGCAACTGGCGCTTTTCGTGCAAACTGATCCGCCGCCCGCGCTGTGGCCGGGTCGCGCCGCGTTCGAGCAGGGCATCACACTAGACTATGCGCCGCCTTCGCTCAGGGGAAATACCCTAAGCCTGAATCTGCGCTGGCAGACCGTCGCGCCGCTCGAGCACGCCTTTAAAGTATTCGTCCATCTTCGCCAGCCTGACGGCGAGCCGATTGCCCAGAGCGACCATGAGCCCGCCGGAGGCTTGGACCCGACCGACGCCTGGCGGCCCGGTCAGCCAATCCTCGACCGGCGGGCGCTGCTTGTGCCGCGCAATGCACCGCCGGGAACGTATGCGGTCTATGTTGGACTGTACACTCCAGAGAACGGGATGCGCCTTCGCGTCCAAGCGCCCGCAGCCAGTGATGAACCCGATAGCGTTCTGGTTGGCCACGTGGACCTCGCAGGGCGGAGCAACTGACAGGTAGCACCTATGAACTCGACTCATCGCCCATCATCCATCCCATCGCCATGGGTGGGCATCACGCTCATACTCATTCTCATCGTGGCTGCGACCTTCCGTTTGTACCGAATCAACGCGCTCCCCCCGCCCAGCTTGAATTATGATGAAGCCTATTACGCCGTAGATGCCCTGCACGTATTGCAGGGTCAACACGCCATCTTTTTTCCTGGCAACAACGGTCATGAGCCGCTCTACATCTACCTGGAAGCCATCATGTTCAAGTTGTTCGGCGCCAGCGCCGTGACGGTCCGGGGGCTTTCGGCTGTGTTGGGCATTGCCACCGTCCTTGCCGTTTTTTGGGCCGGCAGCGAAATCTTTTGGCATGCTGGGTCGCCCGACAAAGCGGCCGGTCTATTGTCCGCGCTGGCACTGGCCGGGCTATACTGGCATATCTCCTACAGCCGAGGCGGCCTGCGTGTCATCAGCTTCCCTTTATTCGAGACGCTCGCCATGGGTGCGGTGGCTCGATCTCTTCGGACAAAAAGCGTTCCCTCTTTCGTCGGAGCTGGCCTGTTGGTGGGGATCAGTCTGTACACTTATTCTATCGTCCGCCTCTTGCCTTTTGTCGTGATAGCCGGGTTTTGTCTGTGGTGGCAGGGTGACAAGCCGAACCGCGCCCGGTACATTCGGGGGCTGGCGGTTGTGGCTATAGCCGCGCTCATCGTGTTCGCTCCCCTGGGACTTTACTTTATCCAACACCCCTGGACTTTTACAGGCCGGGCCGAAGCGCTCTGGGATCCCGCTCACCCCTTTGAGAAAGCCATCGGGACGCTGGCGATGTTCAGCTTCCGAGGCGATATAGACGAAAGCGTGAACATCAAAGGCCGACCGGCACTGGACCTATTTCAGACCGCGATCTTTGTGATTGGGCTGGCTGCCTGTGTTGTCCGGCGCCCGCGCCGACGGGGCCTGCTCGTTCTGGTCTGGCTGGGTATCATGCTCTTTACAAATGTGATGGGGGACCAACCGAACAGCTTTCTTCACGGCTTGGGTGCTGTACCGGCCATGACCCTGGTCATGGGGTTCGGTCTGGAAACGAGTCTGGCCTGCATCACTCGCCTGTCACGTCCGGTTTCAATCAAAACGGCTCTGAGTGTCGGACTGTTGATCCTGGTGTGCATAGGATTGGGGTGGAGCACATCCTTGACTTTCACAGACTATTTCAGGCGATGGCCACACAGCACGGATCTGTCCCTGGCGTTTGAGGAGAATCTTGCAGCTATCGGCGCCGTGGTCCGGACTATGCCTCCGGAAGAATCCATTTACATTTCTCCCTTCTCGGAGGTGCCGCCTGCATTGACCTTTGCCATGCGGGGTGACGACCCTCGCGTCAAAGTCTACGATGGCCGGTACTGCACTGTGTTAAAGAACACGCCCTATCAACCGTTGACCTACATCGTCATCCTCGCTGATGGAAACACCCTGCCCTTGCTAAGAGACAAACTTCCAGGCGGGTCAATCACCAAAACCAAGCCATTTTCCACCTATCGAGTGACTGCGTCCGCGCCGATTGTGCTGCAACCACAGCACATCACTCGCGCCGTCTTTGGTCATCAGATCCAGCTAGAAGGGTACGATGCAAGCCTGCGTGCTCAAGACGGGCAATCCTTTCTGGATCTGGTTTTTTACTGGCAGGCGTTGAAACCCATCCCGGAGCCATATACGGTTTTCATCCATCTGGTGTCCGGCCTGGGAGAACTAGAAGCCCAACACGACAGTCCGCCCTGTGGCGGCACTTTTCGGACAGATCAGTGGTCACCTGACGAAATCATCGTTGACCGATACACGCTGTCGTTGCCCAACACTCTGGCAGCCGGATCATACCGGTTGAACGCCGGGCTATATCACTCTTACGAGCTGCAAAGGCTCGACGTCGTGACCGGGTTGAAGAACACCGATAACATGATCGAGCTTCCCGACACATTATCCATAGGCACACCCTGATGACGGCGTTGCGTTCAAAACCAAGGATGGCCGGCCTGTATGAACCGCTTGGCACGTCAGCGTAGCCGCTGGATCGCATTGGCACTGATGTTCATCACGGTGTTGGCGGGTGGCCTGCGCCTGTACCAGATCGATCGTCTGCCGCCGGGTCTTTCCTACGACGAAGCGTGGAACGACTTGCAGGCATTGCGCGTTGTGCAGGGCAAAATTCACCCGGTCTATTTTGTAGACGAGCGGCGCGACGTGGAAGAGCCGTTGCACATTTATCTCATCGCCGGGCTGTTCGCGATGACCGGGCCGCAAGCTACCGGCGGTCGAGTGATTTCGGCGCTGCTCGGCACGCTTGCGATTCCTCTGTTGTTCCTCGCCACCCGCGAGATGCTCCAAGCGTTGCATCCCACTGCCCCGCCTCAGTCCGACGTCATTGCATTGCTGTCGGCGTTTGTGTTAGCAACGCTCTACTGGCACGTCCACTACACACGTTTGGGGATGGAACCATCTGTCGTCCCCACGCTGGCGACGCTGACGTTCTGGCTACTGTGGCGCGCGTTCAACCGGGGCGGCTGGCTCGATTACGGGCTGGCTGGCACCATCCTCGGCCTGAGCCTATACTCGCACCCTTCAGCGCGCTTTCTGCCGTTCGTCGTCCTGGTGTTTGCCCTTTGGCGGTGGATAAGCGACCGCGCGCTGCTTCGCTACGAACTGGCGCGTTTTGGCCTGCTGGTTTTGTCCGCTGCACTTGTCTCTGCGCCGCTCGGCCTGTTTTTCGCGCAAAACCCTGACCTGTTCTTTTACCGTGCCGGGCAGGCATCCGTCGCGACATTCAGCGGCGGGGTTGGGCCGATTGCCCAGAGCGCAGTCAAGGTGATCGGGGGTTTGCTCTGGCAGGGCGACACGAACCTGCGCCTCAACCTGCCGGGACGGCCCGGGCTGGATGTGCCCCAGTTGCTCTTGCTGGCCCTGGGGGTGATTTACGCATTGCACACCGAGCGGCGGCGCGCGATGGCTTTTCCACTCCTGTGGGCCGGGGTGATGCTGCTGCCCAGCGTCTTGTCCGATGCCGCGCCGCACTTTGGCCGGATGCTCGGCGCGACTCCGGCGCTGGCGCTGCTGATTGCACTAGGAATAGCTCAGCTCTCAAATCTCAAATTTCAAATCTCAAATCTCAAAACCGAAATCGTATTGGCGGCTATTGTAGTTGGGGCACTGTGTTACTCAACGTTGACGATGACACGCGATTACTTTGTCACGTGGGCGCGCGACCCTGGTCTGTTCACCGCGTTCGACGTCGGGCTGAGGCAGTCCGCCGAGTACCTGGCCGCACTGCCGCGCGAAGAACTGATCTCGTTTTCGCCCGTGGATCGCGATCAGCCGATCTTTCGATTCACGTTCCGCGACGACGTGTCACGCCTCAAGACGTTCAATGGCCGTCGCTGCACGGTGTATCCGGTCGAGCCCGAGCATGATTTCACGCATGTCGCCGTTGTCGCCGAGGACAAGAACTCGCTCCCCGCGCTCGAGCGCATTTTCCCATCCGGCCAAATCGTCAACAGATTCTTTGACCAGGGCCGGCGCTATGCCGCCGCCTTTCGTGTCAAGGCCAAAACGTCGGCGCACGTATCGCCAGCGGCACGGACCATCTTTGACAGTCGAATTGCGCTGGCAGACTTTCAACTGCCACCTGGCGCGACAGTCCGTGCCGGGGAGACGCTGCCGATCACCCTCACATGGCAAAGCCGCGCCCCGGTAGACGTGAACTATACGCTCTTTGTCCACCTTGCGCTTTTGCCCGGCGCGCCACCCATCGCGCAGGAGGACGCGCAACCCTGTGACAATTCATATCCGACGGCCTGGTGGTCACCTGGAGAAGTCATCGAGGAAAATCGCCGCATCGCCATTCCAACCGACGCCGCGCCCGGTCAATACGTGTTGACGACCGGCATCTATGACCTGGCAACGGGCAAGCGGCTGACGATGCATTCGCTTGACGGTGCGACCGACGATCAGTTCGTCCTCGGAACACTGACCATCACACCCTGAATGCATCCGACGGTACAGGTCAACCCTTGCAAGGGTAACAAGCTCTATTTGACGTTGATGAGTTCCACTTCAAAGATGAGTGTGGCATTCGGGGGAATCACGTTGCCAGCGCCGCGAGCGCCATAGCCCAGGTCAGGCGGAATCGTCAAGCGGCGCTTGCCGCCTACCTTCATCGTCGAGAGACCTTCATCCCACCCCGCGATCACCTGCTGCTTGCCCAGCGTAAACGAGAACGGCTGGTTGCGATCCTTCGAGCTATCGAACTTTTGGCCGTTGGTCAGCCAGCCGGTGTAATGCACCATGACCGTCTGGCCCGCCTTGGGCTGAGCGCCCGTGCCGACGACCAGGTCGGTATACTTTAACCCCGATGGCGTAGTGATCTCTTTAGGTGTGGCTTGTGCGCAAGCCGCCAACAAAACAATCGGAAGGACGACGATCCAGGGTTTGATGCGCATCTCTTGCTCCTATGGTCAATGATATGGATAAAGCCATTGTAAAATGATTCGAGCCGGGTGTCAATCGGATCATCACTTGAGTGCCACCGGCAAGAACACTTCGCTCACAATGGGCAAGTGGTCGGCAGCGTAACGCAAAATCGTCCCGCCATCGCCCACAATCCATCCCCGTTGAGCATTGACAAAGTGCAGCCCTCTCAACGCGAACCCGGTGCCGCTATCGAGCTGGTGCCACCGCGTGCCGCCGTTGCCCGTGTACCACAACTCGCCCCGGTCCGTCGCCAGCCATCCAACGTTCCGATCCACAAACTGGATGTCCTGTATCTCGCCGCCGATCCCCGTATCCTGCCACACCCAATTCGCGCCGTTGTCTGTTGTGCGAAAGATGCCCTCTCCCACAATCCAACCGTTCTGATTATCCGGGAACGCCGCCGCGAGAACAGCATAGTAACAGGGATGCGCCCCACACGATAACACCGGCCGAGTCCAGTGCGCCCCGCCATCGCTCGTCGAGGCTACCTGGCTCAGCCCGCCGACGGCCCAGCCGTGCTGCGCGTCGGTAAACACCACGCTCCCCATTACTGTTGCGTAACCCACCTGGAGTGTCCCTGTGAGGCCGGTGTCCACCCAGTTCCAGCGGCCGCCCCCGTCGGTCGTGTGGGCGAGAAAGATGTCCTGGCTGGGAAAATTCTTGGCCGCCAGTGCCCAACCATTCTGGTCGTCAAGAGACTGGACGGAAAAGAACTCTAGGTTCCAAGAAGCGTAAAGCTCCTGGCCTTGCTCCTGCCAATGCACGCCACCGTCAGTGGTATGGAGGATTGCGCCATGATGTTCCCAGTGGTCTGTGGCCCAAGATGTCTCGGATGGGCCGACGGCCCAGCCGTTCTGCGTATCGGAAAACGACACACTATCGAGCCGGAAATAGCTGAACGTCTTGTCGGGCGGCGGGGCCTTTTCGTATTGAGACGCCCACGTCAGTCCGCCATCGGCCGTGTGGAAAATCACCTGTCCCCACACCGTCGGCGAATAGCTCCGGCTGCCGACCGCCCAACCGTTCGCCTCGTCGGCAAAGAAAACGTCGTGGAACACATAGTGCGTGTTGAGGTAGGACTGGGTAAAGAGACAAGCGCCATCATTACAAGGGGGAGCGTAGGCATCCCAGGCGCGGGTAGATTTGGCGATGAAATCGTGGTCGCCTATCGCAATGACCTGGTTGTCCACAATCGCCACGCCGAACAGGCCCTCGCTGTCGTGCTGCGCCATCCTGATCTTTTGCCACGTCGCGCCCCCGTCCAGCGTGCGAAAGATCGGTGGCCCCCACGCCGCGATATAGTTGAACCCGACCGCATAGCCCCGGTTGGCGTCAATAAACTGGACATTCCACAGAGGATCATAGATACCACCGGGCGTCTGGCGCTCCCAAGTCTGTCCGCCGTCGTCCGTGTGGAACACAAAGCCGCCCGTGAGGTCGCTGCGGTTGGGGAATCCCACTACCCAGCCGTGGTTCGCGTCCACCCACTCGACCCCGGTGAGCGTGATATCGGCTCCAGGGCTGTAGAACTCTTCCCACGTCTGCCCGCCGTTGGTGGAGCGGTAGACGATGCCGGCATGCTGCGGGTAGCCGTACGGGTCATTGCCCGTGTACTTGATGCCGACCGCCCAACCATGCTGCGCGTCCATGAACTTGATCCGGTTCAGGAGACTGGCATTGCTGGGGACCGTTTGTGGCTGCCAGGTCGTGCCACCGTCGGTCGTGTGCCAGATGCTGCCCTTCCAGTTATCCACCTCGCCCCGGTAGTCAAAGTGCGTGGCGTGAAAGCTCGTTGCCCAACCCAGCGTCGCACTCACAAACGCCACGCCGCGAAAATCGTCTGTTGTCGCCACCGCCTGCCGGGTCCAGTCCGCGCCGCCGTCGGTTGTGTGGAGGATCGTGCCATTTTCACCGACCGCCCAGCCGATGTTCGCGTCCAGGAACTTGACATTGCGCAGTGTCTCAGCCACACCAGCAGGCTGAGCTACCCATGTCGTGCCACCATCCGGCGTCTTGATGATGGTGCCGGTGTAGACTTGGGCGGTCTGGTCCCAGTGCGGTTCTCCAACCGCCCAACCCACGGTGGCAGAGATAAAGTCAACATCCTTGAGGTAGTAGGACGTTTCTTCGAATTGCTTGACTACGGGTGGCGGTGTGGCTGCTGGTTGGTGCGCAGCTTCCATTTTTGCCCCTGGGATGGACGGCTGTTGTAAACCAAGGAATAGTGCCGCTAGCCCAAACGCAACCAGTCCCAACATGGAAAAATGTCGGCGAGTGAGGCGGTCCATACGATGAGCCATAAGGATACCTTCCAAGCGTCTGGAATGGCTGGAGCAAGAGGATACTGAACTGGAATTAAAAGCCCCGGTATTCTGGGGCTTTCTAGTTCGAATTTTTAGCTCTTCAAGAACTCTTCGAGCGCGGCCTTGCTGATGCGGACCTGCGAGCCAATCTGCTTGGCCTTGATCTGCCCGGCCGAGATCATTTGCATCACGTCGGCCTCAGTCACCTGCAAGTAGGCGGCTGCCTGCGATGGGTTCATCACATCGGGCACGGCGCCGGCTGCCGGTGCTGCAGAGGTTGGCGCCGTCGGCGCAGCCTGCGGATGTTGAGCGCCGGGCTGCAAGTTGCCCATCATGCCCGTCATCATCTGGCCCAGGCCCAGGCCCGCGCCCAGGCCGACGCCCGCGCCGGCCAGGCTGCCGCCGGGCGCGGTGGCCGCTTCGCGCATCGCGTCCGCCGCCTGCAGCTGGGCATAGGTCTGCATATCAATCAGACCCATTTTGCGCAGGTCCTCGGCTGTCGTTTCGGATGGCGTAATGGCTTCGACGACAATGGCCTTGAGCGTGAGGCCGAGCGCGTTGAAATCATCGCCCGTCTTGGCGCGCACGCCCGCCGCGATTTCCTGCGTGAGTCCTTGCACTTCAAAGGCCGATTTCTTCAGCTCGCCCAACAAGTCGCGCATGCTCTGGATGATGAGACCGACCAGCCTCTGGCGGATGTCGGCAAAATCATACCCGCCCTGCGCGCCGACGAACTGGTTCACGAATTGCTGCGGATTGTTAATCTGCAAGCCGAACGTGCCATAGGCGCGCAAGAGACTGGCGCCCAGGCCAACGCCCGGATGCATGATCGGCACCGGGTTCGGCGTGCCCCACTTTTGCTGAGGGAACTCGCGCGTGCTGACGAAATAGACTTCGGCAGTGAACATATTTTTCCCGCTCGACAAGCTGCCAAGCAAACCTTGGATGATTGGGACGTTCATCGTGCTGATGACGTGGCGTCCAGGGCCAAAGGTATCGAGCGCCTTGCCGTCACGGAAAAAGACAGCCGCCTGGCCCTCACGCACGATTACGCTCGAGCCGAGTCGGAAATCACCTGGTCCACTTTCGGGAAAGCGGTGCACCAATTCGTCCCGCATTTCATTCGGGTATTCGATAATGTCATAGATGCGTGCCATAGGATTCCTCCTCACAAGGTTCCCTCGAGTTCCACCGAGTTCCCCGGCAAACACGGAACCCGGCCGAACTTGGATTAGCTCGTCAGAACTTGTTTGCGCTGTTCGAACGTCGTGACCAGGTAGCCACACTGGTCGTCAAAGTGGCTGATGGCTTCCGGCACGCCCTGCTTGGCGGCGATAGCCGCGTCAATCGCGTCAATCGTGCCCGAGATTTGCAGGATGCCATCATTGAGCGCACTGTCGAACTGGTACAACTGGTCGAGTTGAGCCTCCTTGACCTTGACAGCGTCAAAGATGCCGCCATAGCCCATCGCCGCCGTCTTGAGCTTGTCAATGAACCCTCGCAGCTTGTTCGCCGCGCTCTCCACATCGTCCATATACTCGATGCCGCCCGAGCTGAGCAGCCGCTTCTGGACGCCGTTGAGGCGCGACCACTGCTCTTCGTACTTGCGGGCGAGCGTCTCGCGCAGGATGCGATCGGCTTCGCGGCGCATTTCCTTTTCCTTGTAGCCCTTGTAGCCGGGGATCGAGCCGACGAGCTTTTCCAACCCGCCGCGCGTCGTGCTAATCTTGCTCAATAGATCACTCATACAGACCTCCTTTGTGGATGCGCTGAACCGATGATTGAGATTATAGTCCAAATCGGGCAAAAAGACGAGATCACTTGATGCACGCTGAATTATACTTGAATCACCATCTGAGAACAAGACAAGCGGCTGATGGTGACATCCGCGTTTTCTGAACACACCTTACTCTTTTTCCTCCCATCACCATGATGATCACGCTGCTCAAACGAACCTTGAGGTCGTGCAGGTTATGCAGCATCAGCCATTCAGGCAAAGCCAGATCGTGGACGAACAGCTCGTACAAGCCCAGTGCAAAAATAAGGAGGCCAGTGGCAATCAAGAACCCATCCATCAATTCGATAAACGCCACGGCCGCCAGAGGGTCTTTGCCAGAGCTGGCGATCAGGCCCACTATTAGAGCAACCGTCTTGATCGCTCCCCAGACAAACGCCGACAGGGACGCCAGCAGAGAAAAGAACACGGCGGCCTCGGTCGTCATGGTCTCGCCACTCGGACCATCGAAACAACCAGCGCGGCAGCCACCATCAGCCAAATGGCGATGATGATGCCCGCCGCAACCCGGTTGACCGGCTTGCCTTCGGCCATCACTGCTTGAGACCTGGCGCGGCACTCGGCCATGACGTCGGCGGGAATCATCTTGAGCGCGAGCGCGATTCCGAGCGGAACGATGATCAAGTCATCCAGGTAGCCCAGCACCGGCACAAAATCGGGAATCAGGTCAATCGGGCTAAAGGCATAGCCCACCACGCACGCTGCGACAAGCCTGGCGTACCACGGCACGCGCGGGTCGCGGAGCGCCAGGTACATGGCATAGGCTTCTTGCTTGAGCTGCCTTGCCCGCTGCTTCCAGGTCTGAAGAATGTTCCTCGCTGACTGATTCTCCACTGGCGGGCCTCAACCGGAGACGCGGGCCAGCACCTGCCGCAACGCCGCTTGATCGTTGGACGTGAGCCATCCATCCAGTGAATCGGCGGTTACACCGTTCTCGCCAAGCAATGCGCGTCCCAGGCCGGACTGCCTGAACATCTTGAGGTCTTCTTCGAACGGCTGGCCGATCATGTCCTCGCGGACGATGCGGCCATCCTTCATCACCAACACGCGATGCGTCCGCCGCGCGATGCTCATGTCGTGCGTGACGACAAAGATCGTCATGCCATGCTGGCTGTGCAAATCCTCCAGCAGGCTCATGACTTCGTCGCCGCTCTGGCTGTCGAGGTTGCCCGTCGGCTCGTCAGCCAGCAGGATCGCCGGTTGATTGGCAAGCGCCCGGGCGATGGCGACCTTTTGCCGCTGACCACCCGAGAGTTGACCTGGCACATGATTCATTCGATCACGCATGCCCACCAGCGTAAGCAACTCTTCAGCGCGCTGGCGCCGCTGCGCCGGACTCGGGCCCTGCCCTTGCATCGGCACTTGAACGTTTTCAGCAGACGAGAGCGTCGGGATGAGGTTATGGAGTTGGAACACAAAGCCCACTGTCTTGGCGCGGAACGAGTCCACATCGCGCAGTTGGGTCATGTCCTGTCCATGGATGATGACCTGCCCGCTCGTGGGTTTATCGAGCGCGCCGAGCATGTTGAGCAACGTGGACTTGCCAGAGCCGCTCGGCCCCATCACCGAGACAAACTCACCTTCACGCACGGTAAAGCTCACATGATCCAGCGCGTGAATCTTGTGCCCATCGCCGTACACCTTTAGCAAATCTTCTACTTGAACAACGACTTTATCGCCCATCGGCCACCTCACAGGAGGCAAGAGGCAAGAAGCAAGATGCAAGATGCAGGTTGCAACTTGCATCATGCCTCTTGCATCATACCTCTTGCATTATGCCTCTTGCATTATGCCTCTTGCATCATGCCTCTTGCATCATGCCTCTTGCATCATGCCTCTTGCATCATGCCTCTTGCATCATGCCTCTTGCATCATGCCTCTTGCTACTTGACTTCTATATCCGTGAACGCCGTCATGCCCCAGCGCAGCGCCGGATCGAGTTGGTCGAGTTCGACGATGACGGTATAGTTTACACCGCCCTGCCCCTGGGACGACATCGGCGCAATGCGCGCGACCTTGCCCGTGAGCGTCTTGCCCTTGATGGCATCGAACGTCACGTTGACCGGCTGGCCCACCGCCACGCGCGCCACATCCACTTCAGAAAGATCTGTCGTCTCGACGCGCAAGCTGGTCAAATCACCGAGTGTGAGCACCTGCTGTCCAGGCGCGAGCATCTCACCCCCGCGCACATAGACGCTGCCGGCCGTCCCCGCGAACGGCGCTTGGAGCTGCAGCTTGTCCAGCGCGGCCTGCGCCAGGTCAACGGCGACCTGCGCTTGTGCCACGTTGGCTTCGGCCACGGCGATTTGCTCCGCCGTTGCGCCTGCTTTGACCAAGTCAAGTTGCGCTTGCGCTCTGGCCTTGGCTGCTTCTGCTGCAGCCACATTGGCTCGCGCTGCATCCAACTCGTTCTTGGTCGGGCCAGCCTTGATTTGCTCCAGCCGTTTCTGCGCTGCCCCGTAGGACGCGCGAACGGCGTTCAACTGTGCGCGCATCTGCTCTTCATATTGGCCTAACCCTCCGCCGGGGACGCCGTACTCTTTCGCCGCAGCGCGTCCGGCCAGAACGCCATCGTAGGCTTTCTGGGCACGATCCAGTTCCCCAGCCAGCCGTGCGACTTCGGCTTCGGCATCGGCAACATCCGCTGCGCGCGCGCCGGACTGCAATTGCGCCAGTTGCGCAGCAGAAGCATCGGCGGCGGCAGAGGCTTCCTTGACGCCCTGCTCGGCGGCCGCGATTTCGGCCGGACGCGCGCCCGCTTTGGTTTGCGCCAGCTGCGCCTGGGCCACCTTGAGACCGGCATTGGCCTGAGCCAGCGCGAGCCTGGCGTCTACATCATCGAGCCGGACGAGCACCTGGCCCGCTTCAACCGTGTCGCCCGCCTGTACCTTCACCTCGACGACGCGCCCGCCACCCAGGAAGGAAAGATTCGCCCAGTGCGATGGCAACAGCTTGCCTGAGGCCGACACCACCGCTGGGATGATCTGCGCTTGCGGCGTGGGCGTGGGCTTGGCCTGCTGTCCCGAGCAGCCAGCCACAAACAAGACGAGAACCAGTGTAAGAACAATTGTCTTTTGCATCTTGCACCTCTTTGAATGAGTGGTTAGTAATCGCTGCCCCTGCTCCTACTTCCTGCCGGCAAACAGCCCATATCCCGCGTACTGAAACACTTCCGGTGGCACATCAAACATTTCCTTGATGGACTGCCTGACGGCCGGATTCGTGATGTACAGGCGCAGCGCCCGGCCCCAGGCTCTCAGAAGCCACCGCCAACCGATCCACTGTATTCGGCTCTTGACTTCCGTGCGGGCGTCAACTTAGATTTTCACCACCCGGTCTTGCAACCCGGATGCCTCCCAAAGCGCCTGCCAGGTCTCATGGGTCGGGATAAAGGGACCGATGGCATCCTTAACCCGCGCAACCAGCTCCAGAGACGGCTGCCCCGTCCAGACGCCCTCGTTCAGCCCCACGGAGCCGCCTGGCTTGGTCACCCGCACGCATTCCCGAATCGCGCGCCCCTTGTCTTCTACGAATATAAGCACGGATTCGACGATGACAGCGTCGAACTGGTCCACTTTGAAGGGAAGTTCGAGCACATCGGCCACCTGAAACTCTACCTTGGCCTCAACGCGCTCCTCTCTGGCGCGTCGTCGTGACCATTCGATCATCTTTTCTGAAATGTCCACGCCCACCACATGACAAGTGTACTTTTTGGCCATGTAGGCGGGTCCGACGCCCATCCCACAGCCCACATTCAAGACCGTGTGAGCATCCTCGATGTGGCAGAGCGAGAAAAGCTCGTTCGTCGCTTCAAACCCGCCCATGTGTTTGGTAACACCAACATGGGCCTGCATGTCGAGAAAGTTCATATCCAATCGAGTGCTTTTTTCTGTAGCCATGATTCTTCACCTCCGTTCCGTCGGGGCGGTTCGCGAACCATCCCCACGTGCGATTACCACACACCCGGCAGCAAGCGATAACGTGTCTGCTGAGCATAGTCTTTGTAGCCATCAAGCTCGGCCTGAAGTGTCTTGTCCTCCAGCACGGTGCGGATGATAAAGGCCAGCACACATAGCGCCGCCGGGATCAGCGCCCAGAGCGAGCCAAGCAGCAGCGAAACGGCGAACATCGTGACGACATTGGCGGCATAGCCCGGATGGCGCACGAACCGGTACGGTCCGCCGCTGGCAACAGTGTGACCGCGT
>CAYGWJ010000073.1:0-53851 GCA_964353405.1 uncultured Anaerolineae bacterium
GCGGCCTGGTATTTGTACGTGTTATTAAAACCGGTGGACAAAAACATAGCTTTACTGTTCCTGTTATTAAACTTGGGTGGGTTTGCTATATGGTGTTTTAGTATGCTTAAAGAGGGTTGGAGCAGTCAGGACTGCGCCCGCCTGCATAGGAGCCATGAGGGCAAAAAAGCGGGGGCAGTCAATTGACTGCCCCCGCTGATCCCCGAGGGTAAGGATCGGACGTGCTCTTTAACAACTCAATCGGGTTCGGCCAGTTGCAACCGCAAGCGTTGCAAGAAGCGCAGATTGATCAGGAGATAAATGAGTGTGTTCTGGTTCGCAATGGCTGGGCCGTTGCGCAGGTGAGGCCGCTCAATGCCCAAGGCAACGGCTTGTGAGTTAATGCGTTCGACGGCGGTGCGTTGCCGATAGACCTGTTTGTACAGTTCGCTGTCACGGTCGAGAGTGTAACGCAAGCGCGCGCCGATACTGGTGGGCATCATGGCCGTGCAGCCTTGCTTCTTGGCGTTGGGATGATGAAGGGGACAGCCTTTCTTTCGGGCGGGTTGCTCACGGAAGGGACACACATACTTGCCGCGCTGATGTTCCACGAGGCAAGTGGTGCGATCGGTGAAGGTGAACTTGAGCGGCATCGCCAAGCCCGCGGCGCACAGGGGCAGGCCGGTGGGATCGAACTGGCGTCCGTGCTCGGAGTAGCCCCCTTTACCCGAAAAAGGCACTGCGGCGAAACCGCCGGCGGGGTCGTTTTCGCAGTAAAAATGGGCATAAACGTACCAGGCATCGAAAGCCGCATCGAACGTCCCGAAGCGCGGCGTGTAGCCCAGCCGCTGCTCGACCTGCGACATCAACGGAAAGAAGTAAGACACATCCCCTCGGTCGAAGGGCTGGGTCAGTTCGGCCAGCACGAACTCGCCCCAGTGTGGAACTTTGGTGACAACGATCCCCGACCCATATCCCCAGTAGAATTCACCGACTTTCGCGCGGGCCGCCGCGATGGGATTGTGGGTCGGCGTGGGTTCGGCGCGGGACTGATTGTGGCGGCGCTTGCAGCCGAGACGACAATCGGGATCACTCTTGGGTTGCTTGGTTTTGTCGTAGCGGTCTTTGACGTAAGCTTTGGGGTTGTTCTCCTTGGCCCAAGCGATCACGTGTTTGGTGTCGAGTGAGATGCACTCGATGAGCAACACACCTTGGGCTGCCAGTTCCGTCAGGATGAGGCGCACGCTGTCGGCCAGCAGGAATTGGAGCAGGGCATTGGGCAGTTGGCGGAACAGGCGGTTGAGGTGTCGCTGCGTCGGCAGGCTGGCCTGGGCATTGAAACCCAGAGGCTGATTCGGCGCGGGCACGAGTGGGAAACCCAGCAGCCATATGAAACCGGGATGCTCGCCGAGGAAACGTCTGAGCTTATAGGTCGACGGAAGGCTCTCGTTGAGTTTGACGAGTTCCGCGGCAATCAGGGCGGTGTACGGTATTGAGACTTGGCCCCAGTTGCGCTGGAGGTTACGTTCGGGGACGCCATCCCAATCGAGTGGCCCGAACAGTTCCAGGCAGCGCAGAACAGTCAGCGACTCGCTCACACAGGCTGGCAAGTCGAGCGGGTGGCGCCAGTAGGTGTGCAAAGAGGGCGGTTTTACAGGCGTTTTCGGGGGTAAGAGCGTTTCAGGGAACAGTGGGAGTTGTGCTACACTAGGTTGGTCGGTCATCGAGTTCTCTCCTTTGCTCAAAAAATGGTTTCGGGACGATTCCATTCTAGACCCAGGCGAGAACCCTGCCAACAGCGGGGTCAGTCATTGACTGGTCCAACCCTCCAGAATGAAATTGAAATTGATGGTTGGCGTATGCTCCGGTATACTACCGCGCAAATTCGAGAAGATAGAAACACATACTTGCCGCAAATTCAAGAGATGGTTGAACGACTTGGCGGTGTGGAATCCTTAATGTATCCTATTAGAGATGACGAGCCGGGTTTTGGTATTCGCGAAGAACAAGCAGAATATGATATAGACTGAAAACTATGTGCTTGCAATTCCTCGCCGCGAAGAAGCGCGAAGCCGAGGCAGACACGACGGCGTGGGAACGGGAGATTGACCAACGGGTGTACCCGCTCTACGGCCTGACGCCCGAAGAAATCGCCGTCGTGGGCAGTGGGAGACATTCGCCCAGGCGCTGCGCAAACACGGCCAAGACCACGACGTGACGAGGGTTCGGGAGACCGGCTTTGGCCCGCGTTACCAAGTCGAGGGTGAGTTGCAAGTAGGGGAGACTTTCAAGTCTTGACTGGGTTTACGCTTGTCGCAACGTCTTGCCAAGACTTCGGAAGTCTAGTCCCGCGAATTATTGAGATGATACCTGGATCGCGGCGCGGTTGCGCCGCGGCTCATTACTGCGCCTTGACGTTGGCAGGCAGAACGTCGGCAACGCGGGTCGGGTGGCGGACAAGATGAAGATGATAGAGTAGGTCACGCTTAAAGCGTGACCTACCTGGATTGTAAGTGCAACTATGTTGACGCTTCAACTTTCTCTCGCCACCCGTTACTTGTGGGGGCGCAAACTCGGAACGTTTCTCACCACGCTCGCCATCGTGTTCGGCGTGTGGCTGATTTTCGCCATGAACATCCTGATGCCGACGATGCTCAAGGCGTTTCAGGCCAACCTGCTGGCCGCCTCGGGCCAGGTGGACGTGACCATCACGCACAAGACGGGCGAGTCGTTCTCGCGCAACCTGGTGAACAAGGTGAGAACGATACAAGGAGGTGCAGACTTGCCCGGTCGGCCTGCGATTCGGCTCGTGCCAAGCTAACCCTATTATCGCCGGGACACCCGATCGTACAACTGTTACAAGAGTATTCTATACAAGGAATTGGAAAAGTTTCCGATTTGATGGAATATGCGAGGTGATTTGCTATTGTCTCGGAAATGTAGATAATCCAAGTTCGCTTTGACTCGGCTGAGAAACAAAAACGTGAAGCGCAATGTTACGCTTCACGTTTTACGTTTCACGCATCACGCTTCACGTCACGGCAAGGCGCGACGCAGAATACGCAGCCAGTTGCCCCCCATGATGGCCTCGATGTCGGCCTCGGCATAGCCCCGCGCCTTGAGCGCAATAGCCACCTTGGGCATGTCGGCAATTGTGTCCAATTCGGCGGGTGTGGATTCTGCGCCGAACCCGCCGTCGAAATCCGTGCCCAGCGCCACGTGCTGAGCATCGCCCGCCAACTGGCAGACGTAATCCATCGCACCGGCCACATCCGCCACGGTGACGGCCTCCTTGCGGTCGCCGCGCCGCCATCCTTCGCGCAGCATGGAATTGATCGGCAGAATGCCCATGACGCCATCGCGCTCAAGTACCGCCTTGATCATGTCATCCGAAAGCTGCCGGTTGCCGGAGACGAGCTTGCGCGGATTCGAGTGGCTGGCGATGACAGGGCCATCGTAGCGGTCCATCGCCTGCAAGCAGGCCTGCTCGGAAAGATGGCTTACGTCGAGCACCAGGTTGAAATCCATCATCGTGCGAAGCAACTGAATGCCGTCATCGGTGAGCGGCCCGCCCGACGCATCGCCGCCCGCATAACGCGTGCCCGCCAGCCACGCCGGGCCGACGATGCGCAGGCCGCGCTCATACCAACGTTCCAGGTCCTGCGGTCTGATGATGGGATCGGCGCCTTCCATCAAAACGACCAGGCCGATTTGTCGCTTCTCTTCTGGCGCGCCGTCTTTCCACGTCGCCAGCACCGCCTCCAGTTCTTTTTGGTCGCGCACCAATGTAAAGCGCGGATTCTCGTCGGCCAGGCGACCGTATACGTCGAGTTGTTCCATCGCCTGGGCATCGGCTTCTTGTGGCGTGGTGTATGCGGCAATGCCCGTTTCGGCGCGATGGGCGGGCATGGCAAACAACGTGGCAAAGATAACGCCGACGTTGCCCTTCAACCATTCTGGCAGACCCAACATGCAGTCACCCATCGCGACCCTGGCTTGTGCGTTAGCGGCCTCGGCCGCGCGCGTGTCCTGCGCCGGGCGTGTATAGTCGCGTCCGAATGTGACGACGTTGTAGGCGATGTCTTCGTGACCGTCAACGATCAACATGGTTTCCCCGTTTGAGAAAAGACGACCCTCGCGCAGCAGGTCATCCCAGCAGGGCAAACACACAGGTTTGCTTATCAGGGCAAACACATAGGTTTGCTTATCAGGTCAAACACACAGGTTTGCCCCTACCTCCATTGATCCAACACAGCCGGCAATTCGGTCAGGCGACAGATGATCGCGTCCGGTTGAACGCTGCCGGCCGAGCGTCCATCAGTGGAAATCCACACACCGCGCAGCCCGGCCCGTTGAGCGCCCAGCACGTCAATCTCCGGCGCGTCGCCCACATACACAGCTTCTGCCGGCAAGACGCCCAGGCGATCCGTCACGTAATGGAACGCGGGCACGTTCGGCTTCCACGCGCCCAGCTCGCACGAAAAGGCCAGCGCGTCAAAAAAGCCAATCAGACCAAAGGTCTGCAACTCTTGCCGGTGAAACTCGCCCGGCCACGTGGTATTGGACAGCAAGCCGAGACGCAGGCCGCGCTGCTTCAACTCGCTCAACACCTGGCGCGCACCTTCCATGGGCGTAATGCCCTGCTCCACGCCCGATGCATAAGCGCGCGCCGCTTGCGCCAGCAGGGTCTCATCCAGCGAGATGCCCAACCGGGCCAACGACGCGGCAATGATGTCGGGCAGGCACGCATTCGCGCGGCCGGACATGGCGTCATCCCAACCGCGACGCATCCCATCCCAAACGAGTTCATTCAAATCTGCTTCCGGCAGAGCGTAGCCGCGCTCGACAAGCAAGTGATACAGCGCAGCGCTGCCGCGCTGTTCCATGGCACGCCAGTCCTTGCCGTTGCTGGTAAAGTCAATCAGGGTCCCGCCCAGATCAAAGATCACACCCCGAATCACGTTCGCCTCAAACAAAAGCAGGCAGACACGAGGTCTGCCCCTACGGCGCGACGAGATACTCGACAATCAAGCGCGCGGTCGCCAACAAGCTAGCTTGATGCGTGCGCTCGTAAGCATGGCTCGCATCCACGCCGGGGCCAATCAATCCCACACGCAGATCGCCGCCCGCACGCAACGCGGCCGCGCCATCCGAGTTGTAAGACGGGTACACATCCAGCTTATAGGAGATGTCGGCGTTCTGCGCCAGCTCTACCAGCTTGCGCCGCATCTCGATATGATACGGCCCGCCAGAATCCTTGACGCAGATGCCGCACGAGAACTCGTCGCTATTCTGACCTTCGCCCACTGCGGCCATGTCCACCGCCAGCAGTTCGACGCAATCCGCGGGGATGCCAGCGGACGCGCCGTGGCCCACTTCTTCGAAATTGCTGATGAGCACCGTTGTGCGCTGAGTGGGGACCAGCCCGGCCTCGTACATCGCCCTCGCCGCGCCATACAGGCAGGTCACCGAAGCCTTGTCGTCCAGGTGGCGGCTGCGGACAAAGCCGGTGTCCGTCAACTCGGCGCGCGGGTCGAGATAGCAAAAGTCGCCCACCTCGATGCCCAGCGCGCGCGTCTCATCCGCCTTGGTCGTGCGCGCGTCGAGGCGCACCTCCATGTTCTCTTCTTTGCGCTCCAGCGCGCTCACTTCCTTGTCGCCGTGAACATGGACAGATGCTTTGATAGGCAGGATCGTGCCACCCACCGTTGCGCCCGTTGCGGTGCGAACAAAGCATCTTTCACCTTCGACCGAGTTCCAGGTGTAGCCGCCGATCTGAGTCAGGCGCAGGCGGCCATTCGGCTTGATCCCTTTGACCATCGCGCCGAGCGTGTCCACGTGCGCCGTCAGCGCGCGAGGGCGCTCGCTCGATTGGCCTTGCCAGGTGGCGATGAGCGCGCCTTTGGCATTGAGCGCAGTCTCCAGCCCGAGCGTATCGAACGCCCGGCGAACGTAAGCGACGGCTCGCTCCGTGTCGCCCGTGGGGCTAAATATGTTGAGCAGGCCCAGCAAGAACTGGGTCATATCGGATACGTCAACGTTGTAGGTTGCCATCAACGACTCCTTTAGAGTTCAACGATCAATGAGAGGCGGGTTGTTCTCAAATCGGTTCAACCATGACTTCAGGCGCACGCGGCACTCCAAAGCGGTCGTGGCGATGATGATAGCCCAGGCTCAATTTGGCGACGCGGCGACCATGCGCGTCGAGCAAGACGCCCGCATACCAGCGCACACGCGAGCCATCCTGCCCCGGCGTCTCGTGCGTCTGCTCAAAAGGCGGCGGGAAGCGACCCTCGAAGCGCAAGCCGAGTGACTTGACTGTCTGGCGCGTGACGCGGTCAAAGATGCCGCCGGGCCTGCCATAGGCTGAATCGCCCATGCGATCGCGCGACACGGCCCACTCTTCCCACTCGTCTGGAGTAATAGCTTCATAAGCGCGGGTGAGCGCAACTTGCAGCGCACGCCTGATCTGCTCGACAAGGGGCTCGGCCATCCTCCCTCACTTCCGTCTGTCCGCCTGGCGCGACTGCAAGGTCAGCAAGCCGATGATGGTCTTGCCGTCGCGAATCTCGCCGCGCTCGACCATCGCCAGCGCATCTTGCCACGCCGTGAGAGTCACTTCGATGCGCTCATCAGCTTCGAGGCGCGGGCCGCCGGGCGTCAGCCCGGTCGCCAGGTAGACGTGCAACACTTCGTTCGTCGCGCCGGGCGTGGAGTAAAAACGGCACAGCGGCTCCAGGCGCGCAGCGCGATAGCCCGTCTCTTCTTCCAGCTCGCGCCCGGCGCAGACCTCCGGCATCTCGCCGGGCTCTAGCATCCCTGCCGGCAGTTCCCAGATCGTCTCGCCCACCGCGTAGCGATACTGGCGAATCAACAGCACACGGCTCGCATCGTCCAACGCCAGAATGGCCACGCCGCCGTGAAACTCGACGACCTCGCGGATAGCCTCGCCTCCACCCGGCAACACAGCGCGGTCAACCCGCAGGTTGAGAATCTTGCCTTCATAGACGCGGCGGCTGGATAGCCTTGTCTCTGCTTCCAATCAACCCATCCTTTTCCGAACGAAAAGGCTACCAGGGAATGCCTGATAGCCTTGAACGTCAAGACTCGGAGTCATTACGGAATCACGAGCCTCTGACCCACAAAGATAAAGTTGATATTGACCAGATAGTTGGCATTGGCGATGGCCATGACCGTCTTGCCATGCCGGCGGGCAATCGAATACAGCGTGTCGCCCGGCTGGACAACATAGACATTGCCTCCCCCTCCGGGTAGAGTGCCACCCGCCTGGATGATCAAGGGCTGGCCCACGTGGAGCGCATAGGGCGGGCGAAGGCCATTGGCCTCAATAATAGAATGGGGGCTCACGTTGAACTTGCGCGCGATATTATAGACCCAGTCGCCGGCTTGGACCGTGTAGGTAACCGGCACTCCCAACGCGACCGGGGCTGCCACCGACTCGGCCGTCGGCGCGGTTACTGGCACCGGCGCACTGGTTGCCACTGGCACGGGCGCGGGGGCACTCGTTGCGGCGGGTGCACCCCCTGCTGCGGGTGTGGGCTGGGGTGCGCCCGGTGCTGCCGAGGTCGTGCCCACGGCGGCAGCGGTGGCAATCACCTGGGTCGGCATGCCAACCACGGTGGGCTGCCCCAGCGGCTTGGGCAGAGGCCCGGTGGACATGGGTCGGTTGCAGCCGGAAGCCAAAATGACCACGGCTGCCACAGCCAGGAATACTACGATGCGTCGGTTCATCAACTGCCTCCTTGTTTAGCCAGAACACTATGAGGGGCAAAGCACCTAGAGAATATCACACTTCATTCCCACAGTCAAATGCAAGTGGGCAGCACGGGTGCTCCCAATTACACAGAAAAAACTGTTGACACCGCACGTATCGGTGCTACAATGTATATGCTCATATGATTCCTGCCCCACCAGCCTCGTTCGACAGGGGAACGTTCAATGCGCATCGTTTTCGCCGGCCATGCAAAGAATCATTCGACAATGAGTAATCGCCTGACCCCCTTGCGCGCATGTGCGCGGGCGGCGGTCGATGTTTTGCTTAAAGGGCCGATTTTTGCTTTCCAGAGGCAGCGGATATGAGCTGGCCCTACGCATACACCCCCACCATCTGGCCGTCTGTCCTTACGGTCCTGCTGTTGGTCGCGCTGTCCGTCTACGCCTGGCGACGGCGCAGCGTGCCCGGCGTGCTGCTTTTTGCCATCGCCGGCTTGCTTGACGCGCTGTGGATGGCCGGATACACCCTGGTCATTGCCGCAACGGACGCTGCCGCCAAGATCTTTTGGCTCAAGTTCGGGAGTGTCTGGCAGGCGTTCGGCGCCACGGCGGTCACCTGCTTTCTGCTGGAATATGCCTGGCCCGGGCGCTGGCTCACCCGCCGCAACCTGGCCCTGCTGTCTATTCCTCCGCTGCTGATCATGGGACTGATACTGACCGACGATCTCCATCACCTGATGTGGCGCGGCTTTGTGGTTGATGGACCAGGGGTCACCGAGCTGCTCGGCCCGGCCGGCCGGGCCGCGGTCGCCTATGGTGTTGGGTTGGTCCTGGTGAATCTTGTCGTCTTTGTCTGGCTGTTTCTGCGCTCGCCGCAGCACCGCTGGCCGGTGGTACTCATGTTGACCGGCCAGATTGCGGTGCGGGTGGCATTCGTGGCGCATGTAGGCCAAGTTATTGAATCGGACCTGCCCCTCAACGTGCTCGGGGTGGCGTTTTTGTTCGTGATGTATGCCACCGCCTTGTTCGGCTTCCGCATCTTTGACCCGATCGCCATGGCCCGCCAGAGGGTCATCGAGCAACTGCATTCCGGCATGCTGGTGCTGGACCCCCAGGGACGGGTGATCAGCCTGAACCCGGGCGCAGGACGGATTTTGGGCCAACGTCCCGGCGACCTCAAGGGCCGGAGGATGAGCGACCTGCTCCCGCCTTATCCGGACGCGCCTCTCGACGAGACCGAACAGACCGAAATCGAGCTTTGCCTCCCGGAAGCACACTCCCGGAAGGACGACGGTGTGGGCGCCGGGCCGGCGGTCCGGCATTACGCCTTGGCGATCTCATCCCTGAAAGATTGGCGTGGGCTGGAAGTAGGCCGCCTGCTTCTGTTGCGCGATGTAACGGCCCAGAAGCGTGCCCAGGCGCAGATCCTGGAACAGCAGCGAGCGCTGGCGATGCTCTCGGAGCGGGAACGTCTGGCCCGCGAGTTGCACGACGATCTGGGCCAGGTGCTGGGCTATGTCAAGATGCAGGCCCAGGCGGCGCGCGACCGGCTGGCTCAAGGCCAGGCGGCCGCCGCCGACCTCGATCTGGCGCAACTGGTGACGGTGGCGCAAGAGGCGCATACCGACGTGCGCGAGTACATCCTCGGCGCACGGTCGGGGACTGGCGCGGAAGCCGGGCTCGTGCCGGCGCTGCGCCGTTATCTCGCGCAATTCGGCGAGGCGTACAAGATTCAGGCCGAGCTGATCGTATCGCCCGAATGGACGGGCAGCGTCTTGGAGCCAACCGTCAGGGCACAGGTGCTGCGCATCGTCCAGGAGGCGCTCACCAACGCGCGCAAACATGCCCGCGCCCGGTGTGTTCAGGTGAGCCTCGGTCTGGAGGAGGGCCTCGCCCGGATCGTCGTCCACGACGACGGCGTGGGGTTTGATCCAACGCTGCTGGCGACGGCGGACGGACTGAAATATGGTCTGCGCTTTATGCGAGATCGAGCACAAGAGGTGGGCGGCAGCGTCGAGATTGATTCCGCGCCGGGCCAGGGGACGCGGGTTGTGGTGCAGGTGCCGGTGAGTAGATGACGCGGAGACACGGAGAAGGAAAGACGCGGAGACGCAGGGACACGGTGAAGGGGAGAGAGGGTGATGGGTAATAGTATTCGGCATGCATTCGTCAGCAAGCTCAGCGACGCCGAAGCGGAAGCGGCGGAAACCGAGGTGTGGCTCGAACTGGCGGTCCGCTGCGGTTATCTCGACCAAGCCAAATCCACCCTCCTCGAACAGGCATACGAACATATCCTGGGCAAGCTTGTCAACATGATGACGCATTCCGATCAATGGACGATTCGGATGGCCAAAGAGGAGGCAGCCGATTATGCCTAGTTCGGCCCCCGTCACCGCGTCCCCGCGTCACCGTGTCTCCGTGTCCCCGCGTCGCCGTGTCTCCCCCCGGAGGTTCTCATGCGTGTACTCCTAGTTGACGATCACCCCCTCTTCCTGGATGGCCTCAGGAACCTGCTGAGCGGGCGCGGCGTGCAGGTGGTGGGCACGGCGCGGGACGGCCTGGAAGCGCTGGACAAGGCGCGCAGCTTACGCCCGGACGTGATCCTGATGGATATCCACATGCCCGGCTGTGACGGGCTGACCGCCACACGCCTCATTCAAGCCGAGCTGCCCCAGATCAAAATCGTCATGCTGACCATGTCGAGCGACGACGACAACCTGTTCGAGGCGATCAAGAGCGGCGCGTGCGGCTATCTGCTCAAGACATTGGACACCGACGAGTTCATGGCGCGGCTGATGCAAGTGGAGGACGGGGAGACGCCGCTCTCGCCGGGACTGGCTGCCCGCATCCTCCAGCACCTCGGACAGCAGGCCGGCGAGGTCCGGGTGCCCGAAGAGGCAGGGCCGGTCGGGTCCCTGTCGCGGCGCGAGCAGGAGGTGCTGGCGCTCGTCGCGCAGGGGTTGACGTATAAAGAAGCCGGGGCGAGGCTGGGCCTGACCGAGCGCACGATCAAGTATCACATGGCCGAGATCATCGCCCGGCTCCACCTGCAGAACCGCGCCCAGGTGATCGAGTATGCCCGGCGGAGCGGGTTGGTAAGGCAAAGCTAGTTCTCCTACAAGTACGGTACAAGGTACAGTCAAGTATAGTACAAAGTACAGGTCAGGTACAGTAAGTACAGTCTCTGGCTTTTTAGAGACTGTACTTTTTTTGTACTTTGACTGTCCCTCAAGTGCATGGTCACCGAGCGGGCTTTGTGGTTAGATAGTTACGAAGCGGTGGCAGACGTGCACCCCTGCAATCAGGATGGTCTCATGCCGGAGACACGAACGGTGGTCCTTTACGGAAATTCCCTGGTGGTCTCTAGTGTTGGCGCGAGCCTGCAAGGCCGCGCGGGCTTGCGGGTCCTGCCCCTGGACGCGGCCCTGCCGGACGCGGCTGGGCAGTTGAGCGCGCTCCAGCCGGACGTCATCATTTTCGACCTGGCCACGACTCTGCCGAATGATGCCATCCGGCTGTGGAAGGCGCTTCCCGCCTTGCTCCTGATCGGCGTTGACCTGGCGAAGGGCACAGCGCTGGTACTTTCCGGCCAGACGGCCCGCGCGCTGACAACGGACGATTTACTCCACGTGATCGAGAGCCATGCTACAAGCGAATCATCCGAGCCATTCTAGGAGGCAATCCATCGTCCCAAGACTGGTACTCGATGGACCCCGTAATCGAGACGCAGCCCCAGGCACCGGGGGTCAGGAGGCTATCGGACAATCTGTCGCCCTGAGTGAAACCTGCAGGCCCGGCCTGGCCGGGCGCGGCGCGTTGCAGGTGCGCAAAGGACCATCATCACGAAAGGAGTCCCTCCATGAAACGCTCAACGGTTAACCGCATTTCCTATTCCATTGTGCTGGCCGCGCTTTTGCTCAGCGCGGTTGCACCGGCATCCGTAGCGCCGGCCGCGACGCCGGTCCCGTCTCCAGCGCCTCTGCCCGCGGCGCCGCTGCCTCAAGCGCCGCCGGCCGAGCCGCCAGAGCCGGCGCCCCCTGCGGCGCCCGCCTCTGCGGCGCCCGCCGCCCCTCCGGCCCAGGTAGAGGAGGCCGGTCAAGTGTCCCCGGCCAAGCCAGCTTCGCCGGGGTCGGTGCCGTGCGCAAACCCCCCACCCCAGGACATAATCCCCATGGGGCAGGACCTTGAGCTGATCCTGGGTCCTTTCAATAACACTACCACCCGCCAAATCACCCAGACCCGGAACTTGGTGCAGCCCTATGCGATGAGCTACCTGGGCCCTCACACAACGGCCACCTCTAATGCCTGCACGTCGAACGGTCCCAAGCCCGAGGAAGTGTACTTTTACGAGAATAATAACTATGGCGGATGGTGCACCGTCCTCACCCCCGGCCAGTACCCCAGGGCTATCGTTGACTTTCCCATTCGTTACATCGGGAATAATATGCAGAGCCTCAGGGTCGGCAAAAATGTTGTAGTCACAGCGTGGAGGTATGAACAGTATACTGGGAGCTCCCGGACTTTTTACTCCGGCGAACAGCTAGATCATCTGGGCCCGGAAATCCCGACTGATCCCTGCTGGGCCACGCTTTGCAACAATCAAGCGAACTCAGCCAAGGTCTGGGTCAGGCCGGAGGTTACCGGAACCGTGTCCGCAGCCGCGCTGGGCACAGACAGTAATATCGTGCTGATGAAAAGCGTCGGGGGCACGCTCAATGCGCCGACCGTCGAGCTGGCGTCAATGACGTGGGATGCGCACAACGGGTGGTCGTCCATCGTCCACCATCCAATCACCACCACCGCCGGCGGTTCCACGCTCATCCCCTACGGCAACCCGGTCGTCGCCGTCCTGCTCCGCGATCCGATCTTTTTCGTGCGGACTGGCCCCACCACCAGCCAAAACCAACTCGCGTTCAATGTGGCGAAGAGCACGTGGAGCTATCTGCCCGACAGCTCCACAAGCAGCGGCGTCATCACCAACGCATATTCCGACCCGGCCGTGGTGGTGCCCGATATCAACCACGTGAAGGTGTTTTACAGGGACGTGCCTACCACGACCAACGGCTCGATCTTCATGTCTCAGTGGGACTCGAACGTGGGCTGGTCGCGCACGCCGATTAACCTCGGCAAGCCGTCCGGCACGTACTTTGTCTCGGAGGTGAACGCGGTCACCCGGGACGAAAACCACGTGGCCGTGTTTGCCATCGGCAACGACCAGGCACTGTACGTCAAAGAGTGGTCTTCCCTGTACAAGCCCGACTGGAGCGACACAACGTGGGTCCAGTTGATGACCGGCATCAACAAAGCGCAAAAGCCGGCCGTCACGTCGCGCCACGCGGGCAACGTCGTCGTGATGGCGCTAGGCGCGACGGCTGTTGGCGGCGGCTACCAGCCCTACTACCGGGAGTGGAACGCCGCTTCGTACACCGACAACGTGGGTACTCCGCGCGGATGGAACACTGTCCAGACCCCGGGCGGAGGTCTGACGTCGGTCGGCCTGGTAGCAACCGGCGTCGACGAGATGTGGGCCTACGGCGTCAGCAGCGCCAACCGTGTCTTTGTGAACAAGTGGACCGAGTGCAGCGCCGCCAACTGCTTTGCGGGGTGGAGCCCGGGCTTGGGCATGAACTACATGGGCTTGTGGTCCTCGGGGCAGGTCGTGGCGGCCGTGGCCGGGCGCCCGTACGACGTGATGTGGTACGGACGCAACACTTCGAACAAGGTCGAGGTTGCCCAGATGACCAACGTCGGGGCGGCCTTGAATGTGACGACGGAGGCGAACTATAGCTGGGGGATGCCGCGCGCCCAGGTCATCGCGACGGTCAATGCGCGGACGGTCTGGGTCAGCCTTTACCGCAACGGCGCCACCAATTGGTACATTGACGCCAAAGACACGGACGCCTGGACGGGGACACGGAGGACTGCTACTACGACCGAGCTTCCGCCCACGAGCACCGATACCAACAAGGTGTCTGTCGCGGCCGGCGACGTGGACCAGGACGGCGACGACGAGGTCGTCGTCTCGACGCTGGATGAAGCCGGCCACAAGATAACGACGAGGGTGTACGAGCTGACGGTGAGCGGTTCCAGTGTGACGGCGATCACCGAGATAGCCAACGACATCGCCGATTATGGCGCGGGTGTCACCCTCTCGGACGTGAACGTTGACGTGGGCGACCTCGACGGAGATGGCAAGAAGAACGAAATTGCGATCGCCGCGAACAGGCCGGGTTATGCCCAGGTGAAAATCCGGGTCGAGCAATATTTGACCACCACCACCACGCTGGTTGACCTGGCGGACGCGGCTCCAGATATGACCTGGCAACTCGACGACGTCGAGATGTCGGTCGCCCGGGTGGATGACGCCGGCTATGAGCACATCGTCGTGGCGGCCTGGACGTCGGACGTGGGGGTCGGGCAAATACGCGCGTTTGCGTTGGACAGAGCCAACGCGACGGTTACCCTGGCTCACGCCGTTGACCTCGGGACATATACGGGCGCTACAGGCGCTTATAGCACTGCGCTCGCCACAGGCGATGTGGACAGCGATGGCATGGAAGAAGCGGTCTACAGCTACGCCACTATAATCAGGGCTCAAAGTCTCGAGTCGGCCAGTAATTCGACCGATCCGATAGATGATATGTCGGGGCCAGTGTATGGAGTATCTGCTAACGACGCAGGCCGATCGCTGGCCGTAGGCGATGCGGATGGCGACGGCCGGGCCGAGATCGTGTACAACGCGGGCAGCACCGGCTGGACGGGTCTGCTCAAACTGATGGACCCGTCTAATGCGACCGGCTTGCACGTGGTTGGGCAGGCGTCCGCGACGCCGGGCGTGCCGCTGCTGGCCGACCTGGACAACGACTCGTTCGTGGCCACCTATGTGCCGAATAGCTGCCAGGAGGCTTGGGATGCCCGCGTCGTCGGCGTCGCAAACTCGCAACCGATGTATTTCAAGTCGGATGGAGGGGGCTGGCAAGACACCGGCGGCGGGATGGCCAAGGGCACGGGCGTCATCACGGCGACAGAGGATGGCTGGTCAACCTCGTATGGCGCCTCGCTCGAAATTGGCCTAAAGCAAAGTTGGAACACGCCTATCCTGGCGATCAAGCTGGGCGAAATCAGGGCCTCGGTAACCGAAGAGGCCCTCTGGAAATTTGGAGGTGGGACCGAGCGGGAACATTCCACAAGCGCGGCAGACGGCTTTGAATATAGCCCACCCTGGGAAGTCCCGGAACATAGAACAAGCCATGGCGCAGTGTGCTATAGCAACACCAAGTACAGGTGCATGGCCTACAGCCTGGTCAGGGCCAACTCGACCTACACCAACCCGGTCAAGACCTGTGTGCCGGTGATTGGCGCAGGCTCGGCGAACCTAACGTGTGTTTCGATCGAAGACTGGTACTCGACGGACCCCGCGATTGGGATCCGAGACGCTCTGGGGGGGTCGTGGGTCCCGGTGGGGCACCACCCGGTCGGCCAACCCGACACCGTGTCTTACGATCTCAACGTGGCGAACAATTATCCGGTCGCCCCGAGCAGATTTGGCCTGCCGGCGGGTCTGAATCGTGACCTCATTTGGTGGCGTCGTACCAGCCCGACCGATATAGGCGCGACGAGCACCGGCGGTTGCCAGACCTGGGAAGTGGAGAAAACGAACAGCGAGAGCAGTATCACAAGCGGCGGCTTTGAAGAGAACACCAAGGTCAGCTTCGGCGCGGACGTGTTTGTCTTTACGTTCGACGCCAGCTTTACGCGCGGCTCTGGCACAGAGTGGAGCAGCAAAGTGGGTTGGGAAGACAAGCTGTCGTTCTCGGGCAGGTTTTGCCCGTACGCGGCTGCCTGCCCGAGCTCGACCTGCCGGCCATACTCCGTGGTCCCGTACGTCTACCATGCCACGGCCAGGACCCTGGCGGGCGCCACCTACTCTTACCTCGAGCAAGATTACTATCGCGTGCCGCTCGCGTTGGCGAGCGAGGCGGCCGCGCAAGAGGCCCCGGCGGCCGTCGGGCTGACGCCGCAGGAGCCCGTCATTACCAGCCCCACGCATCCCAATCCGGACACCTGGTACCCGGCGGACACGGTCACCTTCAACTGGGCCCAGCCTCCCGGCGACCCGGCGCGCGTGATCGGCTACCGGTGGATGCTGGACGAGTTGCCGCTGGGCAGCCCGGGGGCCATGGAGGTGTTGACGACCACGCAGACCTACCGGAACGTGCCCGATGGCGTCTACTATCTGCACGTCCTGGCCGTGGGCGATACCGGCGAGTACAGCCCCATCGCGCACCGGGCCTTTCGCGTGGACATGGGCGCGCCCAAGGTCGCGTTCGCTCCGATCCCGTCCCAGCCGGATGGCATGAACGGCTGGTACAACACCCCGATCACCTTCGCCGTGACGGCGACGGATCTAAACGGCTCGGGCGTGAAAAGCATCGAAACCAGCTCGGACGGGACGACCTGGCTGTCCTACACGCCCCTTTACGTCGCCGCCGACACACCCGGCCGCACGCTGTGGGCGCGCGCCACGGACAACCTGGGCCACGTTTCAGACATCGTCTCCACCACCTTCAAGCTCGACCAGACCCCGCCCAGCGTCCGGGATTCGGATCGCTACGGCCTGAGCTATGCCCGCATCATCACCGACGAAGTGGGCAACGCGCAGCTCGTCTTGGGCGGCGCGCTCAGCGACACGCTCTCCGGCCGGCTGCAAGTCGAGGTCAAGGCCGGCGAGACGGGCGAGTGGAACGCCATCAGCGCGGTGGGCGACCTGCCCATGCCGCCCGGCAACTGGTTCACCGACACGACCATGACCAGCCTCCAGTGGATGTATACGCCCACGTTCGAGATCCGTGGCGCGTACCCGCTGTACGTGCGCGGCGTGGATATGGCCGGGAACTATGGGCATTACTATTCCAACACCCTCATTATGCCGGGGGGTTGTTTCTGGTGGGATCCGGTTGACGTGCCCGCGCTGGACGAAAGCCGCGTGAGCGTCTCGCCGCACCAGGCCAAGCCTGGCGACGTGGTGGCCTTTACCGTCGCCGCGCGCGACTCGGGCTACCAGGAAGCTCAATACCTCATCACCGATACCGTCCCGGCGGGCCTGACCGTCCTGCCCGGCTCGATCACCGACGGCGGCCAATATGACGCCGCCACGCGCCAGATCGTGTGGACCTTGCACGCCGCGTGGCCCGGCCAGACGCGCTATCTCTTCTTCAAAGCCACGGTTGATAGCGCCACGACGACCGCCGCGCTGGAAAACCAGCTCGACCTGATGGCCTACTGGCCGTGGGACCGCACCTGCGACTCGCGCGTGCCGCCCGAGCCGGCCCGCCATTACTACTCATCCACCACCACCCTGACCGTGCTGCCGGGCGCTGCTATGCGCGCCAGCGCAGCCGCGGCCACATCCAGCCCAACTGCGCCGCAGATCATAAACGCTGCCGTGGTCGAAGGCGACATCGTCGGCGATCCGGACGTGACGCTGCTCGTCAACGCCAGCCCCGAGGCGCGCTATCTGTACGTCAGAGAGTGGGTGTGGAACGGCGCGCTCGCCACGTGGAGCCAGGCGCACGAAAGCGGCTGGGTGCCGTTCGAGGCCGCCACGGGCTTTGTGGTGTCCCAAGATAACATCGGCAAATATGGCCGCTATGACTGGACGCTCTCCGAAGGCGATGGCATCAAGTACCTAGGTCTGTGGGTCGCCGACGCGGACGGGCAGACGAGCAACCTGAACGAAGGCAACCTGATCCATACCAACCTGCTGTCGGCGGGCGGGCAACAACTCGCCGCCGGGGGGCGGGTCCAGTATCGGGCACAGATGCGCGCTGACCAACTGGCGGTCCTGACGCTGGTGAGCTTGAGCGGCGACGCGGACCTGTATGTCTGGAAGCCGCGCGCCGGACTCAAGCCCCACTATTACAGCAACGCCGTGCCAGGGGCCGGGGGGCTGGGCGCAGATAGCGTGGCGTTCTATGCGCCTGAAGAAGGCCTGTACGTGATCGAGGTCGAGGCCGCCACCGACGCCAACTATCGCCTGGTCACTGCCGGCGATATCGCCAGCATGGGCCTGCTGGCCCAGGCGCAGGACGAGGCGCTGCCCGCCAGCACGCACCTCTCGCTGGCGGATAAAGAGCGCCCGGCGCATCCGCTCACGCTGACCACACCCTTTAGCGCGGGGGGCAGCGAAGAATTGCCCGCAACGCCAGCAGTGCCATACCGGTACTATTTCCCGATAGTCTACAAGTAACGCAGTGATTGAACCCACCCGCCGGCCCCTGCGGCCTGCGGCTGGCGGGTGGGAAGGGTCATTCTTCACGATCGAGAAGGAGGCAAGGATAATGAGTGCAGAACAAGTCAAGGCTTTTCTCAAATGGATCGAGGACGCCAAGCTTCGAGCGGCCTTTCAAGCCGCTAAGCCCGAGGCCCAGCGCGCAATGTTGAAGAAGGCCGGGCTGGATATTTCGCTGGAACAAGCTCTGGCGGCCATGAAAGGCGAGCGAGAACTGGCCGACCAGGAGCTGGACAAGGTCGCCGGAGGAGATGGCATCGTCCGGCCGCCGCCTCCGCCCGAGTGAGCCGATCCACGGTAGGCGCGCGGTCACACTCGCGCTGCCGCGGTGAGGATAATTACAAGACAAGGTCTCCTGATTGACGCACGCAAGCTCAGTCAGGAGACCTTGGAGTCAACAAACCGGCCTGTTGTTCAACCTACTTGGCGGCCTGCCTGAGGGCCTGGAGCGCTGCGTCGTAATTCGGATGGCTGGAAATTTCGGGCACGTATTCGACATGGCGCACCATCCCAGCCTTGTCCACCACGAACACCGCGCGTCCTGTCACGCGGCGCTCCTTGAGATGCACGCCGTATGCGTCCGAGAACCCCAGGGTCTTGTGATCGGAAAGCGTTATCACGTTTTCCAGTCCAGAAGCGCCACACCACCGTTTTTGCGTGAACGGCAAATCGGCGCTGATGGTCAGCACGACCACCTCGCCGCTCAACCTGGTCGCCTCCTCGTTGAACTTGTGCGTCTGCGCATCGCAGATGCCCGTCTCCAGCGAGTACACCACATTGATCAGCCGCGCCTTGCCAGCATAGTCAGACAACTTGACGGTGGACCAGTCGTTCGCGGTCAACTCGGCATCGGGCGCAACATCACCCACCTTCACCGGATTGCCCGTCAGCGTAAAGGGACTGCCTTTGATTGTAATTGCGCGTTCCATCTTTATCTCCTTTGTTTTCAAGGTTGAGGTGATTCTAGCATCGAGAGGTGTCTGCGTCAATGCGCTAAAAGCATTCCTGCGCTCACCGACAGCATTGACACGTTTGCCATTCGGATTTAGAATCAGTTACCGATTGCTTGTTCATCAAGCGTGTAGAATGTTCCACCGTACTAAAGCTGCATTGAGAAGGAGAAGAAATATGCTACCTCATTTAGGGCCTACGGAGTTGATCATCATCCTGGTGATCATTATCGTCCTCTTTGGTGCTGGACGTATCAGCAAAATTGCGGGTGAGCTGGGTCAGGGCATCCGCGAGTTCCGCAAGGGCCTGTCGTCGGAAGAAGAGAAAAAGGCCGCTGAGGAGAAAAAAGACAAGGAAAGCTAACCCGGCATGACCACAACTTCATCGGCCGGAAAACCCAAAAAGCGGTCCTGGCTCGACTATATCCGCGCGTTCGGACGCGCGCACCAAAAAGCCAAGAGTCAGCTTGATAACTCCATGCCGCTGCTGGAGCACCTCGAAGAGTTGCGGCAGAGGCTCTTCAAAGCCTTTGCCGCTCTTGTTGTCGCCACCGGTATAAGCTTCATCTTCGCCGGGCAATTGGTGGACATCCTGGCTGCGCCCATCGGCGGACGCAAGGCGCTGGTCTCGATCGAAGTCACCGAGAATATGTCCATCTTTATGCGCGTCTCGATGCTGAGTGGCTTTGTGCTGGCGATGCCGGTGATTGTGTATCAAGTCGTCCGTTTTGTCCTGCCCGGTCTCACCGACCGAGAAAGACGGTGGCTGCTTCTCGCTGTGCCCTTTGCCAGCCTGTTGTTTGTTGTCGGCGTCTTTTTTACCTGGTACATCATGCTGCCGGAGGCGCTGCCATTCCTGATGAACTTTTTGGGCATCACCACCCAGGTCCGTCCCAACAACTATTTCGAGTTTGCCACCTCGCTCATGTTCTGGATCGGTCTGGCTTTTGAGATGCCGCTGGTCATCATGTTCCTGGCCAAGCTTGGATTTGTCAAAGCCAGTCAATTGATCAAGTATTGGCGGCATGCCGTCGTGGTCATGGCCATTGTCGCAGCCGTCGTCACGCCCACCATTGATCCCTTTAACATGAGCCTCGTCATGCTGCCCCTGGGAGGGTTGTACGTGATCAGTATTGTCCTGGCCACGATTGCAGGCAAGGGCTAAGATGGAAAGCTTTTTTGGCATCGGCGGTCCTGAACTGCTGTTGATCCTGGTTCTGGCAACCATTGTCCTGGGCCCGCTCAACATGATCAAGATGGCCCGCCAGTTTGGCATCCTGATGCGCGACCTGCGGAATTACTACAATTCTCTCACAGCAAACCTGAGCCAGGAACTGGGTGACCTGGCCGAGTTGCAGGATACGCTGCGCGGACAAGTCAGCGCCGCCCTCCCCAAGCCGGAAGAGTTGCAGGTTGCTGTGCCGGACCTGATGGCCGAAGCTCAACAAGCGTTGAACACATCCGCGCCGAATCAGCCTGCGGTTGAATCGAGCGAGCCAGCCACTCCGGACGTTGAAGCAACAACGCCAGCCCAGATTGGGGCAAGCCCTGGCGAGCCTGGCACTTTCGAGCCGGCAGAACCGGAAGCCGTCCAGGTTGTTCCAACCGAAGAGTCCGGCAGTCAGCCCCAGGAGCCGGAACAAGCCCAAACGGCGCCGGCTTCAGCAGACAGTTCAGAAGCCAACTCTTGAAAGGCGAGCCAAGTGGCTCGTTTTTTGTCAGCGGTGACTGGTGAACATTGTCATGGTCGGCCCATTTGCCTTCACGCCCAAAGGCACGGTCAGTGTGAGGGCGTTCTTTGCGGCGCGCGCGCTCGTCAAGCGCGGGCATCGAGTCACCCTCATCATGCCACCGCACGACAACCTGGCCGATTCGGGCCGCGAGTGGGTACGTGACGGCGTGCAACTGGTGAACATGGTCATCCGCCGCGTCACGCCCATCACGCCGCTGACGGTTTCACTGGCGATGGTGCGCTGCGCGTTGGCGCTCAAGCCGGATGTGATTCACGTCTGGAAGCCCATCGGTTACAGCGGGCTGGCGGGACATTTCCTGTCCGAGTCTTGTCGCGTCCCGCTCGTGCTTGACCACGACGACTGGGAAGGGCGCGGCGGCTGGGCCGACATCAATCCCTACCCACGCTTGTGGCGAGGGTTTTTCATCCGGCAAGAAGTGGACACCCTGCGGCGCGCACGCACGATCACCGTCGCCAGCCGGACGTTGCAGACGCAAGTGTGGGGCATGGGTATCCACCCGGCGCGCGTGTTTTACGTCCCCAACGGCCCGGATGAATGGCTCAAGACAAGGCCAGAAGAATCGGCCGCCAGGCGCGCGCAGATTCGCGCCGAGTTGGGAGTGGGCGAGGGCAGGCTGGCGATCTACACGGGACAGATTCCGCACGGCAACGACCTTGATCAGGCGCTCTATGCGGTGGAAAAAGCGTTGCCGCACTGCCCCGATTTGCGGCTCGCTATCCTGGGCTCCGGCGGCGGATTGCCCGCCTTGCGCGCGGAGGTGGCGAGGCGCGGGCTGGAACGTGTTGTGATTCTCAATGACAGATGGATGGATCACTCGCTCGTGCCCGATTACGTGGCGGCCGCCGATCTGGCGATTTACCCTTATCGAGACACCCTCGTCAATCGAGCCAAGTGCTCGGCCAAGATCATTGATTACATGGCGATGGGTCTGCCCATCGTCGCCAGCCGCGTGGGCCAGAACGTGGAATACATCGAACATGGCGTGAGCGGCTTGCTCGCCGAGCCGGGCGATGCCGATTCGTTCGCGCAAATGATGCTGGCCGTACTGGCCGATCCGCACAAGGCCAAGGCAATGGGGCAAGCCGCGCGCGAGCGTGTGTGGTCCAGATTCGATTGGGACAAGTTGGTGGAGACGGTGGAAGCGGCATACCAATATGCAGGATGCAAGTAGCAGGACGCGCGAGGCAAGAGGCAGGACGCAAGTCGCAGGGAACATACAGCACGGATGGTCGGTCGTTCGTCGTTGGTCATTTGTCATTCTGTGGATGGGAGTGATCTTTTGGTTTTCGGCCCAGCCCAAAGAGGCCCTGAATTTCGGGCAGAGCACGCTGATGAGCAAACTGGCGCACGTGACCGAGTACGCCATCCAAGGCTGGCTCATCCAGTGGGCGCGCGGCGGGCGCAATAGGCAGCGCGTGGGGTGGTCGTCGTGGCTGATAGCGGCGCTCTACGCGGCGACCGACGAGTTACACCAGTCATTCACGCCCGGCCGCACGCCGTCGGTGACGGACGTGATGATTGATTCATTCGGTGCGGCCATTGGAGTGGGGCTGGCACTCTGGCGCAGTTGACGGCGACAAGCCCTCGCTCTACTCTCCATTCTCTACATTCTGCGCCTCCTCGCCGTCCTCCTCCTCACCGAACTCGGCATCGTCCATGAAGATGGGCGTTGCGCCCACAGCTTCTGCCCCACGTCGGATGATAATGTCCCCAAACAATCGCTCCTGCATCACCTCGATGCGGCGGCGCCGGGCCAGTTCCAACACGGCCAGGAAGGTGACAGCGATCTCTACTCGCGAGCGGCGCTGCAACAACTGCGTAAAGCTGATCTGCGATTGAGACTCTAGCCTCCGCTCGATCAGCGCAATCTGGTCGCGGATGGTGATGGTCAACGGCTTGACCACATTGCCCACGGGCGGCAAGGGTTCCGCCACAGCCAGCGCTCGCCGCACTGCCGCCAGCAAGTCCTCAACGGTGATGCCCGTCAGGTCCACGTGGGTCACTTCAATCTTGAGTGGCGGAGCCAGCCGGATAAAACTTCGCAGCCCTTCCGCCTCGCGCTGGCCTAATCCCTTGGCGACCTCTTTGAATTGCTTGTAAGCCAAAAGCTGGCGCACCAAATCATCACCCACGTCGTCTTCCACCTCGATGCTGGGCGGGCGAGGCAAGAGCGCCTGCGACTTGATCAGAATCAGCTTGGCCGCAATCACCAGAAAATCAGCGAGCTGATCTACGATGAGGTTTTCCAGCAGGCTCATATAAGTGATATATTGCTCGGTCACTGCCGCCAGCGACACGGCTGTGATGTCTAGCTCCTCGCGCTCAATGAGGTAGAGCAGCAAGTCGAGCGGGCCTTCAAAGATGGGCAGCTTGACCTGATAGGCTTCGGGCCGAGGCATGGTCAAAACAGCCTTAGTTGAGGTGCAATGTCAAATGCGATCACAAAGATGATGGCGGCAAGAATGATGGCTGCCACTAGCAGCCAAATGACCAGTTCCTGGCGCCGTTGCTTGGCCTTGTTTCTCGCAATCGTTTCGAGACGTTGGTGTTCCTGATCCCACATCTTGGCAAGCCGTTCCTGAGACGCGCGTTGTGTTTCGACTTTGATGGCAGCCATGCCTGACTGGCGGCGTTGGATGTGTTCTGCGTTGCTTTCGGCGTTTCGAGCCGCAATTTGGTCGAGGACAGTGAGCGAAGCGCCGCACTGTCGGCAAAGAGTTGCATCCACCCAGTTGATCGTCTGGCACTGTGGGCAGACTTTCTTCAGAGCTTGTCCGCACGTCACACATTGTCGCGCACTCAATTCATTGATGGTTTCGCAACGAGGACACACGCGCTCCGGGTGTGCGAACTTGGAGTTGCAGGGTGGGCAGGTTAACGTGCCATCCTTGTCGTCTTTGAGCGGCCCCTTGCCGCAATCAGGACATTGGAACGTCCCATCGAGCGACGGCGACAGGGGGACGGCGGACGTAAGCACTCCTTGACCTGTCGTCTTGCGAACTGCAATAGGTGACTGAGGTGTTGGGCCCCCTGCCGGGGTAGGGGGGCCGGCAATCTCTTTGGCTGCCAGGGCAAGGTCATCGAGCATCTCGCCGACGTGCCGGTAACGCTGGCCCGGATTTTTGACCAATGCCTTGAGAATGACACGCTCGATAGGTTCGGGCACGTTCGGGTTGACACGGCGCGGCATGGGCAAAGGAGACTCGATATGCTTGAAGATGATCGCTAGCGGTGTGTCCGCATCAAAAGGCAGCCGCCCAGTGGTAAGTTGGTACAGGATGATGCCGAGTGAATAGATGTCACTGCGCTCGTCGCCGGAACGTCCCATGCCCTGCTCTGGCGACATGTAAGCGGGCGTGCCCATCGTCGTGCCGGTGGCCGTCAGAGTCTGGGCATTGCCGACCATGATCTTGGCAATGCCAAAGTCGGTTAGGATGACATTGCCTTTTTGGTCCAGCATGATATTGGCTGGCTTGACATCGCGATGCACCATTCCCAAACCGTGTGCGTACTTGAGTGCGGAGCCAATGGCAGCGATAATCCGCACTGTTTCGTCAATCGAGACCCACTCATGCCGCTCTTCGAGTTTCTGCAGGTGAGCCTGGAGTGTCTTGCCGTCAATAAACTCTGTCACCATGTAATAGATGTTGTCTTCAACGTCAAAGTCGTAGACCTGGACGATGTTCGGATGACGCATCGAAGCGATCAGCTTGGCCTCGCGCTGGAAGCGGGCTAGAAAATCTTGATCTTTTGCAAGGAATGGGCGCAACACTTTGACGGCGATATAGCGGTCGAGGTTTGACTGGTAAGCTTTGTAAACTTGTGCCATGCCGCCCTGACCAAGTTGTTCGGTGAGACGATACTTGCCCAATGTCCTGCCTAATAGCTCTTTCGCAGTCATTCTCAATTCCTCCGCGGCAATGGGTTGTCCACGTGAAAAAGCGTGATCGGTGTGATGCGTACTTGGCTCAAGGGACTCGTAGTCGAGCGACTATCGCTAGCGCAATGATCGAAAGCACGACTACCAGCAGGGCTGCCGACACAGACAGCACGATCAAGCGTTCCTGTCGTTGTTGTTCCGCCTTTGCCCGGGCCAGCGATTCCAGCCGCGCCTGCTCTTGCGCCCAGAATTTGGACATGCGCTCCTGCGATGCGCGCTCGGTCTCTTCCTTGATGCGGGTCGCCTCGGACTGCATTTGCTCAAGACGGCTGGCGTCAGTCACGGCGCGGCGAGCGGCAATGTGCTCGAGCAGATCGAGGCCCGCGCCGCACTCGCGGCAAAAAGAGGCGTTGACCGGGTTTAGCGCACCACAGCGCACGCACGGCTCACGCAGTTTTTGGCCGCACGAGACGCACAGGCGCACGTCCGGCTCGTTGACGGTTTCGCAGCGCGGGCACACGCAGTCCGGGTGCGCGAACGTCGAGCTGCAGAATGGGCAAGACAGGGTGCCGTCGCCGTTGTCTTTAAGCGGCGACCCGCCGCACTGGGAGCACTTTGGCAAAGCGTCACTCATCGGATCACCTCGGAATGAGAATGTGGTAAGTAAAGCCGTTCATGTCCACATCGGCCAGCGTGCGATATTTCTGCCCGATAGCCTGCAGCACAGGCTCGGGATAGAACTGGGCGCGCAACACCACCACACCAAAGGCCTGCCCGTTGATCATCTCGACCAGGCCGGCCGGATCGTACAGTCCGTTCTTGTAGAGGTTCAACAATTGCGTGGGATTGGTGACCACATCCTTGCCGGCCCGCATCGCCCAGGTGGCTTCTTCGGTCAGCGCAGGGCCGGGCGCGCGATTGACCAGGTCTTGAATGCGCGCCGCCGCCGCGTGATCGTAATCCGCCGGGATGTGCCCCAGCTGCGTGTAACCAGCACTGTCGTAATACGAATAATTCTTGTAGACTGAGGCCCGCCGCCCTACCCCGACGATTTGCGCCAACACGCCAAAAAAGCGCCCGTCCGTCGGCAGGTGCAATACTGCCCGCGCCTGGAACAGGAACAAAATCGGAATCAAAGCCCCTAGCGCCAGTTGAGGGTAGAGCGTAGAGTGTGGAACAAGTTTTGAAATCTGGGATTTGAGATTAGAGAGCTGCAATCCCGCACACACGCACGCCGCCACCACCGCCGTCGTAAAGTACGACTCACCCGCGCCCCACTTGCCAGCGAGCGCCGAGTCCAGCACGGCAAATACAAACCAGATCGAATAGGGCGACCACCTACGCTTGCCCGACTCGTACACCACAAACGCCGCCGCCAGCAAAACAATGACCCAGTGCAACCGGAACCACTGCCGATACAAAAACCACGCCTGGGCAAAATCATAGGCGTTGACGTTGGCCTGGATGATATTGAGGTACCACTGTCCCTGCGTGGCGATATTGACGGCCAGGAACAGAGCGGCATTGACCGCCGCGAAAATCGCGCCGGAGACCATCGCACGCTTGGGATTGCGGATGAACAAATAAAGGAACACAGCCAACACGGTTGCCAGCGCGAGCTGTTTAGTCCATCCGGCGGCGGTCAAAAAAATCAAACTCATGACCAGGTTGCGCGTGCCGTGGCGGGCATCGTCGGATTCGGCAATCGCGACCACGGCGAGCAGCTCGAACATCACCATGATAAGGTGCAGTCGCGCCAGCGGGCCTATGTGGTAGATATAATTCGAGGCGAACACCATCAGCCCGCACAACGCCGCCGCGCCTGCCATTTTGGTCCTGCGCCAGACCACCGCTCCCACCGTGCCGCCGATGACAAACGTGGCGGCGACCGACATGAGCCTGCCCGTCAGGAGTGTCTTGCCGGTGAGCGGGAACAGCGGGACCAACATCAAGTGATACAGCGGCGGATAGTTGGAGGCGTAAAAAGGATACACCGCGTTATCACGATACGGCCACTGGCCTTGCGAAAACAGCACCGCGTCGTTGACTTCGAACCCCTCGCCCTGGTCATAGTCATAGGGGAAGCGAAAGAGACCCCACGCATACAACAGGTAAATCCCCAGGTAGCCGATAAAGACGGCGATCGTGACGGCCATCAACAGGCCATTCAGTCCTCGAATGACGCCGGTTGACGTGGATTCTTGTTCTGTGGTCATCCGCATCCTTGTCAAAGGTGGTGCCCTGGATTATACCAGTGCAAGGACAATTCTCAAATATCACAAACGCCGAAGGTAAGAATTCGGTTTAGGCAGCCGCCCCAACCTCATCCCGTAACTCAATTGTAGCTAAGGCGAAACTCGTGAAGCGACTGATTGGGAGTACAATATTTCTAGCATTTATCCCTCTAGAACTCTGTTCAACTTGATGATGACCTTCTAGCGGCGGCTATGGAAAGCCGCCCTACAAAGTTGCTTGATGATGACCTTGCTGGACGCCACTGGATAGACCGACGGTCTGCAGAGAGGCCGATGGGTCTGCTCAACTCGTAACCGGGCCGGAATGACGGCTGGAAAAATCAAGAACCTGGGCCAAAACGAGCCACTGCAATAATGGGGAGGCAGCATGTTCAAGCGAATTTTCATCCTCACCGGGGTCGTCGTCTTTAGTGCAGTTTTGGTATCGGGCTGGCTGGAACTCTTGTCTGGGGTCACGCCGGCGGTCCGCGCCAACCCGGCATTCCCGTCGGACTGTGAACCCATTATCTATGACATTTTGACCAACACGACCTGGTCAGGTGAGTGCTATCGCGTGATGACCAGCGCCGTCACAGTCCAGTCTGACGCGCTTCTCACCATCGTGCCGACCAGCAGCGCCGGTACGCGAGTCGAGTTCGATCCGAATGCGCGGCTTCAGGTGTTGGGCGGCCTACGCGCTCTGGGCGACAGGAATCGCCCGATTACTTTCACCCTGGACAATATCACATCAACGCCACCCATGACCTCTTGGGTGGGGATCATGCTTGCGCAGAATTCAAGCTTTAGCGACACCCTCCAGTACTCGGTCATTCAATACTCTCGCCAAGGCATCCACATCGACAACGCAAAAGGTATTAGTATTCTTTCCAATACCTTTCTTTACAACGGCGAAGGCGGCAGCCGCGATGGAGCCATTGGCGGCCTGACAGACTATTCCTTGATTGCAAACAACACCATCTACAGCGCCACGAATGGCATTCTGCTGGGCAAGTCTTCTTTCAACGACATCATCAGCAACACAATCTCGAACGTAGATGGTTACGGCGTGGCTTTGTTCGAGGATCCGCTGCTGCTGGGTGGAAACAACGACGACATCATCAGCAACACGATTTCCGGTTGTGGCCAGGGCGGTGTGTTCGTCAACAACGGCAATGACAACATGATGATCGCCAACCAGATTTCCAACTGCGGGCAGGCCGGTTTGCTCATCCGTAATGGCAGCAACAACGCCGTCAAAGGAAACGAGATCGCCCGAAGCAGCGGCGACGGTTTGCGGCTCGATCTTGGCAGCGGTAATGTCGTTTTCAGCAATTCGATCTATCTCAACGCGGGCGGCGCAATTTCCCTTTCGGTTCAAGCGGGGACCCGTGTCCAATACAACCACGTCTACAGCAACGGGAGCGGAACTGGCCGCCAAGCATCCATCTACGTCACGGGCACGCCAGACACGTCCATCAACAACATCTCTTACAATGTGGTCTATGACAGGCACGAAGATACTATCTGGTATACGGCAAGCAATGGCGATACAGGGTCTCTGATGTGGAACAATGCCCTGTGTTCAGTTCCACCAGCATACAGACTGCGGAACGATGACAATGTGACCCTTGACGCTCCTTACACTTGGTGGGGCACGAACATACCGACATTGGGCAGAGAATATACCGGCTCTGTCAACATTACGCCGTGGATCACGCTTTCGCTCATCACCTCAACGGCTACTCTGCCGGCCGATGGAGTTTCAACCAGCAGCATCACGATTTCACTTCGAGACACAGCAGGTCACACAGTCCCGCCGGCCTCCACGCGCCAAACGAACCCGCCTGCTCCAAATCCTCGCCAGATAGATCTGACGACGACGATGGGCGTCATCAGTCCGAGGTTTGTCTTTGTGGGCGATGATGGCTTTGCTACGGCGACCTTGACCTCGGCTCCGACGACGGGCACAGCCCTCATCACGGCGACAGCATTCTGCAATTACCCTGTCTCTATCCCGGTCAGGTTTGCTGCGACGAATCTTGCCATTACCAAGACCGCCATCGTGACCCAGGTCGTCCCTGGAGACGCGCTTGCTTATCGCATCACCTACAGCAACACGAGCAGCATCACGGCGAGCGATGTCCGCATCACGGACACTTTGCCGGCTGGCGCAACCTGGCTGAGCGATACGGCTCCGGCGCTGGGCTGGACACGAGTTCAGACCTCGCCTGTTGTGGTGTATACCCGGTCGAATGCGCTGGCGAACACGCGCGAGAGTTTTACCCTGATGGCGTCCGCGCGTCGCGCAGCCTGCGGCGTGCCTCTGACGAATGTGATCACCCTTAGTACAGCGACCAACGAGACCAATCTAGCCGATAATGCTGCTTCGGCGCTGGTGGAGGTCGCTTGCGTGGATTTGTCTATCGCCAAAGTGGCCACACCACCCATCGGCACGCCAGCCGACCCGGTGACGTTTAGGATTACCTATACCAACAACAGCAATGTCACATTGCCAAGCTTTGTGATTACCGATACTCTGCCCACTGATACCAGCTACGTGAGCGATACCAGCAATCTGCCGATGACACCGGTGCCGGGCGGCCTAGTGTGGAACGGCAGCAACCTTGCGCTGAACCGGCGGTTCAGCTTTGACTTGCGATTGCGCTATACGGGCGCGACGTGCAGCCAGGGCATCACATTGACGAATCGAGTTGACATCGCCTCAACTGCGCCCGAAATGCAGATGGACAACAACACGGTGACAGCGACCTATGCCATTCGCGGCGGTATGTGCGCGGATGTGGTGGTGATCAAGAATGACGAGGTCGGGCCTACGACGCCAGCGCCCAATGCGCCTCTCTCGTCCGACAAACGAGACGCGCTGGCGCGGCTGCTTGCCCCGCATGGCTTGTCTGCACATCGCGAATTTGTCCGCCCAGGCGACCTGGTCACATACACGATTGCGGTGGTCAATCACGGCGTCTATACCGCCACTCAGTTTGTCTTGACCGAAACCATGCCGCTGAACTCGGACTATATCGGCTACGACTGGGCGCAGTTGGACACGCGCACATTTACCACGAGTGTCGGCACGCTGGCCCCCGGCGCGGGCCGCGTCTATGAATTTGTCGTGCGCGTGTGGCCCGACATCCCGGGCGACACGCGAAATATCACAAACACGATCTGCGGCCAGGGCGCAGAGCTTGACTTGAATCCTGAGGACAACTGTTGGATCGAAGACACGCCTGTGCGCCCGTGGGAGCTGCGCGTGACCAAATCTGCGCCGCAGTGCGTCATCCCGGGTCAGGACTTTGAGTATACCATCTGGTACACGAACACAATGACGGGGACAACTTTTACCCATGTGCCGCTCACGGATACACTGTCTCCCTATGTCGCTTACCTGGGTGGCGGGGGCTGGAATTGTCCGTCGCATGTGTGCACTCAGAGTATTCCGACAGTCACGGCGGGCATTCACTCAGTGGGCCTGTTAGGCCAATTGGACGCTCACTTCCCCTATACCATCGAACACGGGATCACAAACACGGTTGAAATCACAGGCGGGTATCGCTTTACGCTGTTCACGCCAGTTTATACGGGCGCGGATCTGGCGGTGGTCAAAAACGACAACGTTGGCCCGCTCCCCTTGGCGCAGCAACGGGCATGGGATCAAGTTCGCTCTCGGCTCTCGAGCCTGAACCGCGTGAGCCAGATGTCACCCTACCGCGAGTTTGTTCAGCCTGGCGACCGTATCACCTATACCATTTTGTACGTCAACAATGGCCTGGAGGGGGCGCGCCATGTCGTCTTGACTGAGACGCTTCCGGTTCAAACACAATACATCGGCGGCGGATGGACGCCTGTTGGCGGTGGCCTATACACAATATCGCTCGGCGATCTGGGGCCGCATGAAGGCGGGGAAGTGCACTTTATCGTCCAGATTGACAATGCATTCTCCTGCCGGGCCAATCCGCTTCGCAATCGCGTGAGCATCGGCGGCGACAACGCCGAGTGTGACCTGAGCGACAACTGGTCGGTGGATCACACGACGATTAGCAACTGCGTCCCGGTCAACAACGTGATCTTTTTCCCCATCGTCCTTAGAGATTATCCGCCGCCGCTTCCGAATGTCCTGTTCAGCAGCGGCCACTATAGTGTAGACGAAAAAGTGGGCGCGGCAGAGATCACGGTGGTGCTGGATCGCTCGTGGTCTCAGACGGTGACGGTGGACTATTACACCCAAGATGGGACGGCGCGTGCGGGCAACGATTACACGGCGACCAGCGGCGCGCTGGTGTTCGCGCCAGGCACGCCGAGCAAAACCTTTGCCGTGCCTGTCGTGGATGATGGAGTTTACGAAGGGCCAGAAACCGTCTATCTGTGGCTGACCCATGCGCGCAATGCTAACATCGTTCCACCCAATCCCGCCACGTTGACGATTGAGGACAACCCGGGGGTAACCTGTTCACCTATGCCGCCGAGTTGCGCCCCGGCGGTCTGGTGTACGTTACCTTCCGCTCCCAGTCCGACGGGCATGGCTTACGAGACCAGCACTGAGCGTTTGTACATTGCCAACGAGGGCAGCGGGGGCGATGGCAATCTACGGCGCAGTACCTCGCTGGGGATGCCCGTTGCGGTAAACGATGATCTGCCCGGCGCGCGCGGCGTGGCGCTCGATAGAGGCCGCAATCGACTCTACGTGGCGGGTGGCGACTCGCTCTATGTCCTGGAGGGCGCAACGTACGCCCGCGTGCGGACGATTCGCGTGGGCGCTGGCGCGCGCGGCGTGGCCTACAATCCCAATACCGATCTGATCTATGTCACTGCGTATGAGGACAATTCAGTTTGGGTGATCAATGCGGAGACGTGGAACGCGGTCAGGTTGCACAATTTCCACGAGCCGGCGTACGTGGCAGTCAATACCGTTACCAACAAGGTGTACGTCAGCAATCACACGGGCGGCAATCCATGGGGGTATGTGACGGTGATCAGCGGCACCAGCGAGATCACCCGCGTCTATTTGAGCGCCGATCTGTATGGGTTGGCAGTGGACGAGGTTCATAACCGCATCTATGTTGCTTCGATCAGCGTGTCGCGTTTGTTTGTCATTGACGGCGTGACGGACACCAAACATCCAATTGACATTCTAATCATGCGCTCCGGCGGAAACCAGGTGCCGCTACGCATGGTAGCGGTCAATCCTAGCGTAGGAGGGGCAGACACACATGTCTGGCTCACCAGCAGTTCCAACGATTATTTGGGTCTGGACAAGTTGTTCCTGCTTCACTTGCCGGGAAGCAATTGGCCACCTTCAAGCCCAATGACCTTGCGCGCTGTGAGCGTCGATCCGTCACCGGAAGGCGGGCTGGTGTTCGACCCGGCTTCGTGGCGTGTATTTGCCAGCAGTGCTAATTCAAACCTGGTGACGGTCTCCCAGGATAATGCTACACTTTGCCGAGCGCCACTCGCCACGAGTGCGGCCGCTGGCAATGATGACTATTATGTCGTCGTGCTTGACAATACCAATCACAAGCCCGGGCGATAGGCTGACCCCAGAATTTGCGCATGACCTTCGCGCCCCCGGCTTTAGGCCGGGGGCTTTTTTTTTGATCTGCTCGCAAGCGCTGTCATAGCCCCAAAAGTGACATTCGTCACTAGACTGCGGCTGGTTCCAATGTTATATTGACACAAAAGTCATATCATTAGTATCATTTAATCGCGCCACTCTGGAATCTGCATGCTTTCGATCAGCCGTCAAACCGATTATGCTTGCCGCGTGATTCTTCACCTGGCGATGCTCCCGCCAGGCGAGCGCGTGACAACTCGGGACATTGCCAAGCGCCGGCTCATTCCGCCCGCGCTGGTGCGCCGCGTCATCACGCAGCTGGCGAACGCCGGGCTCGTCACGACGGCGCGCGGCAGCAACGGCGGCCTGTCACTCGCGCGGCCCGCGAGTGAAATGAGCTTGCTGGATGTGGTACAGGTGATGGAAGGGCCGCTGGCGCTCAACGCGTGCGCAGTCAATCCGCAAGCTTGCCCGTTGATGCAAGTCTGCTCGGTGCATCAAGTGTGGGTGGAAGCCCGTGCGGCGCTGATGGCCAAGTTGAGCCAATCCACCTTTGATAAACTGGCGCAGCGCGGCGCGGTTCTGCTCTCTGCTCCTTGAGGCACTGGGCCAGGAGGCTGTATGAATTGAACTGAGACCATCCCCACTGACGCCAATCATTTCTGCAACTTTTTCAGGAGGCTCATCTATGGATGCTCTGCTTTTGGCGCGTCTGCAATTTGCCATCACAACCGTATACCATTTCTTTTTTGTGCCCTTGACGTTGGGCCTGTCCATCCTCGTGGCGATTTTGGAATCGGCCTACATCCGCTACGGAGATGATGTGTATTTGCGCCTGACCAAATTCTGGGGCAAGTTATTCCTCATCAATTTTGCGCTCGGCGTGGTTACCGGCATCGTACAGGAATTTCAATTCGGCATGAATTGGTCGGAATACTCGCGTTTTGTAGGCGATATTTTTGGCGCGCCGCTTGCCATCGAGGCGCTGCTCGCTTTCTTCCTCGAGTCCACTTTCCTGGGCGTGTGGATTTTCGGCTGGGATAAACTGTCCAAGAAAGCGCACGCGGCGGTGATGTGGGCGGTGGCGATTGGCTCGAATCTTTCCGCGCTGTGGATTCTGATCGCCAACTCGTTCATGCAGGAACCGGTGGGCTTTGTCCTTCGAAATGGCCGCGCCGAGATGACGGATTTCTTGGCGCTGCTCACCAATCCGCATGTTTGGGTGCAATACCCGCACGTGCTCTTTTCCGGCATCACCACGGCTGGTTTTTTTGTGCTTGGCATCAGTGCGTGGCATCTTGTTCGCAAGAGCAACCTTGATTTCTTCAAGCGCTCAGCCCAGATCGCGATTGTGTATGGATTGATCGGCAGTGTGCTGGTGGCCATGCTGGGACACTCGCAGGCTCAGCGCATGGTGCAGGTCCAGCCGATGAAGATGGCTGCCGCCGAAGGTCTGTATCAGACCGAAAATCCCGCGTCGTTTTCGATTTTGACGATTGGCGATCTGGAAGCGCGCAAAGAGGTATTTGCCATTCGGATTCCCAACGTGCTCAGCCTGTTGGCTTTTAATCAGCTCACAGGTCAAGTCAAAGGCATTGACGACTTGCAGGCTGCCTACGCCAAGCAATATGGCCCTGGCGATTACCGCCCGCCCATCCCGCTCATCTACTGGAGTTTTCGCTTGATGGCCGGCTCGGGCTTTTTGATGATCGCGTTGGCGCTCATCGGCCTGTTCCTGACGCTCAAAAATCGGCTCGACGGCACGGCGTGGTATCTCAAGGCGTTGCTCTTTGCCCTGTTCCTGCCGTACCTTGCCAATAGCACCGGCTGGTTGATGACCGAGCTGGGCCGCCAGCCATGGATTGTGTTTGGACTGATGAAGACGGAGGCGGGTGTCTCTTCCACAGTGACCGCCGGCATGGTGTTGATCTCGTTGGTGCTGTTCACGCTGGTGTATGGCGCGCTGATGGTAGCGGACATTTATCTACTCAACAAATACGCCAAGGGCGGGCCGGTCGCTGAAGAATCGCTCGCTCCGGCGAAGGCCTAGGTGCGGGAGGCACACCATGGATCTCAACACGATTTGGTTTATTCTGATCGCCGTGCTGTTCATCGGTTACTTTTTCCTGGAAGGCTTTGATTATGGCGTGGGCATCCTGCTGCCGTTCCTGGCGAAGGACGACAAGAATCGCCGCATCATCATCAACACGGTCGGCCCACACTGGGACGGCAACGAGGTGTGGCTGTTGACGGCAGGCGGCGCGATCTTTGCCGCGTTCTCGCAATGGTATGCCACACTGTTCTCCGGCTTTTACCTGGCGCTCGTGCTGATGCTCGTCGGCCTGATCGTGCGCGGCGTGGCTTTCGAGTTCCGCAGCAAGGATGCCAACCCCACGTGGCGCAGCTTTTGGGATTGGATGATTTTCCTTGGCAGCTTTTTGCCGGCGTTGCTGTGGGGCGTGGCACTCGCCAACATCTTGAAGGGCGTGCCGATTGACGCCAAGAAGAATTACGTAGGTGGCTTTTTCAATCTGCTCAATCCGTATGCGGTGTTGGCCGGGCTAACCTCGCTGACCGGCTTTACGCTGCACGGCGCGATCTTTCTGGCGCTCAAGACGACAGATGATCTCAAGGCCAAAGCACACGCTGTGGCGAACAAGCTCTGGCTGCCCACCGTCGTGCTGATCGTGGCGCTGGTGATCTCGGGTTACTTTGCCACCGATGTGTTCATTCGCCTCGGCCTGAACCCCGGCGTCGCACCGATCGGCGCGTTCGCGGCGCTGATGGCCATGGGCTGGTTCCTCCGCACGGGACGGCACGGCTGGGCGTTTGCGATGAATGGCGTCGGCATGGCGCTGACGGTGGTCTCGGCCTTCCTGGGGCTGTATCCGCGCGTTATGGTTTCCAGCCTGAATCCCGATTGGAGCCTGACGATCTATAACGCTTCGTCCAGCCCGTACACGTTGACGGTGATGACGATTGTGGCGCTGATCTTGGTGCCCATCGTGCTGATCTATCAAGGCTGGACATACTATGTCTTTCGCCAGCGGCTGGGCGGAAAGAGCAAGCTGACGTATTGATGGGAGCAAAGTAGACAAGGGAAGAGCAGACAAGTAGACAAGAAAAGCGACCTTGTCTACTTGTTCCTTGTCTACCTGTCTACTTCAATGAACCTTGACCCACGACTCTGGCGCGAAGCGCGCGCGGTGCGCCGCCTATTGGCCTGGACGGTTGGCCTGGGCGGGGCGGCGAGTATCATGGTGGTCTTGCAGGCGCGCATACTCTGCCGGGTTGTGAGTCAGGTTTTTCTAGAAGGTCAGTCGTTGAGCGGCGTGGGATCACTCCTCGCCGCCTTGTTGTTGATTGCGATCGTGCGCGCGGGCTTGATGTGGGCCGGCGAAGTGACAGCGAACCGTGTCGCCGGACAGGTCAAGCGAGATTTGCGCGAGCGATTCTTTGCGCACATCTTGGAACTCGGGCCGGCCTACACCCGTGGCGAGCGCAGTGGTGAATTGGTCAACACCGCCGTCGAAGGCATCGAGTCGCTTGATGCTTACTTTAGCCAGTATCTTCCGCAGCTGGCTTTGACTGTCCTCGTGCCGGTCACGTTTCTGATCCTCGTCTTTCCGCTTGATCTTCTCTCCGGCCTCGTGCTGCTGTTGACCGCGCCCATCATTCCCGTGTTCATGATCCTTATCGGCAACCTGGCGGATTCACTCACGCGCAAGCAGTGGCAGTCACTCTCCCGAATGAGCGCGCATTTTTTAGACGTGCTGCAAGGGCTGACCACCCTCAAGCTGTTTGGCCGCGCGAAAGACCAGGTGCAAGTCATTGCGCAGATCAGCGATCGCTTCCGCGACACGACGCTAGGCGTATTGCGCGTGGCATTCCTTTCGGCGCTCGTGCAAGAGATGGTGGCGACGATCAGCACGGCCATTGTGGCAGTCGAGATCGGCCTGCGTCTGCTGTACGGTCACTTGGTTTTCGAGCAAGCTTTCTTCGTTCTCGTCCTCGCGCCCGAATTCTATCTGCCGTTGCGTTTACTCGGGACACGCTTTCATGCGAGCGTTTCGGGCGTGACAGCGGCGCGGCGTATCTTGCAAGTGCTTGACATTGAGATGCCACGACAAGGCGAGGGGAAGACAAGTGGACGAGGAGAACCTGACCGTTTTATCTCCTTATCCTTCGACGATGTTCACTACGCTTACGCTAACGACCGGCCCGCATTGAACGGGATCTCTTTCACCGTCGAAGCAGGACAGCGAGTGGCGCTCGTCGGGCCGAGTGGCGCAGGCAAGAGCACAGTGGCTCAATTGCTATTGCGCTTCATCGAGCCGCAGCGCGGCGAGATTCGCGTGAACGGGGCGCGGCTGGCTGGCGTGCCGGCTGGCGACTGGCGCAAGCAGGTGGCGTGGGTATCACAGAATCCGTACCTGTTCAACATGAGCGCGATGGAGAACATTCGCCTCGCGCGGCCGGGTGCGACACGGGACGAGATTACTCTGGCAGCGCAGTTTGCACATGCGCACGATTTTCTCCAGGCCTTGCCACAAGGCTATGACACCGTCATCGGCGAGCGCGGCGCAAGGTTGAGCGGCGGACAGGCTCAACGCATCGCGCTGGCGCGCGCATTCTTGAAGGATGCGCCGCTGCTCATCCTCGACGAGGCTACGTCCAACCTCGATCCCGAGATCGAAGCTCTGCTTCAAGACGCAACCGAGCGTTTGATGCAAGGCCGCATGACACTCGTCATCGCGCACCGCCTCAGCACAGTTTATCGCGCTGACCGCATCGTGGTGATGGACGCTGGACGAGTCGTTGAAACAGGAACGCACCCATCTCTCATGCAGCAAGATGGCGCCTACCGCAAGTTGGTGTCGGTCTATGGGGGCGCAGCATGAGCAAGACGCTCGGGCGGCTGCTCAAACTTGCCGCACCCTTTGCGGGCTGGATGATTCTAGCGGCTCTGCTGGGCACGGCGACCGTCAGCAGCGGCATCGGCTTGATGGCGGCCTCAGCCTGGATTATAGCCAGCGCTGCGCTGCATCCGTCCATCGCCGATTTGCAGGTGGCGATTGTGGGCGTGCGCTTTTTCGGCATCGCGCGCGGGGTCTTGCGCTACCTGGAACGCTATGTCTCGCATCAGGTGACGTTCCGTCTGCTGGCCCACTTGCGCGTCTGGTTCTATGAATCCATCGAGCCACTGGCTCCCGCACACCTGATACACACCGGGCGCAGCAGCGGCGATTTGCTGGCTCGTTTCGTAGCAGACATTGAAACGCTGCAAAACTTTTACGTCCGCGCCATCTCTCCGCCGATCGTGGCTGTGCTTGTCGGCGCGCTCATGTGGGTTTTCATGTGCAGCTATGACAAACAACTGGCTCTCATGTTCCTGGCCGTTTTCGTCGTGGCGAGCGCAGGCGTGCCGCTGTTGACGCGCGTCTTGAGCCGTGAGGCTGGGCGGCAACTGGTTTCCACGCGCGCCGAGTTGAACGCGACACTTGTGGACGGCATCCAAGGTGTGGCCGATCTAGTTTCATTCGGACAAGAAGACGCATGGCTGGAACGGATGCAAGCGCAGAGCCGCGCATGGGTCGGAGCACAAGCACGCATGGCCTGGGCAGGCGGACTGCACGGCGCACTCGGCAGCCTATTGACGAGTGTGGCGGCGTTAGCTGTACTGATCATCGCCATTCCACTCGTGAACGCGGCGCAGATTCAGGGCACGCACCTGGCCGTGCTGGTCCTGGCGGCGATGGCGAGCCTGGAAGCGGTGCTGCCTCTGCCCCTTGCCGCGCAATATCTCGACAGCACGCTGGAATCGGCGCGGCGATTGTTTGAGATTGTGGACGCTTGCCCCCAGCCTGGCCCCACGGGCGCGCCGCCCCTTGAGGGTCCTTCCCCGGCGCAAGCGGGGGAAGGGCCAAGGATGGGAGTACGCGCCTGCGACCTGCGAGTTGAGCACTTGCATTTCCGCTACGACGCCGACGCGCTGCCCGCATTGGATGACGTAAGCTTCAATCTTCCGCAAGGTGGGCGGCTGGCGATTGTCGGGCCGAGCGGCGCGGGCAAGTCCACGCTGATCAACCTGTTGCTCCGGTTCTGGGATTACAAGGCGGGCGTCATCCAGTTGGGCGGACGCGACCTGCAAAGATATGACCCTGACGACGCGCGTCACTTGATGGGTGTAGTCTCGCAAAGCACATATCTCTTCAACGCGACCGTGCGCGATAACCTGCTCATCGCCAGGCCAAAGGCCACTCGAGCAGAGCTGGAGCGAGCCGCGCAGCGGGCACAAATTCATTCGTTCGTCCAATCGCTGCCGCAGGGCTATGACACCTGGATCGGTGAGCAAGGCCTGCGCTTGAGTGGCGGCGAGCGTCAACGGCTGGCCATCGCTCGCGCGCTGCTCAAGGACGCGCCCATCTTGATTTTGGACGAAGCCACTGCCAACCTCGATCCCGTGACCGAGCGCCAGGTGATGCAGTCCATCCGCGAGTTGATGCAGGGTCGCACGACACTCATCGCCACGCATCGGCTTGTAGGGTTGGAAGATGCCGATGAGATTCTGGTGATGCAATGTGGACGCGTGATCGAGCGAGGCCGCCATGCCGGGCTGATCGAGGCGAACGGCCTGTACCGACGAATGTGGGATTTGCAGAATCAGATACTTGATGCGCCCTGGTGGCGTATCAAGCCCTAGTATGTTATACTCTGCACGCGTTCAAAAACTGCTTCGGCGCAGGTGCCCGTGGCCCGGATGCCAGGGCACGCTTTGCGTGGGGAAGCCGGTGAGCTGAAAGGCAAGTCCGGCGCTGTCCCGCAACTGTAAGTTAGCCAACAAGCCAGGAAACCCGCCCGCGCCGATGCTCCCAAAATCCTTCGTGGAAAGAGGAGAGGAGCGATGGGTGACTGGATAAGATGTCTCACCACGCGACTCGGACGGGGTGAGACAATTTTGTTTCTGATGATGCTGTTAGCACTCCCAGCGGGAGAGAGGGCGTCGGCGCAAGGCGCTCCGCATCGCGCTGGTCTGGTTATACGCTTTGGCGATGGAAGCGTCATCACACGCTGCGTGCCGTTCAGCGAGCCGAGCATCACCGGCGTGGAACTGCTGGCACGCGCGGGATTGTCCATCCGCGTGGACACGAGTTCTTCCATCGGCGCGGGCGTCTGCAAGGTCAACAGCCAGGGCTGCGATGCGGGCAGATCATGTTTCTGCCAGTGCGAAGGCAGCACGTGCGCTTACTGGCAATACTTTCACTTGCAGAGCGGCGCGTGGAAATATTCCAACCTGGGCGCCGCGGTCTACCAGATTTCCGATGGCGCGGTTGAAGGCTGGGCGTGGGGGAACAATGTCGCGCCGCCTGTGATGACGCTCGATCAGGTGTGTGCCAGCGCTTACTCTGCGCTTGCGCCGACCAACGTGCAGGTCACGCGTGCTCCGACGGGTGTCCTCACGCCCACACCGCCCGCGCCCGCCGCAACGCCAACACTGGCGGTGACGGTTGTGCCGGTCACTGCTTCGGTGATTCCGGCTTTTACGCTGACCCATGTTCCGGCAACAGATCTTGCGCCGGCGACTGGCCCAACCGCATCACCAACCGCCGCGCCCGCCATCCCCACTTTGTCGCCAACGGGATCGCCTACGCCACAAAGCATGGCGGGGTCGTCGCCTGCAGCCTCGTATGCACTCTTTGGCGTCCTTGTGCTGGGCCTGGGCACGTGGCTGTTGATTCAATTACGGCGAAAGGCACGCTGACGAAATGCTCAAACGCCTGACACGTGGATTGCCGGTGGCCGTGGCGAGCCTGGTGGGTATCGTCGCGTTCCTCTGGCCGTTCTGGTCGCCCATGGCGCAAGGCGCCGGCAATGCTTCCGCGCACGCGCAAGATGCACCGCTGGTGACGGCACTCGTCGTCGGCCTGTGCGTGGTCGTAGCGCTGGCCGACCGCACCCAGATGCTCAATTCCAAGAGCGTGGCATTACTCGGAGTGCTGTGCGCCATCAACGCCGCATTGCGATTGGCCTCTAACTTTTTTCCCATGCCCGGCGGGTTCTCGCTCGTATTCGTGCTTGTCATCCTTGTAGGCTATGTCTATGGCGCGCGGATGGGCTTTCTCATGGGGACATTTTCATTGTTGGCCTCGGCGCTCGTCACAGGTGGAGTCGGGCCGTGGCTGCCTTTCCAGATGATTGCTTCCGCCTGGGTGGGAATGACGGCCGGGTGGCTCGCCAAACTTTCAATTTCGAATGTCAAATATCAAGCGTGGATGTTGGCGGCGTTCGGCTGGGTGTGGGGGATGGTGTTTGGCGCAGTGATGAATCTGTACTTTTGGCCGTTCGTCGCGGGCGGGCCGGACCAGTACTATCAGGCCGGTCTGGGCGTGGGTGAGATCCTGAAGCGGTATGCCGCGTTTTACCTGATCACGTCGCTGTGGTGGGACGCGGCGCGCGCGGTGGGCAACGCCGTGCTGATTGTCGCCGTCGGCCCGGCACTCATCAAGACACTTTCCCGCTTCAAGCGCCGATTGAGCGCGGACATGGCGCCGGTTTTCGAATGACCTGCTCGCAGGCTGTGCCAAGATATGATCATTGACATTCTTTGCGCCTTTTCACTGCTGACCGTTTTGCCTGTGCCGTTTCGCTGGCTGGATGCAAAACGTCCGCCCGCTCGCGCCATGGCGGCCTATCCGCTGGTTGGGCTTGCACTCGGCCTTGTGTTGACTTTCGCATTCGTTCTGCTTCAGGCCGTCTTGCCGTCACTCGTCGCCGCCGCGCTGACGGTTGCACTGTGGGCGATCTTGACCGGCGGGCTGCACCTCGATGGCTGGGCCGATTGCTGTGATGCCTTGCCGGCGACCGTTTCGCGTGAGCTACGGCTGGAGATTCTAAAGGATCCACGCCTGGGAAGTTTCGGCGGTGTGGGATTGGTGCTGTTGTTGCTGATAAAGTCTGCCGCAGTTGCCTCGCTATCACATACGACTGCCGCGCTCATCTTGGCGCCGACCCTGGGGCGTTGGGCCATCGTCAACGTGGCGGCGGTATTCCCGCTGGCTCGACCTGACGGAATGGCCGCGCACTTTGGCGCGGGACTCGAGCGCCGTGAGTTGACGTGGGCCACATTGACAGTGGCGTTGGTATGCGGTCTGGCCGGGTGGAGCGGCCTCATCGCCTGGGGCGGCGCTGTCATCGCCGCTTTTGCCTTTGGCCGTTGGGCTTCCTCGCGCCTGGGCGGTGTGACCGGCGACGTCTATGGCGCAACGTGCGAGTTGGTCGAGTGTGTTGTGCTTGTTCTTGCCAGCTTGCACTTTTAACCACACCAGCATGAAACCTAAAAACAACCTCCCCTTTCGCCTCGGCGCCACGTCCTACATCTGGCCCGACGACATTCTGCCGAATGTCGTTCAGCTTGCACCATTGGTGGACGATGTCGAGCTGGTTCTATTCGAGTCGGACGAGTATGGCAGCAACTTGCCCAGTGCGGCGGTCATTACCGAGTTGCGACGATTGGCCCAGGCACACGACTTGACTTTTACGATTCACTTGCCGCTCGACCTGCGCTTTGGCGACGATGACGCGGCGCGTCACCCGTCGCTGGAAAAGGCGCGGCGCGTGATCGAGCGGACGCGGCTACTTGACCCGTTTGCTTACGTGGTCCACCTCGACGGCAGGGCCATTCAAAATACGCCCCCACCCCCCGGCCCCCTCCCCTGTCGGGCGACAGGAGAGGGGGAGTCGGACACGGCGAGGCTGGCACGCTGGCAAGCGCAAGCAGCACGGTCGCTGAAACAGGTTGCGAACTGGGCCGGTGGCGCGCAGCGCGTGTGTGTGGAAAATCTGGAGAACTATGACCCGGCAGCCTTTGCGCCTGTGCTGGAGGCCGTCCCGGCGAGCCGGTGCGTGGATGTGGGTCACTTGTGGCGGCTCAGACTCGACCCGTTACCCCATCTGCGGCAGTGGCAGGCGCGCACGCGCGTCGTTCACCTTCATGGCGTCGGCGAACGCGATCACCAATCGCTCGCCCTTATGCCGCCTGACGCGCTCGATTCCGTCGTCAAGCATCTGCTGGAATATGCTCGCGGCGTGGTGACGCTGGAAGTGTTTGGTGTGGATGATTTCTTTTCGTCCAAGCAGGCTTTTCAAGCAGCCGTAATACGTTCGTCCGCGAATCCAGCGAATCAGCGCGAATTCGAAAAACAAAATTGGCGTGGATTCGCGTAATTCGCGGAAGGAAACAAATAGCATAATGCCCAAGACCTTAACCTTGATTTTAGGCGGCGCGCGCAGCGGCAAAAGCACATACGCGCAAAAGCTGGCACTGGAGCGCGGTGGCGATGACGTGTTGGTCGTCGCCACGGCGCAGGCGTTGGATGAAGAGATGCAGTCGCGCATCGAGGCACACCGCCGTGACCGTCCTGCCGCCTGGCGCACGCTCGAAGCTCCGCATGACACTGGCAGACTCATCCAGCAAGCTGATCCGAGCGCCGTGGTCCTGGTGGATTGTCTTACACTACTGGTGAGCAACGCGGTAATGGCTCTACCCCAATCGGCCAGTGCTGTGGAAGCCGAGGCGGCTGCGTTGGCTGAGGTGGACGAGCTGCTCGCCGCTTACCGGCGCGGAACGGCGAGTTGGATTGCGATCTCAAATGAAGTGGGTCTAGGCCTTGTGCCCCCCTACCCTATGGGCCGCGTGTACCGCGATGCGCTGGGCCGCGCCAATCAAAGCCTGGCCGCCGAAGCAGACGAGGTGCTGTTCCTGGTGGCGGGCATTCCGATGAAGGTCAAGTGATGCGTAAAACGTAAAACGTGATACGTGATGCGTGAGCGATTCACGTTTTACGCTTTACGTTTCACGAGCGACAATACTGGCAAAAGGAATCAAAATGCTTCTTGACGAAACTATAGCCAAGATTCAATCGCTGGACGAGCGCGCCATGCAAGCCGCGCGCGAGCGTCAGGCTCAGCTCACCAAGCCGCAAGGCAGCCTGGGCCGGCTGGAGGAAATCTCGATTCAACTGGCGGGTATCACTGGGCAAGCACGTCCGCGCATCAGCCAGCCCGTGGTGATCACAATGGCGGGCGATCACGGTGTAGCGTTGCAAGGCGTGAGCGCCTATCCGCGCGAGGTCACGCCGCAGATGGTGCTCAACTTTTTGCGCGGCGGCGCGGCGATCAATGTGCTGGCGCGGCACGTCGGCGCTCGCGTCGTCGTGGTGGACATGGGCGTGGCGTCCGATTTTGCGCCGGATGCCGACCTGATCAGCAAAAAGATTGCTTTTGGCACACGTGACTTCTCTCAGGGCGCGGCGATGACGCGCGACGAAGCGCAGCGCGCCGTGGAAGCCGGGATCCAAGTCGTGTTGCACGAGATCGAAAATGGCGCGGACATGCTCGCCACGGGCGACATGGGCATCGGCAATACGACGCCCTCCAGCGCCATCGTCGCCGCGTTCACAGGCCGACCGGTGGCAGAAGTGACGGGGCGCGGCACGGGCGTGGACGATGCGGGCCTGGCACACAAAGTTGCTATTATCGAACAGGCGCTTCAAGTCAATCAGCCTGATGCTTCAGACGCCCTGGATGTGTTGAGCAAGGTCGGGGGATTCGAGATCGGCGGACTGGCGGGAGTGATGCTCGGCGCGGCGGCGCAGCGCGTGCCGGTGGTGATAGATGGCTTTATCTCCGGCGCGGCGGCGCTCATCGCGTATCATCTGGCGCCGTCGGTGCAGCCCTACCTGATCGCAGCACACCGCTCGGTCGAGATCGGGCATCGCGTTATGCTGGAGCATCTGAAGCTCAGGCCACTCTTTGACCTGGACTTGCGATTGGGCGAGGGCACCGGCGCGGCGCTGGGAATTTCGCTGTGCCAGGCCGCGTGCAAAATCCTGGACGAGATGGCGACGTTCGGGGAAGCGGGGGTGGCGAAGAAGGACCGCCCTGCGTGACGAGTGTCGAGCGACGAATGACTGCAGCCTTTCAGGCGTAGGCCGGTTCTGCTGGCCTCTCTTCCGGTTCCATCTGGAACAGGAAATCCGGGGCCAGGTCGGCGCCGTTCGGCCAGGTTACAGTGCGCGAGTCTGGATCGAGATAGGCCTGGGCAAAATAGGCCGGATCGCGTAACGGCTGAAAGACTTCGCCATACAGCTCATGCCGAAGATTGACGCGCTTGCGGATGCCATTATCAAAGGTCAGGTCAAGCGAATATGGCCCTACAACCTCGACTTTTCTCACATGGATAATCATCAGAACGATTCCTTCTAGTCCAGCGGCGCGATGGAGCGCAGCGGCAGTCCGGCGCGAGCAAGTTCCCAGTTTGCGCGCAGTTCGGCCTGATGGATGGCAGCCCACTCAAATACTTGAGAGCGCGTCTTTCTGGACAGGCCACCCTCCAGGATCATGATCGGGTCAATGCCCACCTCGGCGGCCTCTTCGCCAAGCTCAGCATGAAAGTGCGGCGGATAGTGTTCGCGGTAATACATCAGAATCTTGATGCCGTTGAAGATGGAGATGGTTGGCATATTCACATTATAGCACGCCTTCAGAGCAGGAACAAGATTTTGCTGTTTCTGGTTGAGCGCGCAAGTCTTTCGCGAGATGGCGACGTTCGGGGAGGCGGGCGTGGCGACAAAGGACGAATATAGGTCACGCTTGAAGTGACCTGCGCTCTTTACTTTTCGCGTTTGCAACCCTGTGTGCTGCCTGCACGCCCATGCCCCTGCCCGACCCCGACTTGCTCCCTCCCGTTCCTGCCCAGACGCCCGAGCCGGCCGACGCTTTTGACTTTCCGCTTTCTCCCGAAAATCCGGCCCCTTTCTGCATTACGTCGGCGGGCCGCTGCCGGTGGACACGCGCTACGCCGCGCAAAACCCCGGCGTGGGCTATACGTGGGATGATAATCCAACGCGCGCCCGGCCCGACTATTGAGGCTATCGCGAGCCGACGGCGTTTGTCGAAGCGAGAAGATGAGCTGCGGGGTAATGGGATTCTCGCAGAATTGAGAACAAAGGCCGCAGGCGTGACCTGCGGCCTTGCGTTTCGCGGCAGCGGGCGGCGTTAGGGTGCGTTTCAGTTTTTAGGGCCACCGGTACTGGCGCAGTGCTCCGACGACCCTGGACACCGGTTTTGCGATGTCTGCGTCTAACTGGTCACAAGTCGCCCAATAATTGAAACGCACCCAGTCAAAACGTTCGTTTGACATCATTTCAGAGACAAGTATACTATGGATACAGTTCTTGTAGAGAGCTGACCTCGTAGATTCAGAAAGAACTTTGCAATGATGCAGTTTTTTCTCCAAACCCAGTTTCCTCTTGGAGCACCAGGTGGAAGCCCCTGCTTTCAAGGAATGCATAATGGGCAAATCCTCAACTGAACCACAGAAATTGCCGATTGACTTTCTTGTCGTTACGCCGCTTGAGGAAGAGCGGGACGCCTTGCTTGACAAGCTGCCAGGATGGCAAAAAATAGCTCCATCTGAGCAGGATGTTCAAGTCTATTTCCAGTCGGCTCTATTGACCACTTTTCCAAATGGCTCTACCAGCGTTTATCAAATTGTCGTGATGCCGCTTGTGGGAATGGGCCGAGTGCAAGCCGCAATGGCAACCAAAGATGCTATCCGGCAGTGGCACCCTCGCCATGTAATCTTGGTGGGTATTGCGGGTGGGGTGGCCGCCAAGGGTGTGGAACTGGGCGATGTTCTTGTGGCAGACAAAATCGTAGATTACGAATTGCAGAAGCAGACCGCCCAGGGTTTGGATATACGGTGGGAAGTCTACAATGCAAGCCCAAGACTGCTCGGGGCAGCCAGAAATTTGATCGGTGAAAGTTGGTCAGATCTGAGCCGAGTCAAGCGCCCGCAGCGCGGCCAGCCCAAGCGCCATATTGGCCCAATTGCCTCAGGAGACAAAGTCGTTGACTTCGCCGAGGCCCTGAATATATACCGCGAGACTTGGTCCAAGCTTATTGGGACAGAAATGGAAGCGGGCGGCGTGGCGGCATCAGCATTTCAGTCGGTTGAGCATGCAGAGTTCTTTATGATTCGGGGTGTTTCGGACCTAGCGGATGGAGACAAGAACAATCCTCAGACTGAAAAGTGGCGCCCTTATGCCTGTGATATCGCGGCGGCGTACACCGTCGCACTACTCAAAAGTGGACCGGTTCCGCCAATCAGTGAAGACGTATCTGTCGCTGCGCCTCGACAAGAGACTGTCCACTCGGATATTGAAGAATCCTTCAGCAAGCCAAGCCTTGACACACAGGTATTACGAACTCTCTATGCCTATTATCAGATGCATAAAGGGGAACGGCGAATGAATCTCAATGAATTGGTCACGGCTTGCAGAGCTGATCGGCAAGATATACTACAGTGTCTTTTGGGACTAGAAGAGAAAAGGTGGCTAGAGTATGATGTGACAGTTGCGGCAGAAGCCGGGGTGGTGTGGCTTACCGCACTTGGAATCAAAGTTGCTAAGGATATCTATGGAAACAAGCCTGGAAAGCAAAATTCTTGACGAACTTTACACTTGCTTCAATCGCCAGCCCGGTCACCCAGTTACCTTGAGTGAATTGATCGAGGCGATTGGCACGAGTGACATAGGAAAAGTTTGGCAGGAACTCAAACGCTTGCAAGAGAAGGGGTGGGTCAAATATCAAATCCTGGAAGACGGAACAGCCGGTACATTTGAAGTGACGTCAGATGGTTGCACAATTGCTCGAGATAGGCAAAAAACAGTTGCCTATCCTCAGCGTGATAGAGTAAACACTGCTTGCTCCTGCCCAACGACCATAGGCGATCTAATTCAGAAAAAACCAGATTGCGCCTCCCTCATTCAGCGCGACGATATTGTGCACGAGATTCAGAAGTACTTTACTCAGAGACCTCCGCCTAAACTGAATTACGTTGTTTTGTATGGTCAGCCAATGGTAGGAAAGACCTTAATCCTTCGTCGTCTGTGCGAAGTTTTGGGTGGCGAATATGTTACGCTCATGGTGACTGGACAGGGCATCAGTGCAAGCAATCAGGATGACTATCTGTTCGATCTTGCGTTTCAATTGAAGATCCAGTTCGATCAATGGACTAAACGTCGCGGGTTGTCTCTCAGCCTGGACGCCCCTGAGCGGGAAGATTTTAGAAAAGGAAGGGGGAGAAATGCGTTTTTTGTGTACTGGAATAATCTTCGACACACGGCTGACAATATACAGCCTGTGGTCATGTTCGATGAAATCGAGCACCTATTAGATGATCCACGCCACTTGGATGAGCAGATAATTGCTTTCCTGGACACTTTTGTGAGCGACCCTGATAATGGATATTTTGTTTTGGCCGGGTCTGAACGCATATCTCATTCAAGTAATAAGCGGTTTAGCGATTTAATCGGCGATGGATATTCTGTCCGTGTTCCATATTTTGACAAAGAAGATGTTGAGTCATTCTTTACGGCGCTCCAAGATTACTTTGTCTTGGAAGATGATGCTTTAAAGTGTGTTGTAGCTCTCTGCGATGGGCAGCCTCGAGTGCTGCAGAACATGTTCGAAGTGATTGCGTCTCTTGCATCTAAATTGCCAGGCAAACGGGAGGTCGGGAACAGCGACGTCAAACTTATCGAGAAAGGCATCCTTGAGCGAACCGACAACTTTATATGGGCGCTCGTCCAGCGATTACATCGCGAAGAAAGAGGAGTAGTAACACTGTTCAGTCAAAAGCCATGTGATTTGAACGACTTGGGGTGCCGCTTAAGACAACTGTTTGAACAGGCAGATCAGCATTTGCAGTCAAAGTTGAACTACAAGAGCCTGGAGGACGGAACTGATTATTTGAAAACACGGGAATGGATTGACTGGATAAACCGAGATGAGCGGTTTTTCAATTTCAGGTTAGGGATTGTGCGCTTGTGGCTTAGCCACAATATTCTCAGTAGTGAGTGGATTGAGGAAACAAGCCAATGAGCACGCAACCACATGTCAACCCTTTCCGGGTGGGGACAGAAATTCGGGATCCAGCAGATTTTGTCGGACGCACCGAAATCCTGCAAGCTATCTCTGCTGCGATGCGAAATCTCCAAAATGTATCTTTGCATGGTGAGCGACGAACTGGAAAAACGTCATTGCTGCTTTATCTGGCCCATCCTGCTTCTGCTTCGGTAATCGGACTGCCCTCAACTCATATCCCCGTGTATTTCAACTTTCAAGGCTTGGCCGCCAAAGCCAGCGCGGCTAGTATCTGGCAGGCTATTGCAGATGCCATTTCGATCCAGATCAAGCAGAGACACCCTGATGGGCAGGCTGAAGCAGAACGATTCCTGGCTACCATAGCCGCAGAGACCTCTGCCATGCCCGCAACTAGTTTTGGGCGAGCTCTTGCGCACCTAGGTAGCTCTGATCACAAGATTCACCTTCTGTTTGATGAATTTGAGCAAACAGCAGAAAACCCCGACCTGAGAGATATCTTTTACGACGAGCTTCGCAGCTTGCCCCAACGGGCAGGAAATACCTCCTATGTTATCGCCACCCGCACAGGGCTGGCAACGCTTCAGCCAAAGTATAACAAGGTCAGTTCCCCCTTCTTCAATATTTTCACCACTATGATCCTGCATCCTTTCGAAGAAGATCAAGTTTACCACCTAATTTTTAAGTATCTTAATCGTTCAGGTCTTGGTTTTGTCGCAGAAAGACTGTGTACTCAGTCTCATTTCTTACATGAAGTGACAGGATACCACCCCTTCTTTCTGCAGACTTTGTGTTACCACCTCTGTGAAAGGATAGATGAACCTGGCTGGCCATTGGGCAAGCCCCAACAGGAAGCACTGGCGGCTTTCGAAAACGACGCGGACCCTCATTTTAGGTATTATTGGGAACAATCATCTCCAGCAGAACGAGAGCTACTGGCAAAACTTGCTACTGGGCAGTCTGTTGATTGGCATGAGACAAATGCAGAGCCTGTGCGCAAGGAACTGGAAGCGCGTTGCCTAGTTGTGCAGACTAATGAGCTTGAACCTGGATGGAGGTTGTTTTCTTCTGTTTTTGGCAGGTGGGTCGGGGCTCAGTTATTAAATGAAGCCAAGAAACAACAGCAGTTGGAAGAATGGTACAGGCAGGGCATTGCACATCTGGAGCGAGAACAGTGGTCTGAAGCTATTCAGTGCTTCGAGCACATTGTGAATGAAAATCCCGCTTATCACGACGCTGTCGAACGACTGGAGTATGCACGGCCACAGAAAGAGTTAGAGATCCTGTACACCCAAGGCCTCAGCTATATTCAACGAAGCAATTGGCAACAAGCAATCACCAAACTTGAGGCTGTGGTTCAACGGGATAGCGGCTTTAAGGACGTAGCCGCCTGCTTGCAAGTGGCGCAGAGGCAGCAAGAAGCAGAGATTCTCTACAAACAAGGCAAAGATCGGTTTAATCGTGGTGAATGGTCCCAGGCGATTGAGCAACTTGAGCGTGTCCTGATACTGGTCCCGGGTTACAGAGACGTGGATGCGATGCTGACCCAAGCACGCCAGCAAGAAAGATTACAGCAATTGTACCGCCAGGGTGAGGAGTATCTTAAAAAAGAGGAATGGCAGCAAGCCATTGACGCTTTTGATCAAGTTGTTGCCCTTGACAAAGACTATATGGACACCCTGGCGAAACTGGATGAAGCGCACCGGCAGGCAGAATTGTTCGATCTCTATGACAGGGCTCAGTATTATGAGGAGAAGAAAAGATGGGCCGAAGCCGGAGACCTATACATCCAAATCTTGGCAAAGGACCGAGATTACCGAGATGTTGCCCGCCGACTGGCTGAGGTGCAACTCCAGAAGGAACTTGCAGCTCTCTACCTACAGGCAGAAGATGACTTGGCGCGAGGCGAATGGAACAAAGCAGCGGGAAAGTTTTATCAAGTCCTTAAGTTGAGTCCAGGGTACCGAGACGCTCAAGCCAAGCTGGTAGAAGCAGAGAAGAAGGCACGACTTCAGACCATTTACGATATGGCAATGCAGGATGCGAAACGGGAGAACTGGAAAGCTGCGGCCAGGAAGTTGAAAAGCATTCTGAGAGAAGAGCCGGCTTTTCCGGACGTCGAAGCAAAGCTGGAGTGGGTTGAACGGAATGAGAGACTGGCGGAGCGCTATCTACTGGCGATTAAGCGTTTGAAGACAAAGCAGTGGCAAGCGGCTATAGCGTTGTTAGAGCAGGTCCTGGCAGAAGATCCTAGTTACAAGGACGCAAGCGAGCAACTGGATGAGGCAAAGAGACATGCAAGCCGGGTGGAGCAGCCGGAGCCAAAATCTGAAAGTCAGGTTGGTCAAGTGCTTGGTCTTATCCTGGGGTTTATTGCAGTGGCCCTTACAATGTTTGCGGTTTGGAAGATCAATCCTGGACAACTGGTCCTGGTGATTGTTGGCGCTGGGGTGTCTATAATCGGTATCCTCTTGACTTTTCTGTCTTCCAAGAAATTCGGCAAGGTGCCTGGATCGGTGGTATTCGTATTAGGCTTGGCGATATCTCTAATCGGTATGATACCAATCCCATCTTCCTCTAAGCTCGAAATCACCAGCGTCAATCTAGTTGAAGGAAAAGTGACTGGTAGAATGCTTGTCAATGAGCAACTACCCCAAGATGTAGCCGTTGAAGTTTACATGCGAACGGGAGGTGACAGAGGCTGGCTCTTGATCAACCCGAATCCTGGCTCTCACGATATACACCTGGACGATACTTGGACTTGGACTGTTTATTTTGGTCAGGAGGTACATTTGGAGCCGGGGGAAAACTTGTCCTTTGCTGCACTTGTGCCGGTTGGGAAGATAAGTGAGCTTCCCGGGTCCCTAGCAGCTTGTCGGAGAGGCGTTTCGGAGTCTAGGCTTTAGCCGGTTTTGGCCGAAAATCGCCGCGTGCTCACCGGCTGAAGCCTCGATTCCGGCCCGTCAGGGTTCTCTCCGACAAGCTCCTAGGGGATAGAGTTAGCAGAGATTACGGCGTGCTCAAAAAGGACCTGAAACCCCTGGTGTTCAAGGAGGATGTTGGTTGGATATCCGGGGTGTATCGTGAACCGGCAAATACACCAACACCCACCCATACATCAACGGCCAGATCTACACAAACTATTGCACCCACGCCATCACCGACTAGTACACCAGCGCCATCCAGCTCACCAACATCTTCGCCAATACCGACACATTATCCTTCTCCGTCAGTTAGTCCCACACGCACGCCAACACCTATCGCTGTCCCGACACTAGCCTTATTGCCGGCTCCCAAGTTGATCAAGCCGGGGAATGATAGTGGCTGGACAATGGGGTTTGTCCAATTTGAGTGGACGTGGGATGGCAATCTCTCGAATGACAAATGGTATCTGATCCGTGTTGGCCCTGATCCGAATCTGGAGATGAACACAGCAACCGCAAAAACCTGGGAATCTGGTACCTCATGGCAGACGAATGATGTAGGCGCACGTGCAGGTTGGTATTACGCTTACGTGGTCGTTATAGGCACTTGGCCCGGCAGTGCAGAAAGCTGCAAGCCTTACATCTATGAAGCAGGCAAGAATGTCTGTTTCCGAGAAATAAGCGCAAGAAGTGAGAAACAGGAATTTTACTTTGTACCACCTGGTTCGGGTGCTCCTTCATGCCCGCCCGGTCATTGTTGATGACGGAATATTTCGAGACAGTGATGCAATCAGTGAAATGATCTGATGGCTCAGACCACAGGGAGAGAGGATTGAGATTGAAGATAGGAAAATGGTTGCCTAACATCTTGGAACCGATTGTAGCCCGTAAATGGCTACTCGTTTCAATATTTCTCGGCATCCTTCTCTTTGTCTCTGTTTATGCTGTACTAGTATCGGAGAGAAGGCCCATTTTACATCTGGCCCAAAGTGACGCGCCTGATCCTGTTGAAGTTGGCAAAACGTTGGTATACCATATCACCTATAGCAACACAGGGCAAGCTGCGGCGCATGGAGTGTTTATCACCGACACTTTCGATATGAACGTTACTCCCATAGCATTCTCGCAGCCTCCTCACACTATAGATAGTCGCCAGGGGTCATGGAACATTGGTCAGGTGAAAGCAAACAGCAGTGGCGATGTTGTCATTACCGTAACGGTGAATAGCTCTCTTACAACTAGCCTCAAGTTGTCTAATCAGGTCAAGATAAGCAGTGATGAACTTCAGGCCATTGAGGACAGAGAACTCACACGAGTTATTGGAGTTCCGGTATTGAGCATAAGCCAAGTTGACCCGCCCGATCGAGTAGGACCAGGCGGAATACTGATCTACAGACTCACCTATAGCAATACTGGAACCGCCGCAGCTACGCAAGCGAGTGTCTATGACGAGTTTGATCCCAACGTCATGTTTGACGCAGGCAATTGTGCGCCTGTTCCAAGTATGTTAGGTCCGCGCTTGGCTCTTTGGAATATTGGGAAGCTGGAAGTGGGAGAGCAGGGAATGATCGAGTGTTCAGTTCAAGTAACAGACACGGTGTTGGGCTTCGCCGTGCTAAACAATGCCGCTTGGATTCAGAGCCATGAAACGGATAAAGTAGAGGCACATACCAAGACCGTATTGAATAGCCCCGGAGTGCTCTGTAACGGCGACTTTGAAATGGGTGACTTGAGTTGTTGGATCAAAATTGCCGCGCCCAACTTTCCTGTAGATGTCGTGAGACCCCTTACTGATCCAAATTATAACTGCTTTGATACCTATGCTGTGCGTATTGGAAATTCTGGATGGGTGCCCAATGGAAAGTTGGCAACGGGGCGCTATGGCATTGCACAGACTGTCCAGGTATCTGATATACCTTATCCAAAGCTGGAATTTGACTATTGCATGTATTCCTACGACGTAATGGAAGGTCCCTTTTCTCGCGACATTTACGATATTTTCGCAATTGCTGTAAACGACCTCTACACTTATACTTGGCGTACTGGGAACCCTGGTCCGAATTTGGGCAATCCTTGGATGTCAGAACCTTCCCGAAAAGCTATTCGTCAATCCATCGATCTCTCAGACTACCGAGGAAAGACTGTAACCCTTTTCTTCCTAGTCTGGAACCAGATCTATCCTGAATTGAACACCTGGGTATATATAGACAATATTGACGGCGACTTTGCGCGTTGAGCGGCGTTAGCGTTTATCAGTTTTCCTCTTTGGTGATCTGTGTCGCAAGATCAATATCTTGCGGCCCGATCGTCTACGCACACTGCCATTCAATGCCCAGGGCAAGAAAAGCCGCGCTCTGCACAGGCGCGAGCGCACACGAGTCAGCGAGTATGTCTCTGGCAACCTGACCACCGAAGAAGCGATTGAAGAGGCGATTCAGAAACTGCGTGACTGGCCGATCGAGCTTGTGCGACAACGCGACGAACTACGTCCCAAGGTCAGCGAGGCTCGCGAAGCGCTTGAGCACGACTTGTACGAGCAACTAGTATTACAGCGCAACATTAGCCTCCAGCTGTCTCAGCTTGGTCTTGCGGTG
>CAYGWJ010000074.1:0-4641 GCA_964353405.1 uncultured Anaerolineae bacterium
CCATCACCACCAGGTCAGGTTTTGCTTCCAGGGCCATCCGCAAGCCGCTTGGCCCGTCGTGCGCGGTCAGGGTGCGATAGCCCGACACCTTCAAATGATCCGAGAGCAGCTCGACCAGAGTCCGGTCGTCGTCAATCATCAAGATGGTTCGCTGCGCCACCCACACCTCACCGCGGGCAACGTGAACGAGAAAACTGCGCCGCCATCCGGCGCGTTTTCTGCCCAAATGCGCCCGCCCTGCGCTTCCACCAGTTGGCGGCAGACATACAACCCCAGGCCATAGCCATACGTAACCTGCGCGTCGCTGCTGTCCGCGCGGTAAAACTTTTCAAAGACTCGATCGAGGTCGCCGGGCGCAAGGCCGGGGCCATAGTCACGGACAGACAGCGTGACCTCGGCTTGATCGGCCCGCACGTCAATGATCACATCTTTTCCGGGCGGCGAGTATTTGTCGGCATTATCTACAAGATTCGCCAGCACCTCCGCCACCCGGTGACGGTCGCCCAAAACGAGCGGCAGGCCGGTCTTGGTCGGCAGGCAGAAGGAACGATTGGACGTGCGGGCGCGGATTTGATCCACCACCTGCTGTGCGATAGGCAGCACAGAGATTGGCTCAAGGTCGAGCGCCAGGTCCCCGGCTTCGATGCGGGCTGCATTCAACACGTCTTGCACCAGGCGATCAAGCCGCGCCGCCTGCTGATCCAGAATCATAAACATCCGAGAGCAGGTGGCCGTCATCGCCGGGCAATCCGTCTGCATGCGTTCGGCCGCCCCCCGCATATTAGTGAGCGGCGCGCGGATCTGGTGCGAAACGAGCGAGACAAACTCGGAGCGCATCTGGTCGAGCTTTTTCAGGTCGGCGTTGGCGCGCGCGAGCTGTTCGACTTTTTCGGCCAGCTCGCGCGTTCGTTCGGCCACTTGGACGTTCAAGCTGGCATTGAGCTGGCGGATCTCTTCCTCACGGCGCTTGCGGTCGGTGATGTCGCGCAGGATGACAGACATCCCCAGCGGCTCGCGCGCTTCGCCCCTCAAAAGCGTGGCGGTGAGCTCCACCGCCACGGGTGCGCCTCTGGTATCGCGGCACATCGTCTCGTGTCCGCGCACATAGCCGGCCTGCCGGACGGTATCGGCCAGCCAGCGGAACTCGACCTCGGCGGATTCACCGCTGCCCAGCAGGTCGGAAAGCGGACGACCGTCCATCTGGGAAGCGGCGTAGCCAAAGAGTGACTCGGCGCCACGATTAAGTGTTTCAATGCGCCCCTGGGGATCAAGAATCAGGATAGCATCTACCGAGGCCTCGATGACGGACGCCAGCCGTTGTTCACTCGTGCTTGCCCGGTTTTCGGCGTGCTCTTTTTCATCCAGCCAGACGCCGATGCGGGTGATGGCTCCAAAAGTCAAGAGCGGGCCGAGTGTGCCGTACAACAGAATGTCCACATAGAAATCCGCGCGGTCACTATAGGTTGACTGAACCCAGCGCGCCGGGCCAAGCTGATAAGTAAAGGCCAACAGCGCCAGGGCAAGCGGAAACGTCCAGCGCAAGACCGCCACGCGCTGCTTGAGAGTCGAACTGGCCTGGTTCATGGCGTTCACTCCTGTTCAGCTGTCCTCAAACATCATGGACATTGTAAACCCTTTTTGCCAGGTTTGGTATGCGCTCTCACAGCAAGGAACCTGCCGCGTCACGGCAACTTGTCCAAGCAGAACCAGCACCTTGAAACTGCGACCTGCGCCCTGCGACCTGCGACCTGCGACTTGTTCATGACTCACTCCTGGCACCCATATCACACAGAACCGACCGCACCACCTGCAGCGGAACATCCGTCGTGATTTCAACTTCTCCGACCGCGCGCGGGAGCACCCACCGCAGCGCGCGTCCCTGCTTTTTCTTGTCGTGCGCCATCGCCGCCAGGATTGCGTCAGCCTCAACCGGCGGGCAGCGCACCGGCAACTCGAACCCGGACAGCACTTTTTCAATGCGGCCTGGGAGCGCCGCCTCGGCCCGTCCCAACTCGACGGCGATCCGCGCCGCCGCCACCAGCCCCAGGCCGACCGCTTCGCCGTGGCGGAGCGCATACTGGGTCAACTGCTCCAACGCGTGCCCTACCGTATGGCCCAGGTTGAGCACCGCACGGCGCCCCTGCTCGAACGGATCGTCCTCCACCACGGCGATCTTGACCCGCAGCGCCCGCGCTATTTGTTCTGCTTGCGTCCCGGTCCGCGCCGATCCTCTTTCCAATTCGCCAAACAACTGGGGATCGCCGAGGATGCCATGCTTGATCACTTCGGCCAGGCCGGAACGATACTCTTCTGCCGGCAGCGTTAGAAGCGTGGCCGGATCAATCACGACCACCGACGGACACTTCCACGCGCCGACCAGGTTCTTGCCCTGTGGCAGGTCAACACCCGTCTTGCCCCCTACACTCGCATCCACCATCGCCAGCAGCGTCGTAGGCGCTTGCACGAAACGGACGCCCCGCATGAACGTCGCCGCCGCAAAGCCGGCCACATCGCCCGTCACGCCGCCGCCCAGGGCCAGCACCGTATCGCCCCGCTCCAATTCACCGGCCAGGAGTTGATCGTACAGTGCCGCGAGGGTGGCGAGTGTTTTACCCAAAGGCTCGCCATCAGGGACGGAGCACAAGAACGGCTCCAGGCCCGCCGAGCGCAGCGACGCTTGCACCCGCGCGGCATACAGCGGCGCGACGACGGGATTGGACACGATGGCAACGCGGCTGCCTTTAGGAACGCCGCCCGCACACATCACTCCGCCGATAGAGTCGAGTGTTCCCTCCCCGATGTGGATCTCGTACCGGCCGCCTGGATACGAGACCGGCAGAGTGATGACGTTAATGCTGGCCAAGATGTGCCTTCATTTCGCGCAGCGAGTCGCCGCCCACTTTATCCATCAGCGCGTCGGCCAGCACCCAGGCGACCATCGCTTCGCCGATGACGCACGCGCGTGGCACGTGGCAAAAGTCGGAACGCTGGTATTCCGCCAGCGCCGCTTCGCCCGTCGCCAAATCCACGGAACGCAGCGGCGTGGCCGTCGTCGCAATCGGCTTGAGCGCCGCGCGGATCACGATGGGCTGTCCGTTCGTAATGCCGCCTTCCAGCCCGCCGGCCCGGTTGGTGAGGCGTGTCGGCGCCCAGCCTGGCCCCGTTTGCACGCCGTCGCGTTGGGACGGGGGAGACACGATCTCGTCCTGCACCTCCGTCCCCAAATGCCGCGCATTGTCGAACGCCGGGCCGATCTCGACGCCCTTGACGGACTGGATGCTCATCACCGCCTGCGCCAGCCGCCCGTCGAGCTTGCGATCCCAGTGGACGTGCGACCCCAGGCCCACGGGCACGTTCAGCGCGACGATCTCGATGACGCCGCCCACGGTGTTCTTGCCGCGCATCACCTCTTGGATCCTCGCCGCGATTCTCTCCGCGCTGGCCACATCGGCCACGCACACGTCCGAGGCCCGCGCCCGCGCCCAGATGTGGGGATACGGCGCGTCCGGGATGTCCGCGCACACGCCGCCGATTTCCAGCACGTGGCTGCCGACGACGACGCCAAACTCGGCCAGCAACAATCGAGCCAGCGACCCGCACGCCACGCGCATCGCCGTCTCTCGCGCGCTGGCGCGTTCGGCCACCCAGCGCAGATCGTCCAAACCATATTTCTGCGCACCGGCCAGGTCGGCGTGCCCTGGGCGCGGGATCGTCTGCGGCGGCGCGACCCTGTCCTTCCAGTTGGCGTGATCGGCGTTCTCGATTCTGAGCGCGACCGGCGAGCCAATCGTGCGCCCCTCGACCACGCCGCTCAAAATCTCGGCGCGGTCGTGCTCGATCCGCATCCGCGCTGACCGCCCTACCCCAATCTGCCGCCGCGCAAGATCGGCGTTGATGGCCTCCGGTTCCACACGCAGGCCGGCCGGCAAGCCTTCCACAATTCCAAGCAGCGCGGGGCCGTGCGATTCACCCGCCGTTAGGAAGCGTAACATGCCAACTCCTTGTCCGCGCCCAACATGACCGGATCACTCAGAAGGGAGTAGGGGAGTAGGGAGTAGGGGAGTAGGGATTTCATGCCCACGACCCGCTGCCGGCCACCCGCGCCAGTAGCTCTGGAAAACCCGGGAACGAATCGGCCACGCACTCCCAGCCCTCAATCGTCGTCTCGCCACGTGCAATGAGCCCGGCCACCGCCAGCGACATGGCCAACCGATGGTCTTTGTGCGCCGAGACGCGCGCGCCGTGCAGGGGCGTCGGCCCGGCGATGATAAAACCATCCGCGCGCTCCTCAATTTGCGCGCCCATCCGGCGCAATTCCTGCACGAGGGCGCCAATGCGGTCGGACTCTTTTGCCCGCAGCTCGGCCGCGTCGCGCACGACGGTTTCGCCGTGCGCCTGCGTCGCGGCAATAGCCAGGATCGGAAACTCGTCAATCATCCGCACCACAGTCGTCCCACCGACCGTCACGCCGTGCAAGTCCGACGCGCGAATGGTGACGTCGGCCACCGGCTCATCCGCTTGCGCGTCAACACTCGACGTGGCGTCAACACTCGACGTGGCGTGCGCGCATTCGTTTTCCAGCGTGATGTCTGCCCCCATCGCGCGCAACACGTCGAACAGGCCCGTTCGCCCAGGATTGAC
>CAYGWJ010000075.1:0-14301 GCA_964353405.1 uncultured Anaerolineae bacterium
TCCCGATACGCACGCTCAAACCTGCGACAGAGTCAAGATGATGTGTTCGTCACCTCCTTCATTTGGCGAGAGTCTTGGAAAAGTTGCCCCACCACCCATAGATCACAATCGTCAACCACCCCATGAAGAAGCCGAATGCCATCGACAGGGCGAGGTAAATGAGTGGGGTAATATAATCCCCGGCGACGGTAAACTTTTGCGCCGGCCACCAGAAAAAGTACACGCCAAAGTACAGGGCAGCCGCCTGGAAATAGGCGGGCACCACGCCGATCGGCTTGACCTGTTCGGCCAAGAGAACCATCAACGCCGCCCATAACCCGACCGAGATCATCAGCGACCACGAGCTCAGGAAGGGTGTCGCCATGAGCTGCAGGATGATGAATATGGCGCAGACTTCGCCCACGATGAAGCACAGGGCTCCCCACAGGGCGCTCTTCAGATTCGCGCCCAGCAGGAAGTAGAGCGCCCAGCAGCAGAAAGTCCCAAACACGACAATTTGGGGCACATTATCAGGTATTTTGATCAGGGGAATACACAGCAGGAAGATGATGATCGGATGCGCGAGTGCATTGAGCAGTTTCATGTTACTGGTCTCCTTTTGAGTGTAGGGATGAACCGATGGGGCACAACACAAAATCCGGAAAGGGTATCTGCGTAAGGGCTACATTTTGTCGTTTCACCTCCTTTGTCGTTTCACCTCTGCCGGAGCTAATGATTCACTGCAGACTACCGTGTTGGCAGAGCTGACAAAAGGTCTTTCTGTCCAGCTAAGACCCGCTCATGTACCGGAGTCTATTCACATTTTGAATGCTCGGCCGGATTACAGTACTTGCGGTTCGATCGGACCTTGCGAATAGCTTGTAAAGCCAACTTGAGGACCCAGGAGTACTAGTATCGCAGCACGCAAAAACCTCTATGTGCAGATAATAAACGAGAGCCGATTCTCGATTTCTAGTTCATGCTACCACACTTTCAATACAAAGTCAACTGGTGATTACCCTTACCCACATCTCTGTTTCTCCCCGTCGGCGAGGACGCTGACGGGCCGCCGGGACAGCGGCCTGAGCACTTTGGGTAATCACCAGAAAGTCAAGCTTCACTTGAAAATATAAAGGAAAAGTGATAAAATTAGCTTTCAACAATCGATTCTCGTTTTGGTTTTCTTTACCCGGGTTAGTGAAATGTCAACTTCGCAACAACCGTTAACTGCAGAGATTCTAGATACGCATTTCCCGCGCATGATACTGAGCCAACGTGTCAAGGAATATGTTGTCGAAGCGATCTTGAAAGGCGAGTATCAGCCGGGCGAGCGAATCATGGAGACTAAGCTGGCGCGCCGCTTTGGCATAAGCACCTCTCCCGTTCGGGAGGCGATCCGCGAATTGGTCGTCATGGGATTCCTGGAAGCGCAACCCTACAAAGGCGCGTCAGTACGCTCTTTTTCCCCGCAGGACCTATGGGAATACTATACGGTGCGAGCCTCGCTCGAATCGCTGGCGGCGCGCCAGGCTGCGACGCGCCTGACCGAAACTGACGTGACCCAATTGCAGAATATCCTCGATGAAATGATCCGGGCGGTCGAAAACCAGGATATGGCCCAGACCATCCGGCTGGACAACAGGTTCCACGAGACCATTTTGCAGGTGGCAGGGAACAAACTGCTGCACCAAGTCTGGAAGACGCTAGAGTTCGGCGTCTGGACGATGGTCGTATATCGCATGGGCCAATATGCTCCCATCTTTCTAGCAACCCGGCACAAGGAGGTGCTGGAGGCGCTCAAGACCCGCAATCCTGAAGCGGCCTCTCTGGCCATGCAGCACCATCTTGAAGACCTGGGCCAACCACCGGAGAGTTAGACCTGACAGGTTTCGGAAACCTGTCAGGTCTGGCACACGATCTTGACCGAACAACACGCCATCGAAAGAGCGCAAATCTATTTTCTGGACGAACACTATGGCTGCGCCGAAACCGTCTTGAGCGAGCACCACAACTCACACAGGCGACACCCACTGCACATCCCCGTGGCTTCCCAGGGACGATTGGTGTAAATGATGCGTCTTTTCTTCGCCTTCAGACACACTCCGAGAACAGTCTGCTAAATTGCTGTCAATCAACACCAGCCCGCCGGGCTTGAGACCGGATAGCACATCCACCCTCGCCGGCAATATTCTATCCAGGATGATGACGGTGTCGGGTTGAGTGACGCGATACCGGACGCGCACCGGTGGTCCCAGCGCAAGGGCAGGCACACGGCCTGCCCCCACGCAGCCCGTTATCTACCACTTGTCCGGGCCGTACTCGACACTCTTGCGCCAATTCATAGTTTCGCGCCAATCGGGATAAACGTATTTTCCGATGTCTTTATCATCCGGGTGCACGTAGCGCGCACCGGGTAACAAGGTGACGGATCGCATGTCAATTTTCTTTTCCTTTGCCTTGCGGCTGACGATATAGTCCAGGTACTCGGGGTCTTCGTAGCAGTTACCCCAGTTGTCGTGATGATCGGGAATGACGACCTTGGCATTGAGCGCCTCAGCCACACGCCACACATCCCACGGCGACATCTTGTCCGTATAGCCCGGCGCATTGTTGCCCATGTCCATGCAGACCACGTCAATGTTGTATTTCTCGCCCACCATGCGATAGCCATTGTTGTAGAGCGTATCGCCCAGGAAGGCCATGTTCCCGCCCTGTGTGTTGAAGATGAAACTGACGGCGACTTCTTCAAACGGGCGTGGCGTGTCAAAGCCGGTCTTGGATGCAATCACGTCAAAGTTGGGCGCAAAGTCAATCTTCATATCCGCAATCTGGACGCTCTTGCCCACCTCGGCCACGATCAAGCGGTCATCCGGCACGCCCATGTTTTTCTTCATGCGGCGGGCCGCTTCAGGCGGGGCGATGAACTTGCAGTTGGTCGTTTGCAGCGCGGCAGCAATGGTGTAGAAATCCATGTGGTCTTGATGGTGGTGTGTGATGCACACCGCGTCCAACCGCTCAAACTTCCACGGGTCAACCACGTGAGGGTTGAGCCGCATCCACCACAACTTGTCCGCGCCGCTCGTGCGGCACACGCCGCAGTACGAGTAATCGGTAAAAATGCTCGGCCCGGCATAGAGGTCTACTGTAAAGACCGCACCCGCTTGCGACTTGAGCGCAAACGACGGCCCGCCGAAAAACCACATCGCGCCGGTGCCAGGCTTGACGTCAAAGTGCGCGATCTCATAGTTGAGGTAGGTGCCCCATTCCGGGAAAACCTCCTGCAGCCATAGATCGCGCGTCATCTTGCGCGGCAGACCGATGGTGCCTCCGTCCATGACGCCGTACTCATCGTACTTGACCACCCTTTCGTCGCCCATGATTGGCCTCCTTATTTTGGGTTACAAAGCTCAGACCCCCATTGGGCCTGTGGATTACGATTCAGATGCGCAGAATAGCCCCGGTGCTGGCCGAAGTGACCAGCCTGGAATACCGATAGAGGTATCCTGTCTGGACTCGGGGCTCCGGGGGCGTCCAGCGCGATCTACGCCGTGCAAGATTGTCTTCGTCAACCTGAAGCATGAGCGTTCGGTTGGGAATGTCAATCAAAATCGTGTCGCCTTCTTCGACGAGCGCCAGCAATCCGCCTTCAGCAGCTTCCGGCGAAATGTGACCGATGGCGGCGCCGCGCGTGACGCCACTAAAGCGACCATCAGTGATCAGCGCGACCTCTTCGCCCAGCCCCACGCCCACGATGGCTGAAGTCGCCGACAGCATCTCGCGCATCCCAGGCCCGCCTTTAGGCCCTTCGTACCGAATCACGACAATGTCGCCAGGCTGAATGCGTCCGCCAAGGATGGCGTCAACCGCTTCTTCTTCGCCGTCAAAGACACGGGCGATGCCCTCCCTCTGACGCATTGCCGGCGCGACGGCAGCCTGCTTGACCACCGCGCCATCGGGCGCAAGGTTGCCTTTGAGAATCGCGATACCACCTTCGGGATGCACGGGGCGGTCAAACGGACGGATGATTTCCTCGTCACGAATTTCAGACGCGGCCAGGTTTTGCCCGAGCGTCTGCCCGGCCACTGTCATCACGTCGGGGTTCACAAATCCTTTTTCAGCCAGGCGCTTCATCACGCCCTGCACGCCGCCCGCTCGATCAAGGTCGTCGAGATGGTGTGGACCAGCCGGACTCATGTTGCATAGGTGCGGGATGCGGTCACTCACTTTTTGAAACAGGTCTTGCGGAATGGGAATGTGAGCCTCGTTGGCGATGGCGGGGACGTGAAGGATGGTATTGGTCGAACAGCCCAGCGCCATGTCCACGGCGATGGCGTTCATGAACGCATCGCGCGTGGCAATGTCGCGCGGGCGGATGGTCTTGCTCAAAAGCTCCATGACCTTGAGGCCCGCCAGCTTGCCCAGCCGCACGCGAGCGCCGCTGACTGCGGGTAACGTCCCATTGCCGGGCAGGCCCAGGCCGATCGCTTCCGTGAGGCAGTTCATCGAATTGGCGGTGAACATGCCCGCGCACGAGCCGCAGCCGGGGCAGCAGCACTCTTCCAATTCTTGCATTTCCTCGTTCGTCATCTTGCCTGCGCTGACCTTGCCCACGCCTTCCCACACCGTGGTCAAGTCGGTCTGCTGACCTCGCCAGTCACCGGCCAGCATCGGCCCGCCGCTCAAGATGATCGCCGGGATGTTCAGGCGCAGTGCAGCCATGAGCATTCCGGGTGTGATCTTGTCGCAATTGGTCACCATCACCAGCGCGTCAAACGGATGCGCCATCGCCATGACTTCGACCGAGTCGGCGATCAGTTCGCGGCTCGCCAGGACGTACTTCATGCCTTCATGCCCCATAGCCAGGCCGTCGCAAATCCCAATGCTGGGAAAGATCACGGGGGTTCCCCCGGCCATCGAGACGCCGCGCACTACGGCGTCCACGATGCTATTGAGATGAATATGGCCGGGGATGATCTGGTTAAAAGAGTTCACGATGCCCACGATGGGCTGCTCGATCTCGCGCCGGGTGTAGCCCATCGCGTACAAGAGCGCCCGGTGCTGCGCTCGCCGGAGGCCTGCCTTCATCTCGTCGCTTCTCATGCAGCACCCTCCTGGCGGGTCAAGCCGAGTATCTCACGCGCCTGCGCTGGGGTTGCCACCTCGCAGCCAGCCAGGCGCACAATCTGAACCGCCTTGTCCACCAGCTCGCCGTTGCCTCTGGCTCTCGTTTTCGTCGGTACGTCGCTGTAGATATTGTCCTCCAGCCCGACGCGGATGTGTCCACCATGAATCACGCTCGCCATCACCACCGGAAAGGAAAGCGGGCCAACGCCAATGCCCTGCCAGGTGGAGCCGGCGGGAATGGCATGGATAAAGCTGTTGACCATGTCCGAGTTAAAGCGCACACCGCCCATCACGCCAAAGACGAAGGAGAAATGCAGGGGGGGCACAAGGAAATTATAGTGCTCAAAAAAGAACAGCGCGTTGTGAACGTGGGATGGTTCAAAACACTCGATCTCGGGCTTGATGTGCTTGTCCTTCATCAGCGCCCCAAATTCGAGTGTGCCTAGCAACGGATTGTGATAGGTCTTGTCGGAAAGGATACTGCCGTCTTTATAATTGACGGTGCAAAAATTCATCGTGCCGGGGTTGAGTGAGGCCATTTCAGGCGAGTGACATTCGATCGGCCGTTTGCGCTCTGCCAACGTCGAGTCCAGGCTCACCCCGGTGCTGAGGTTCAGGATCAAGCCAGTATTTTCTCGGATGCCCTGGACGACCTTTTGCATGATCGCCGGGTCGGTCGTCGGAATGCCGGTAACAGGATCGCGGAAATGGACATGAACGACAGCAGCGCCTGCGTCTTCCGCCTGCTTGGCCTCGCGGACAAATTCCTCCGGCGTATACGGGACGGCCGGGTTGTGCTCTTTCATGGTCACGCTGCCCGCCAAAGCGGCCGTGATGATGACTTGACGCGCCATTTCTATTCCTCTTGTTCCTCGCCCGCCTGAACCTTGCGGATGAGCTGGAGTTGGCGAATGAAATACAAATCGCGCTTGCGTAACACCTCTTCCCGCGAGACGCCGCGATAGTCGTAAAAGCCCTGGCCCGTCTTGATGCCCAGCTTACCCTCCTGGACAATCTGATCAAAGAATGGGGGCGGCGCGGTCATGTTGCTCAACGCTTTGAACAGGTATTGGCAGATGCCGTGGAACACGTCCAGACCGCCCAGGTCGGCCGTCTCTAGCGGGCCGAGCCAGGGATAGCGAAAGCCGACGCCGCACTTGAGCGTGCGGTCTACGTCCTGCGCGCTGACGACGCCGCTCTCGACCAGGTACAAAGCTTCTCTCAATACGGCGTACTGAAGCCGGTTGCTCACAAAACCGGGAATGTCCTTGTTCACCACAACGGGCAGCTTGCCCAGCTTTTCTGTCACCTGGCAGATGACGTCAACCGTATTGTCCGAGGTTTGCTCACCGCGAATGACCTCGACCAGCGGCACAATCTCGGCTGGGTTGGCCCAATGCATGCCGCCCACTCGCTCCGGGTGCTGGCATACGGAAGCAATGTCGGTGATGCGCAGTCCCGACGTGTTGGTCGCCAGGATCGCGTCCTCGGGACAAAACGTCTCAAACTGCGAAAAGAGTTGTTGCTTGAGTTCCAGACGCTCCGGCGCGGCTTCGAGCACGTACTGCACGCCAACCAGACTGGCTTCCAATTGTGTCGTGGTGGCAATCCGCTCTCGTGCAGCCTGGGCCGCATCGGCCGAGACGAGTCCCTCTTGCACAAACAGCTTTTGGATGGCTCGAATGCGGCCGCAGGCTCGCTCGAGCTGCTGAGGGCTCACGTCATAAAGGTTGACGTTGTAGCCAGCCTGGGCAAAACACCAGCTCATCCCGGCGCCCATCGTGCCGGAACCGATCATGGCGACGTTGCGGACATCCTCGAACTTCATACGTCATCCCTCCCAAATCACAGGGCCTAAGAGCCTATCCGAAAACTGGAGTGCAGGCTTCAGCCTGCCTTTCCGCACGCGGACTAGAGTCCGCACTCTGGAGGTTTTCGGATAGGTTCCAAGTGTCACGCAGAGCGCCTCAGAGGTCTAGCTTTTCAATGAATATCTAACAACTGCTTGACCCGCTTGATCTTGCCCTCGAGGTCGCCCTGGCGGGCGATCATGATGCGCTGGGCCATGGGCGAGCCAGCGCCGTGCATGGACTCGATGAGATAAGCGACCGCACCGGCCCCGGCGACCAGGTTTTCAATCAGGCGCAGGACCTTCATCCGATCTACCGTGTCCACACCCTGGACAGCGGCCAGATACTTGACAATGTACGGCCCGGCCACGGGGTCTTTTAGGTCTTGTGCCGAAGGCATGGTTCCCAGCAAGCCGCCCGCAATGTCGGTCGCCAGGCGAGCCAGCTCGTATGGAAAGCGTGTCACGTTCAATTTGCAGACGTTGGCCAGCAGCATGTCCACTTGATAATTGCCTGCGAGCGTGGGATGCCCTTGCGCCGAGCAGGCGATGCCGCAGGCAAACAAGGTCTCGTTGAGATGAATCATCTCTACGAGCTTGTCGCAAACGTGAGAAGCGTTGGCGACACCATTCATGCGCGCGATAAGGGCCGTCGCCCCGATGAGGACATCGCCCACGCCGACCTTGCAGCCGCCATAACTCTGACGGTGATAAGCGGCAAAGCGCTCCACCAGCTTGCCGGTCTGGTCGAGCTCGCCGTTCAAAAAGATGCGCTCTTCGGGGACAAAAACATCGTCAAAGACGAGCATGACCTCTTGCCCGCCGAACGTGGGATTACCCACATCCAGCCGGGAGCCTTCCAGCTTGCGCGTGTCGCTGGCCTGCCGTCCATAGATGAAGCGGAGACCCGGCGTGTTGGTGGGCACGGCAAAACAAATCGCCCAGTCTTGTTCGCCGGGCCCCAGGTTGACGGTGGGCATCACCATCACTTCGTGCGAGTTGAGCAGGCCGGTCTGGTGGAGCTTGGCTCCCCTCACCACCACGCCATCACGCTTGCGTTCCACAACTCGCAGGTAAAGGTCAGGATCGGCTTGCTCCTTTGGGCGCTTACTGCGGTCGCCCTTTGGATCGGTCATGGCTCCATCTACCACAAGGTCTTGACGTTGGATGCGCATCCAGTAGTCAATGAACCGCGGGTGATAATGCGTGCCGTGCGCTTGATCGCACTCGAAGGTCACGCTGAACGTGGCGTTGGCGGCGTCCAGCCCGACACAGCGCTGGAAACAGCAGCCCGTGAGATTGCCGCACGTCCGCTGCATGATGACCTTGTTGGTCAGGTCGGCCGTGCTCTGGTGAAGGTGATTGAAACGGTTGATCTCTTCGCCCGTCAAGGATGAGCGCACCCGAAAGAGCGAGCGGTTGTCCTCAGAGTAGGCGCAATCAAAAGTCGTCGCTACGGCCTGAAGCGACGGCCTGACCAGGGGATGCTGGGTCAGGTCGGCGGTTTTCTGGCCCAGGATGTTGGCCTCCAATCCCAGCGCCTCGATCGAAGAGATGTATTCACTGCCTGTTTTGAGTGACATGCCGGGTCTCCAGTTTTACGGCACGATGACGGTACGAATATCACTGCCGAATTGTTCCAGCGCATCCAGCGCCCGGTTGATCGCGTCGGCATCCAGCGGCACGGTGCGAGTGACGACGCGCACAGTGTCGAGCACGTGGCGCCGGGCCATTTCAATCAGCAAGGGCAATTCCTGGAGCAGATGGTCATTCGAGCCGATGATTTGTACTTCGTTGCCCAATAGTTCGCGATACGTATCAATCTCCAGCGTTTTGTCGCCGATGCCGGCGATGACAGCCCGCCCCATCACGCCGAGGCATTGCACCGTCTGCCGCATCGTCTGCGCCAGCCCGATCAATTCAAGCGCCACGTCCACGCCTTTGCCTTGTGTGCGGCGACGAATCTCGGATACAGGCTCAACGTGCTGTGCGTTGATCGGGATAGCGCCATACTGCGTGGCGAGTCTCAGCTTGTCTTCGTTGATGTCAATGGCAAAGACATCCAGGGCGCCAAAAGCGCGGGCAAGCTGTATGGCCGACATGCCCAATCCGCCCACGCCAAAGATCGCTGCCGTCTCACCCGCCTTGAGCTGGGACTTTTTCAGGGCGTGGAACGCCGTGGCCGAGGCGCACATCAGAGTCGCGCCTTGCTCAAAGGGGATTTCGTCGGGCAAGGGGACGGCATTGCGCGCGGGGACGGCAATGTATTCGGCATAGCCGCCGTTGGTGTAATGCCCCAGCATGAGGCCCTTGACGCAGAATTGCTCGTTGCCCGTGCTGCAATAGTAGCAGTCGCCGCAGGTGATGTTATAGTGCAGGCAGACCCGGTCGCCGACCTTGACGCTCGTCACCTGCGCGCCGATCTGCTCCACAACCCCGGCCACTTCGTGGCCGAGTGTCATGGGAAGTGGGCGAACCGGCGACCGGCCCGCCCGGTAGTGCACGTCCGAGTGGCAAATGCCAGCGGCGCGAACGCGCACGAGGATGTCTCTCTCACCTATCGTGGGCACGGGCAACTCTTGATTCTCTAAAGGTCGTCCCACCTGAACCATGCGAACTGCTTTCATATGCTTGTCCCCCTTTGCCCGACAATCTCAACCCTGGAGAATAAACGAATTGGAAACCAACCAGCCGACGCTATGACGAAATTGTATTACAGGTGAGGCTGCCGTGACATTGCAGTTGGCTTGCGAAAATCCCTCTCTGCCTTCCTTCTCCGTCGCCGAGCGACCGGGGAAGGGCAAGATCACCAGGCCGCAAAGAGATAACCTTTGCCGCGTATCGTGCGGATCCAGGTCGGGTGCACCGGGTCTAACTCGACCTTGTTCCGCAGGCGAGAGATGTGCGGGCGGACAATGTCCTCGGCTTCCCGCTCGCTGACGTCGTAGCCTAAGGGACTGCGAGCCAGGTCTCGGCAAGAAAAAACGGTATCGGGAGATTGCATCAGACAGGCCAACAACGCTGTTTCGTGACCCGTGAGGCCGACCTGTGTGCGACCCCCGCTCGCTAAAGCCACAATCGCCAGCCGCTTTTCAACGTCCAGCGTAACCGGGCCGCGCTGGATAAATCGTTCCGCCGGACCTGACTGAGGCTCGCGAGTGTGACGAGGGTGATCGAGCGCACGCGCAATGGCGGCTTCGGTATCGCGCAGGCTGTAGGGTTTGAGCAAATAGTCAGCCGCACCGAATCGCACGGCCGCAATCGCACTGTCCAGCGTGGCGTGCGCTGTCAACACGATGACGAGCGTATCCGGGCACAACTTGCTCGCCTGCCGCATCACCTCGACGCCGTCCACGCCCGGCATCCGCAAATCGAGCAACATGACGTCATAAAAGCGGCTGGAGAGTTTGCTCAGCGCTTCAGTGCCGGAAGCGGCTTGGTCGGCCTTGTACCCCATCAGGTTGAGCGCACGCGTGATCGTCATGCGCGGCATGGCTTCGTCGTCCACGACCAGGATGCGCGCGGGCAGGATGGGATGCAGAGATGGGTCGCTCACTCGCCTGCCTCCGGCACGGAAGGGTCACTCGACGCATCGGCAATCGGCAGTGCGAGCTTGAACACGGCGCCCTCTGGCGTGTTGCTCGCCGTGATGCTCCCACCATGCTCCCGAATGACGTTGTGGCTCACAGCCAATCCCAGTCCGGTGCCATCCTCCTTGGTCGTGTAAAACGGCTCAAAGACCATCGCCAGCGATTCGGGCGGAATGCCCGCGCCGGTATCGGCAAAGGACAGCTCGACATGATCGCCATCCCGACCAGCCGAAATGCTCAACGCGCCACCCTGCGGCATCGCTTCAATGGCGTTGATGATCAGATTCAGAAACACCTGCGTCAGATGGTCTCGCGAAGCCATGACCTGCGGCAGGTTGCCGGGCAGATTCAAGCTGATATCAATGCGGCTGTGCTGGAGCTGCTTGCTGGACAAGGCCAACGCATGATGGACGACCGTGGCCACATCGGTCGGACGCCGGGCGAGGTGCGGCGGGCGCGCAAAGTCCAGGACGCGTCCGGTCAACGCCTGCAGCCGCTCGATCTCGCGCAGTGCAGCTTGCAGATATTCGCGCTGCTCGTTGGCGTCGAGTGGAAAGTCTAGCACCAATTCCAATCCGTTACCAATGGCATGCAAGGGATTGTTGATCTCGTGAGCCAGTGCCGCCGCCAATCGCCCCATCGCCGCCAGCCGCTCGGTGTGGAGCACGTATTGCTCCATTTGCTTGCGCTCGGTGATGTCCTCACAAGTCGTGACGACGCCTACGACGTTGCCGTCTGCGCCGTGCATTGGCATCTTGTTCGTCCTCAGCCACCGCTGTGTGCCATCGGCTTTGGTGAGCGGCTCTTCGATGTTGAGCTTGGGCGTATCCAATTCCATCACCAGGCGATCGTCGGAGTGATAGAACGCCGCGTGATTCGCCCAGGGCATGTCAAGCGCTGTCTTGCCGACAATCTCATCCGGGGACGACAAACCGCCGTCGAGCGCGAACTGGCGATTGCAGCCCAGATAGACCAGGTTACGGTCTTTCCAAAAGATGGCCTGCGGGATGTTGTCCATCACCACCTTGAGACGTTCCTCACTTTCGCGCCGGGCCGCCTCGGCCTGCTTGCGCTGGGTGATGTTGCGGACATATTCAATCGCTCCTGTGATGCGGCCCTCTTCGTCGTACATCGGGAAAGAGTAAAGCTCCAGCCAGCCTCTCACTCCGTCGGGGCCCGTGAGCGGAACCTCTTCCATTTGCGGCAGGCCGTTCTCGAGTGTGTTGACGGTGGGACACACCTGACACGGCTCAGAGCGCAAGTGATAGGCCGCAAAGCATTTCTTGCCAGCGAGCGGCATGGCGTGTTCGTACCAATATTCCATCGCGTGGTTGACCCGCACGACGTTCAGGTCCTGGTCCAGCACGCTGATGCCATCTTGGATGCCGTCAAAGACGGCTTGCAAGAAGCGCTCGTTCTCGCGGATCTTTTTTTCGACCTGAGAAACAGACGGTGCATCCGCGCTGAGGTCTGCACTTGTCTTGTGACGCGACGCCTGGGGTTTAGCCGCTCGTGCCATCTCAACCTCTACCTCTGTCCATTATTCATCTTGCCCAACTCGGTAAAGATATTCAGCCAGGGATATTCGGCCACCACTTGCGCAAACGGGTGTTCTTCCAGCGTGTCAGAGGCGGACGTGGCGGCGCCTGTCACCTGCGGCAGGCGTGGGCGCTGTCTGCGCTCTGGCCGATTCAGACGCACGTCAGAAAGCACCTCGGCCAATTGCTCAAGGCCGGCAAGGTTGCAGCCGGGCAGCAAGTCGTCCACATAATCGAGCGCCGCCGCCATGCCGCGTTGGCTGGGCTGGTATTCTCTCGCCCCCATCAGAGGATTGAGCCACATCAACCGATAGGCCGAACGTTCAAGTCGCGCCTCCTCCCGCGTGAGCAGATCCACATCGCCGCGATCCCAGCCATCGCTGATGATGAGCACGACCGCGCCGCGCCCCAACACTCGCCGCGCCCAGTGAAAGTTAAAGGTCTTGATCGCCTCGCCGATGCGCGTGCCGCCCGACCAATCCAGCACGGCTTTGCCGACCTGGTCCATGGACTCGTCCACGTCCTTGTGGCGCAAATGATGCGTGATGCGCGTCAATCGCGTGCCAAAGACAAACGCTTCCACATCCACGCCGGTCAGCCCATGCGTCAGCGCGTGGATGAAATGCTGTAGCGCGCGATCCGCACCGCCATCGCCTGTTCGCTTTCACCTTCGCCCGGAGCTTGTTCGACGCTCCCACCTTCCTCATCGCCGGGCGGGCCGGCATCAGGTTCACCCGGCAGGCGGGCGCGCTTCCCTGTGCCGCTACCCTTCTGGCCTGATTGCGGCGGGTTGATCGAGCGCCAAAAGACCCAAGGCCTGGTCAAAGACCGGCAAGTCCTCGCGGCGATTGACGAGCAGCGCCCGCGCCGCACAGTAGAAATTCAACTGCTCGGTGATCGGCACATGGTGGGTCGCCTCGACCAGGTCGAGCACCTGGCGCAGGCTGACGGCTACGCCCATCAGGCGCAGCATCTGCCCAAAGCGCAAGAGGTGGCCGAGCAAATAGCCGCGGGGATTAGAGATTGGAGATTGGAGATTGGTCATGGTTCAGGCTTGATGCGTCATTTCTCCATCAGTTCCCTCATCTTGGTCGCGGCCGCTTCGGCAAAGGCGGCATCGTTGACATGGGCGTCAATCATACGCAGTTCCACTTGCGAGTCCAATTCAGCTTCCAACGCGGTGACGAGTGCGGCATCCGCTTCAGGATCGTAGAATGGGCTGCCGGGCCGATCCGAGTAACTGAATCCGCGTAGCGGGATGAGCACTGCCGCCGGGCCTCGCGCCTCGTTGAGCCGCTGCGCCATCCGCTGCCCGATCTGCGCCATCTCGTCTTTAGACGTGCGCACCAGCGTGATGTTGGGGTTGTGGACGATCGTCGCGCGCTTGCGTTGATCCTGGCTCAACGAGGATGGGGGACCGAGAACGACGTAATCCGTGCCGCCGGGCGCGACAACTTGCGGCAATCCATGCCGGGCGGCTGCTTTCATGCGATCCGGGCCAGCGTCGAAAAGCCCATGGCACACGTAGCCGGTCAATTCCTGCAGGCTCAGATCCATCACCGCCTGGATCAGCCCTTCGTCCACCAGGCGTTCCAGGCAGCGGCCACCCGTGCCGTTCGGGTGAAACGTCACGACTTCGTAGCCCCATCCCTCCAGGCACTGGCGCGCGTGAAGCACGCACGGCGTGGTCAAGCCGAGCATCGTCGTCCCGACCACGCGCCGATCGCTTTTTTCAATCGCCCCGCTCACTTCAGCCATGCCGGCGATGGCGGCGGCGGCGTTCGTGAATACCCTGCGTGTGATCGCATTCAGTCCGGCGATGTCTGCCACCGAGTGCATCAGCGTCATGTCTGTCGTGCCGACGTAAGGCTCAAAGATTCTTGGCCCGCTGGTGATGGTCGAGACCATCAGCTTGGGCACACCGATGGGCAAGGCTTGCATCGCGGCGGTTCCGATGGCCGTGCCTTGACCGCCGCCCACGGCCAGCACGCCGTCGAGTTTGCCTTCCGTGTAAAGCTGCGCCACGATGGCGCGCGTGCCGTCAATCATCGCCCGCATGGCGCGGCCTTTGTCGCCCGAGGCAATCAGGTCAGCCAGCTCGGCTCCACCCGCACGAGCCACCTGACGGCGGGTCACGTCTGCTTCGACGGTGGGCTGATCCAACACGCCAGGGTCAATGATACAAACTCGATGACCCTTGGCTTGAATCAAGTCGCGCAGA
>CAYGWJ010000076.1:0-4920 GCA_964353405.1 uncultured Anaerolineae bacterium
CCAGCATCACCGGTGTGGCGAGATACAAGGCGACCCCGCCGGCATACGCCGGATGACGCACAAATCGGTATGGCCCGCCAGCAGCGACGGTGTGCCCCCGCTCTTGCTGGATGCGGACAATCAAGGAAAAGAATGCATTCGCAGCCGTAGCCCAGACGGTCAGCGCATAGCCCAGCACGACGATAACCAGCGCGGCGACCTGGAGCAGCGGCGAAATCCCCCTCGTCCATTCATTGCGCACATCCAGTCCAGCCACGATGTAGCAAGCAACCAAGGCCAGGCCAACGACACTCATGATCATGGCATCCCAGGTTTTGGCGCCCTTCCTGGGGCCAAGGCGTTCTGCAAGCAAATCCGGGTTTCGAGGAATCACGACCAGCGCAGTTGCGCCGACCCAAAGCGCGGTGATGATGACAAATGCCCATCCCATCGCCCAATCCCAGCGGCCCCTCGAGAGAAACAGGACTACTGCCTGCCCCAGCACTCCCATCGTTTCTCTGCTCAACCACCTGACCACTCCGTGGGTTGTATCGGATTTTTCCTTTTGCTCAACAGATGGATCGGTATTCGTTTTTGCCTCCACTACTCGTGCCGCAATGCTTCCACCGGACTCGGATTCGCCGCGCGCCAGGCGGGATATAATCCACCGACCGCGCCCAGCGTCACCGTTCCGCTTGTCCCATCTACCGTGATCATCTGTCCAGTACGGATGTGGCGCGTCGCTGACCCGGTGCCCATCACCGCCGGGATACCGTACTCGCGGGCGACGATGGAACCGTGCGATAGTGGCCCGCCGACATCGGTGACCACGGCCACGGCCATGGCAAACAGCGGCGTCCAGGCCGGGGTCGTGATCTCGGCCACCAGTACATGGCCCGGCTGCATCTGGCCAAAGTCCTCCGGCCCGCGCAGCACACAAGCGGAGGCCGTCACTCGGCCGGGACTGACCGCGAAACCTTTGAGCAGATCCGCCGCTTGGGCATTGCCGCTCGCCGAATAAAAGCCGCCCATGTTCATTTTGCCGACGGAGAACCGTTTCGTGGGGGGCAGGATAGGCGGCGCGCTCAGACGTTTTTGGGCCTGCCACTCCGCCTGGCGCTGGCGGATGGCGACCAGCCGGGCCGCCAGGGGCTCGTTCCGATCTAGGGCAGCTACCGCTTCTTCGACTTCACTTTCGGTCAGCCAGAAGATATCCTCAGGCTTTTCTATTGTGCCGGCCTGCATCAGCCGGCGGCCGATCTCCTTCAACATCCGGCGCAGTTGAGGGTAGCCATAACCGATAAAGGCGATGGCGTTCTCACGCATGGGAGCGAAGGTTTTCACACCACTCAACACCTTGGTGAAGAGCCAGCGCTTCAAGCCCTTCAGCCGCTTCATTATGGATTCCAAAGCGGCCTCACGCTGCTCTGCCAGCCTCTGCTGGCGGTCGTAGGGACTTGGAAGCTCACCGCTCGCATAGAGCTTGAGCGTCTCCAGCAACGGCACCGGCTCGTCCAATGGCAGCGGCTGGCCGAAATCGATGGTGTAGATCATCGCGCCATAGCGCTCCAGGTGCGCCTGCCAGCGGGTTTGGAATTCGCGCCAGGCCGCCGTGTCAACGCCGGCCGGCGCCTCTGGTCCGGACAGTTCGGCGGCTAACTGTTGGGTGGGGCGGCTACGCACATAGTCCGCCAGCTCGGCCTGGTGACTGAGCCACTGGGCCAAGTCGAAGAGGGCCTTCTCAGCCTGGATCGGGGCGCTGTCGTAGCCCCGCACCAATGCCACCGAGTCCGGGTCACCGGGCCGGCGGATGAGCCGGTCGTATACGGCCTTATGCAGCGCTTCAGCGCCGCCCGCCCATGCGAGGAGGCCGGACTGGAGCGTGGCCAGGTGATCGACGGCCACGTCGTAGATCTCACGCACGCCACCCAGTAGATCATCGGCTGGCACTTCGAGGAGATTCCGGGCTTGCCAGCGGGCCACCGTTTCCGTGTAGCGAGGTACCGCCGCGTTCCGCCAGCGTGACTCGACCGTGCGGACAAGATGTGGCATGCGCGGGATAGCGAGCAGTATCCGTAGCCAGGCACGGAGCGACAACGACACAGATATGTAAGCGTAGCCGTTAATGATGTTGAGCCACGTTATCCGGGCGTGCCTGTCGCCGATGAACCACTCCATCAACCGCTCATGGCCCGCGTTGAAACGGTCGCGGCCCAGTGTGGCGAATAGCGGCGAGACGGGAGCCGGTAGGAAGTCGACAATGCTGCCACGGGAAAATGGCCCTTTGCCGGGCAGCGGCCATTCTGTAGGGAGAGGCGCCTCGCGCTGGGGAAGCGCGGTGATCGGCCGCGCCTGGAGGATGGCGAATTTTCCTTCGGCCAGCGCCCATTCGATGTCCATCGGCATTCCATAGAGCATTTCAATCTGCACGCCCAGGCGCGCCAGCTCGGCCGCCTGCCCGTCGTCGAGCACGGGTGCGCGGCGGCGAGCCTCGGGCACTGGCTGCTCGATCGTGCCGTCCTCGACCCGGACGGTCATCACGTGCTTATCAGCCGTCTCGCGGCTCAGTACACGCCCCGAAGCCTTTTCCAGTGTGAGCGTGTCGGGCGTCACCAAACCGCCCACGATGGCCTCGCCCAAACCCCAGACGGCGTTGATGACGACCTCGGCGCGCCGGCCGTTCACCGGGTTGGCCGTGAACATGACGCCGGCAGCTTCGGCTGGGACCAGCACCTGGACGACAACCGCCAGGGCTACGGCTTCCTGGTCGATCCCATGCTGGAGGCGATAGGCAATGGCACGCGCCGTCCACAGGCTGGCCCAGCACTTCTTCACGGCTGCCATAAGCGCCTGCTGCCCCCGGATATTCAGGTAGGTCTCCTGCTGGCCGGCAAACGACAGCTCCGGCAAGTCTTCGGCGGTGGCCGAGGAACGCACGGCGACGGGCGTGTCACCCCCGCCAAGCTCGGCATACGCGCCAAGGTCGGTATACGCTCGTCGAATCTCCTCGGCAATGTCATCCGGCAACGCACTCTGCGCGAAAAGCTTTCCGATCCAGTTGGATGCCTCTTCGAGCGTTGCAGGCTGATCGGGAGTGGCAGCAGAGACAGCCGCCAGAATCTGCTCTTGTAGCCCGTGCTCCGTCACGAATCGGCGATAGGCCGCCGTCGTGATGTGAAAGCCAGGAGGCACGGGCAGGCCGGCCGCTGCCAGGCGTGCCAGCGAAGCGCCTTTCCCTCCCACCTGCGACAGTCCGGCAGAGGCATCGGCGAGAGGCACTATAAAATTGGGTTTCGCTGGCATAGAGTTCTCCTTTTTGCCTGTAAATAGAAGGTCTTTTCAACCTGTCACCTTTCCAAGTTGGTAGTGGTAGATGCGCAATACCCTGGCCAGGAGCGGGATGTGGCGCATCCATTGAATGTGATCCAGCCGCGGCTCAGGCCGGTCAAAGTATCCCCACTCGTCGAGCAGGCGGATGCCGTCGCCCCAGCGTTCGATCTCCTGGCCGCGCCAAATCCCCCAGTGATAGCGGGCGCCGAACTTGGTGATGGATAGGCGGAGGTTGTTCGCCCGGATGAGGAACGGTGAAAACGCATCAATGACCAGCTCCGCGCCTGGGAAATGGTCACGCAGCATGAGCACCAGCGACTTGACCTGCGCCTCCTCAAAATACATCAAGACACCTTCGGCCATGAAGAAGGGACGCTGGCGATGCGCGCTCACCGTATCCAGCCAGGCACTGTCGAACGCTGAGCAGCCCAGCAGATGATATCGCTCCCTTTCGCTGCCGATGAACTTCCGGCGCAGCTCGATGACCTCCGGCAAATCCAGGTCGTACCACTCCACCTGGCCATTGTCCACACGCTCGAAGCGCGAGTCGAGGCCGCACCCGATGTGAACCACCACCGCCTCCGGGTGGCGGGCCAGGAAATCCCGCGCGTAGCGGTCGAATTCCCGGTTGCGCAGAATCACCGTCACCTTGTCCTCCTCGTCCATATGGACCTGCCTGACCCGGTCGAAGTCATAGCTCATCTGCGTGACCAGCGCCACGGCTTTCTCGTCTTTGATGAGTGCGTCCGGGCGCTGCGATTCCATCGCCCGGATGTAGAGCGTCATGAGCAGCGTTTCAGCCACGCCGCTCAGGTTTTGGTTAGCAGTCTCGGACATGTTGGCCTCCTCAGAGTTGGTAGTGAAAAACGCCTATCGTCTTGCTGAAAAATGGATTATGGCACACCACTAGGGCGCGGCCCAGACGCCAGGGGGTATGGTTACCCCCAAAACAGCGGACACTAGCCGCCTGACTAACGGCCAAGGGCAGAGTCTCTCGACCGCCAGTGGAGGCGAGGTATCCAGGCCGGCACTTGTCGGCAATACGCCTGCCATTGCTCGCCAAACTCGGCGGCTAATGCCTGTTCCTCACGCCGCGCACGGTACGCGAGACCCAAGAAATTTGCCGCGACAAACACGAGCGTCCAGGTTCGATACATCAGGCATCCCCCGAGTGCGGCGATCAGTATTCCCAGATACATCGGGTGCCGAACATAGGCAAAGGGGCCGTGTGTGATCAACCGATGTCGGTCGTACAACTGTATCCCAAAGCCACTGGAAGCGTTGTACATTTCGCCCAAGGTAAGCCGTCCCCATAAAATCAGGCCCAACCCAGAAAAATAGAGCAAGCCCCCTAATATCAGCGTCTCCCATCTAGCCGGAATCGAAAACGCTAATGGCAACGGTCGCCACAAAATGATCCATAACCCAAAATAGATGAGACTGCCCAAGAGATAGACCGGTGCTCGCAGCATCCATTGAGGATGCCCAGTCACTCGTCCAACAGGGCGGCGCAGTCCGGCCCACAGTCCCCAGAAGATGGCTCCCAAAGGCACAAGCAGTGCGGCCGCGCCGATCCAACGCATCCATTGTTCGACGGTATCCAGCGTCATA
>CAYGWJ010000077.1:0-6588 GCA_964353405.1 uncultured Anaerolineae bacterium
AAAGTTTCCTTTAAGGTCTGCACTAGAAACATCTGACGAACTTCGAAAAGCCTTATTTCATGCGGCTTTCCAAGGGCTTTGTTGAGACTGTCCACGATGCGCTGAATACACCAAATGTCCACGATGCCCTGAATACAGATAATTAGTGCCTAGTGTACAATATGTCAAAACAGTTGTCAATCGGGAAATTTTGGTGATTACAAGTCTGTCATTGCGAGTGAAGCGAAGCAATCTCAGTTACTTGGGGATTGCCTCATCGCAAAAATCGCTCCTCGCAATGGCAGTTCGGAGCTGTGCCTAGTCACCAGGGAAATCATGGCGGCTGGCGCGCCTATCATGCCTGTGTCGTTGCGCCCCACCAAGTGATTTGTGATATACTCAAAGAGAAAGGAGGTTCGGGCGCTATGGGCATTGACGAGTTGTTGAAAGAAAAACGCCAGGACATTTTGCAGATTGCCGAGCGGCACGGCGCGTACAACGTGCGTATCTTTGGCTCGGTCGTGCGCGGCGAAGCTGGCCCCCGATAGCGATGTGGATTTGCTGGTAAAAGTCGGGCCGGTTCATTCGCCCTGGTTTCCGGCCAGCCTGACTGCCGATCTCGAAAACCTGCTAGGGCGCAAGGTGGATGTTGTCACCGAGGCGGCTCTCCATTGGCACATTCGCGACCGCGTCTTGAAGGAGGCCGTGCCGCTATGACGGCGCATGACGATCGGCTCTATCCACTTTCCGTTTTTTTTCCACACGCGATGAATCTGCCCAAGCGTCTCATAAAAGTTGACTTGCCCATCAAGCGCATCTCGGCGCACGCCCGGCGCGAGAAATCCATCCGCCACGGCCACATCTCCACGCACCACATCGGGTAGGCGCGGCGACCGCTAGCCGCCGGCCGCGCGGCTGCCCCGCTTGACCATTCTTCCCCTGTTTCGCACTATGCTCTGCAATAGGGTATAATATCTGCACGTGATGTACGCCGAGATGGACTTGGAACGCTGCAAAACAATTCGGTGTTGTTGACAATTGGCGACTGTAATCCTTACGGGCTTACGCACATTACAACGCGTATGGCACGCTTGGGCACATAGGCCGTGGGGCTGACCGCTTGCGCGTGCGGCCCTTTTCGTTTGAGTGGTTGGCCTTACTGCGCTCTAACCTCGCCAACACAGTGACCTCGGATTGTTATGCGTTTGTTATACCGTCCTCCTTTTTGTGATGCTCCTGTTATCCGATTACCTCAAAATTGAGTAGCATGGCAATCCCCCTGCCAAGTGGCCCACGGGGTTTGGCATGTCTGGACAATTCCTTTGTTTCCGCCTATACTTTCAGCATACTAATCTGACAAACACGATGCCCCGCGGCGTGCGACCATCCGGGGTGCGGCCAATGCGACCGTAGCGAAGCGGAGGTGGCGCGTGGCAGTTTCTCTAGTGCAGTGGGCTGCCTGCGTCGCGCCAACGGCGCACGGGCGACCTTGTTCGTTCCCTGCCTAGAGTGATCGCCAAGAAAGGCTTGACGGCTGTGACCATCGATCTCAAGCCCAACATGATTCTTCGGGGGCCGATCTTTTCCGAACCCGTTCAGGTGATTGTCGCCATCCCAATGGGCGACTCGGTCAAGCTGATCGGCAAAGGGTTGCGCACCGGCCAGGTCCACGAGCCTATCCTCTCGCCCCAGCAACTTGCGACGCTGGAAATCACCCCGGAGCAAGAGCCATTTGACGGCGACGCCGCCAGGTTCCGCCTCGGCGTCGAAGCGCTGCGGCTGGGGCTGGCTTACGAGTACGACCCGTATTTTACGCTTTCCATCGCCCGCGTTGACCCGCTGCCACATCAGCTTGAAGCCGTCTATGATTACTTTCTCAAACTCTCCCGCATCCGTTTCTTGCTGGCCGATGACCCCGGCGCCGGCAAGACCATCATGGCCGGACTGCTCATCAAGGAACTCAAGATTCGCGGGCTGATCCGGCGGGTGCTTATCGTTACGCCGGCCAACCTGTCCTTCCAATGGCAACGCGAGATGAAGGAAAAGTTCCGCGAGCACTTTGAGGTGGTGCGCGGCGACGTGCTGCGCGCCAACTATGGCTCGAACCCCTGGCAAGAAAAGAACCAGGTCATCACTTCGGTATCGTGGGTCTCGCGCATCGAGGACGCCAAAGAAAGCCTGCTCCGCAGCCGATGGGATCTCGTCGTCGTGGACGAAGCTCACAAGATGAGCGCCTACAGTGCGGATAAAAAGACGCTGGCCTATCAACTGGGCGAGGCCCTGTCGGAGATGACCGACCATTACCTGCTGATGACGGCCACGCCGCACAAGGGCGACCCCAAGAACTTTTGCCTGTTCCTGGCTTTGCTGGATCCGGATGTGTATGGCGACGTGAAAAGCCTGGAAGAGGCGATGCGCCGAAACCAAGCGCCGTTCTACCTGCGCCGCGTCAAAGAAGCCCTGGTGACCTTCCCCGATCCGGATACCGGCCAGGTCAAAGCCATCTTTACCAAGCGCAACGTCCAGACGACCGAGTTCCAGATCAACGACGACGAATGGGACTTGTATGACGCCTTGACCCGCTACGTGGAAGAGCAATCCATCAAGGCGGCGCAGGATGATTCGGCGCGCGGGCGGGCGCTCGGTTTTACGATGGCAATGTTGCAACGCCGCTTTGCGTCCTCCATCTATGCCGTGCGGCGCAGCCTGGAACGGATGCGTGACAAGCGCCAAAAGATACTCGACGACCCGGCGGCCTATCGCCAGGAGCAAATCGCCAAGAAAATCCCCGAAGACTTTGACGAACTACCTGAAGAAGAACAACAGCAAATCGTTGACGCTTTGGAAGAGGTGGTCGCCTCCGTTGACCCGACGGCGCTCAGGCACGAGATCATCCAGCTCAACCGGCTGATTGACCAGGCGCGTGCGCTGGAACAACGCGAGGTGGAGTCCAAGCTCTCCAAGCTGAAGGATGTGCTCACCCAGCAGGGCGTCTTGGCCGATTCCAAGATAAAGCTCCTCATCTTTACCGAGCACAAGGAGACGCTGGACTATTTGGTTGGAGATGGCAAGGGCGGCCGCCCCCTGGGCAAGCTGCGCGAGTGGGGGCTGTGCATCACGCAGATTCACGGCGGGATGAAAATCGGCGACCGCGACATGCCCGGCACGCGCATCTATGCCGAGCGCGAGTTCCGCGACGACTGCCAGGTGATGGTGGCGACCGAGGCCGCGGGCGAGGGCATCAATCTCCAGTTCTGCTGGTTCATGATCAACTATGACATCCCCTGGAACCCGGTGCGCCTGGAGCAGCGCATGGGCCGCATCCATCGCTACGGACAGGAAAAAGATTGCCTGATTTTCAACTTTGTCTCGACCAACACGCGCGAAGGCCGCGTGCTCAGTAAGTTGTTCGAGCGACTGCAAGCTATCGAGAACGACCTTGACCCTGACCACACGGGCAAAGTGTTCAACGTGCTGGGTGACGTGTTCCCCGCCAACCAGCTTGAGCGCATGTTGCGTGAGATGTACGCCCACAACCTCACCGAAGAGGTCATCAAGAATCGCATCGTCGAAGAGGTGGACACGGAGCGTTTCCGCCGCATCACACATTCGACGTTAGAGGGCCTTGCCAAGCGCGAATTGAATCTTTCGGCCATCGTCGGCAAGTCGGCCGAGGCCAAAGAGCGGCGGCTGGTGCCGGAAGTGATCGAGGATTTCTTTTGTCAGGCGGGGCCGCTGGCCGGCATTCATCCCAAGGCTCAATCCGCCGCTTCCCCGCATGTCTATCGAATCGGGCGAGTGCCGCGAACATTGTGGCCGTGGGGCGAGCGGCTGGAACCACGTTTTGGCAAGTTGGGCCGCGAGTACAAGCAGATTGTGTTTGACAAGAAATTGCTCACCGACGACCCGACGCTGGAATGGGTGACGCCCGGCCACGCGCTGTTCGAGTGCGTGCGCGAGGAAGCGTTGGAGCGCGTGCAGACTGACCTGCGGCGCGGCGCGGTGTTCTATGACCTGCACCGCGAGCAGCCGGCCCGGCTGGATGCGTTCTCGGCGGCGATTCAGGATGGACGCGGGAACGTCATTCACCGCCGCTTGTTTGTGGCGCAAACCGACCCGGACGGCACGTTGATCATTCGCCAGCCCACTATCTTTTTGGATTTGATTCCGGCTCAAGACCTAACAGGTCTCCCAGACCTGTTAGGTCTCAATCTGCCGGATCGAAACCAGGTCGAGCGCACGCTGGTGGATAAGGCGCTGCTGCCGTTTTTGCACGAGGTCAGTGCTCAGCGCGAACAAGAGGTCGAGACGATTTCGCGCCACCTGGAGATCAGCCTGAACGCGATCATTGACCGCGTGCAACGTCAGTTTGCCGACTTGATCGAGCAAAAAGAATCCGGATCGCAAGAGCCCGGCCTGGATGGGCGTATCAAGCTGCTCGACGACCGGCTGATGGAACTCAACGAGCGTTTGGAGCGCCGGCGCAGCGAGTTGCAGCAGGAGCGCCAGTGCGTCATTGCCGACATTGGGCACGTGGGACGAGCCTGGGTCTTGCCGCACCCGGAGCGTTCCGCGCCCGGCATCGCGCCGATGGTGCGCGACGAGGAAATCGAGCGCATCGCAGTCGAAGCGGTCAAGGCATATGAAGCGGCGCAGGGCCGCGCGTGGATCGAAAGCGTGGAAAAAGAGAATCGCGGATTTGACCTGATCTCGCGCCGCTCGCACCCGGAAGACCCTCGCACCGCGATTGACGTGCGCTTTATCGAGGTCAAGGGGCGCGCGGGCGTGGGCGAAGTGGCGCTCACGGCCAACGAGTACAAGACAGCCGAGCGGCTCAAGAACGACTATTGGCTTTACGTGGTCTATAACTGTGCTTCAACACCGCAGGTGCATGTGATACGAGACCCGGCGCAGATGGGGTGGCAGCCCTTCGTCACCATCGAGCACTATCAGGCCAGCGCGCAGATGATTCTGCAAGCCGCGCAACAAAACGCCAGGGATATAGGAGCGCCCTAGCCTCGGCTGGGCGATCACACGGCGCGGGGCCGAGTTTCGTCCACTGGCGCATACATCATACCCTTGTCGCAGCGCCGCGTCAAGCGGTTTGTGATATACTCACACATGACGAGTATTGGTTTCAGCATGTGGAAAAGGAGTTGTCATGAGTGCCAATGTGTCAACCGAGAACAGCCTGATCCGCCAGGCCGTGATTGACGTTGCCAGCTTACCGGAAGAAGACCTATCATTGATCGTCGAGTTCGTGAGCTATTTGAAGCAGCGGCGCAGTATGTCTGGCCGCAAGCTTTCGGCCACCGAGATTCGAGCCGAGGCGAGGCGGCGAGCCAACGCCTTGAAAGGTGTGCCACGCCACGAACTGGTGGCTCGCTTCCAAGAGTTGAGCGAGTCCATCCGCGCCCAGGCGGTTGCAGAGGGCACAGCGATTGAGGGAGACTGGCAGCGTGACTGATCGCCTGCGCGCCGTGTTCGACACCAATGTCTTTGTGTCGGCTCTCTTGAGCCGGAATCCGACCAGCCCCACCCAAGAGCTGATGGATCGCTGGCACAACGACGAGTTCACCTTGTTGGTGTGCGATGCGCTGGTTGACGAGGTGATCGAAAAGCTGACGGAGCGTCAGATCAACCAAGAGGTTATTCTGGAATTGACTGCGTTGTTTGACCACCTGGCCGAATGGGTAGATGTGCCGCCCGAAGCGGTATCGCCCGTTGTGCAGGCTGACCCGGACGACGACGTGATCCTGGCGTGCGCTGTCCTGGGTGAGACTGATTATCTCGTCACCTACGATCCCCATTTTGAGCCGCTTGGCGGACAGTACAAGGGCGTCAAGATCGCCAAAGCTTTGCCGTTTCTTTGGGCGGTGCGCGGCGACCGCCCACCGACATGACCGACTGTTCATCTTCGACTATGGATTACGCCAAACGTCTCATAAAAGTTGACCTGCCCATCAAGCGCATCTCGCACGCCCGGCGCGATTGCTATTGGCTATACGTTGTCACGAACTGCGACACGCGGAAAGCAAGAACATGGACAGCTCGCTAAACTTGAACAGTGTTCCCGCTACCCTCAAGCCGTTCTTTCAAGACCTGGATTTTGAATCGCTCGATCCAGAGCGCCATGCGGCGACGATCATTGAGCGAACCCTCTCCGAAGGAAGCGTCGAAGAGATCCGCTGGCTGTTTGCCCGCTATGGTATAGAGCGCATCGGGGATTGGATCCGGCGGCGCGGCGCGCTCCGGTTGCCGCACGACCGCTGCGCCCTGTGGCACATCTTGCTCGGATTGACGCCGACGCTCAAAAGGTCAATATGGAACCACGCAGCCGTTTTACCTGGCGGGCGGCACTGCGGCGGCGTTGAGATTGGGACATCGCATCTCGCGCGACCTCGACTTTTTCTCTGAGACGGATTCGGTAGACACGCCGCGTCGCGAAGAAATCGTGGCCGCTCTGCACGCGGTTGGCCGCAGCGTTACGGTTCAACGCAGCGCCTTTACGACGCTCGTCTTGATGGCCGACGCTCACCATCAGAGTTTCTTTAGCTATGCCTATGACCTGGTGGATGAGATGAGTGATGCGCAGGGCGTTCGGGTGGC
>CAYGWJ010000078.1:0-16570 GCA_964353405.1 uncultured Anaerolineae bacterium
AAGAATCTCAGCCCGGCGCTAGAGATTCTTCGCGCTTCGCGCTCAGAATGACAGCCGGCGACAGGCATTGGAGAGCGGTTCGATTTTTATGAGAAAGCCCTATATTTTACTCTGCCTATAGCCAGGCCGCAAACTTGGAAACACACCCATTTCGCATCCTGGCCTCTTGAGAACAAGACCTATCTGTAGATAGAAAGGGCGCACTGCAAAGAGCTACTGTAGCCTGCCCTCCTTTAGGGTCAACCGCGTTGATGGTATAATATCGAACTGCTTGACGTGCGTGGTATACTGGCAATCGAGGACGGGGAGCGAATTGTACACGCATCGTTTGTGCTGTGTGCGGAAGGAGAAAAGCTAAAATTGTCTGATTATGCTAACCACTACAAGATAGCCTTTGCGACCGAAGACGGCAACACCATCAGCGCTCACTTTGGCAAAGCGCCCTATTACAAAGTCGTGTATGTGGATGGCGGCCAGGTGGTTTCACAACACGTGCGCGCCAAAGCACATCACGACAACGGTCACGGGCCCGGCCACAGCCACGCCGACATGTTCGCCAGCATCGCCGATTGCCAGGTGCTCGTCGTCGGCGGGATGGGCACGCCCGCTCACCAGGCGGCGCTGGCGCACGGACTGCAAGTCATCGCCACGGGCCAGCGCGACATCGCCGCCGCGCTCGAGGCCTACCTCAATGGAACGCTGCAGGAGAATCCGCTGCTTATCCATGTGCCCGGCAGGCACTAGAGCCTGACTGCTTGCCCCCGTCGCGCCAAGTCAGGGCTTTTCCAACCCATGCGCTTCCAACAGGGCGGGATCATTCAGAATCGCGTCGGTCGAGCCGTCGGCCACGATCTGACCATTGTCCATCACCACGGTGCGCGGGAACAACTCGGCCACCAGTCGCATATCGTGAGTTGAGACCAGCATCGTCTGCGGCAACTCGCGCAGCAACTTGATAAAGCCCCGGCGCGCGCGCGGGTCAAGCCCCGCCGTGGGCTCGTCGAGCACCAAGATCTCCGGGTTCATCGAAAGCACGGTGGCGATGGCGATGCGCTTCTTTTCTCCGGTGCTCAAGTGATGCGACACTCGCCTCACGTAATCGCGCATGTGGACGGCCTCCAGCGCCAGATCCACACGCGCTCTCACTTCTGCTTCTGGCAATCCCTGGTAGAGCGGGCCAAAGGCTACATCGTCAAAGACGGTGGGTGAAAAGAGCTGGTCGTCCGGGTCCTGAAAGACCAACCCGACTGCCGCGCGCACCCGGCCCAGGTTGCCGTTGCGCGTGTCCATCTCGCACACGCGCACCATGCCCGACGAAGGCTGGAGGATGCCGTTGAGATGCAGCATAAGCGTGGACTTGCCTGCGCCGTTCGGCCCGACGAGTGCCACCTTTTCGCCCGGCGCAATCGTCAGCGACACATCGCGCAACGCCTGATGCCCGTCCGGGTACGCAAATGAAAGGTGCTCGACCTTGATAGTATGATGCATGATGGTTGATCAACCCCAGAACAAGAATCCGACGATGACCAGTAGCGCCAGCGTCGCCAATCCAACCCCCAGCACGCTCCACTGCGCCGGGTTGACGGGTGGCAAAGGAAACGCGCGCACGTCGCCATCATAGCCGCGTGAAGCCATCGCCGCGTAAATCCGGTCGCCGCGCTCGAACGAGCGCAGGAACAGATTGCCTGCCATCCCGCCGGTGACGCGCGCGCGCCAAATCACGCTGCCCCCTGCGCGCGCATCGGGCTGCTCAGAATGTCCACTGCGAGCTGCCCGAGCGCGCATCAGGCGCATGGCCTCATCCACCAACACGAACAGGTAGCGCCACATCAGCCCAACGATCGCCACCAGCAGGCGGGGAATCCTCACGGCCCGCATCGCCAGCAGCAAATCGGGGAACGTCGTGCTCGAGGCGAGGACGATGGCCATCTGCACCGAAATCCACGACTTGATCGCGATACTGGCAAAGCGCTCCACGCCCTCTAGCGTGACCGTCAGCATCCACGGCCCGACGGGCACAGCGGCAAGTGGCGCCCCCTTGATCGTGACGAGGACAGGCAGCGCGGCCAGCACGAACGGCAAAGCCAGCGCGGCCCGCCTGAGCACGTTGCTCACGCCCAACTCGGACATGACTTCGACCGAAAGCAGGATCGAAAAGAGCAGAATGTAGACCGGCCATGCTCTGAACGGCGCGAGCGAGGTCGCCAGGATAAACGCAAGCGCCAGCACAAATTTGACGCGCGGATCAAGGCGATGGATGAGGCTAGGCCGTGGCTGGTATGGATCGAGAAAGTGTACGTGCATAGTGATTGAACTCGTAGGGGCGACCCGGTGTGATCGCCCAAGTCAAACGCAAGGCTTGCCATTACTGGCTCGCGCTCTCCTGGCGACTATGCCGGGCATATGCCACAACCAGCGCCACTCCAAAGACGATCAACAAGCCCAAGATGCCAGCCAGAATCGTCGCCAGCGCCCCATTCGATACACCCGGAAAAACATAGTCAGGGATGATCTCAAAAAGGGGTTTCTGCGCAGCGTCGAGAAAACCTCGTTGCTCGGCCACCCATTCCAATCCGTCCGGGTGAGTTGAGGCGATCGGCGAGGCTACCGCCAGGATCAGCGCGATGAGCAATCCGCCGAACCACACCGCCCATCCGCCCACCGGGCGCGCGTCGCCCACGCGAAACAGATCGCGCCGCGTGGCATACAGGAACGCTAGCGCGCCAACCGTGATCAATCCCTCGCCGATGCCGATCAACGCATGGATACCGCCCATCGCCGGAACGGCCACGTTGGCCGGCGACGTGCCAGAAAGCGCCAGTTGCAGCGCGCAGGCAAGCGAGGCGATAAAGATCGAGAGCCACCCGGCAACAAACCCGCCGACGAAAACACCCCATGACTGGGCTCCCGCGAAACGCTGAACCGTTCGATAGGTAAAGTACGCCACGGTCACGCCGACGATGCCCATGTTGAAAATGTTGGCGCCCAGCGCCAGCAGGCCGCCATCCTGAAAGATGAGTGCCTGCACGCCGACGACGCACGTGAGCACCAGCACTGCCGCCCACGGCCCCAACAAGACAGTGGCGATAGCCGCGCCCAACAGGTGACCGGACGTGCCGCCCGTCACCGAAAAGTTGAGCATCTGCCCGGCAAAGATGCACGCCGCCAGCACGCCCATCATCGGCACCTGGCGCTCACCCAAATCCTTGTTCACGCGCTTTAGCGCATAGCCGATCACGGCGAGCGACAACACCCAGAACACAATCGAGACGCCCACAGACAAAAAGCCATCGGGAATGTGCATTGCCTGCGGCGCAAACGGTGGAACAAAAGCTGGACTGGCTAACATGTTATCCTCCTTTTTTTCGTTTTGGTTTTTGACATTTGGGACATGTCCCAAACAGCGCCAGGTGATTAAAGTTCACCGTGAACCCGTATCGTTTGCACAGCTCGTCTTCTAATGGCAGCAGCACATCGCGGTCAAGCTCCAGGGTATGCCCACACCCCTCACACACCAAATGATGATGCGGCAGCTCACCGGCCAGCTCGTAATGTACACACCCTTCGCCCGTGTCAATCGCGGTGACGATGCCCAGTTCCTTGAGCAGCTCCAGCGTTCGATACACCGTGGCAAGATTGATGGCAGGCGTCTTGGCGCACACCCGCTGGTAGACTTGGTCGGCGGTGACGTGGCCCTCGTCGTGGATCGCATCCAGGATCATCTCGCGCTGCGGCGTCATCCGGTAGCCTCGCTTGCGCACGTTTTCGACCAGCCCGGTATGGTGCGACATGCAACTCCTTGTTATTGCAAATATTTGCAACTAGAGGAATTGTATCACGGCGTATGCGGGCTGTCAAGGGGAAGGTGGGGGCACAAAAAAGGGCGTGGAGCGATGGTGTGTTCCACGCTCTGGTCGCCTGGGTGTGACCAAATCCGGTTGATTCGATTTGTCACCCTGCGCGAAGGGTCTCTGCCTTACAGCACGGAGATTCTTCGCCGCTTCGCGGCTCAGAATGGCAGTCAGCGGCGACCAACTGATTTTGGTCACACCCTAATCAAATGTCTCGCCGCAATGGGGACAAGAAAAGTCGCGCGCGGTGACGGTCGCCCCGCATTTGGGACAACTCAAGGTGAACTGCGCGCCGCAGACGGCACACATGATCGCGTCGTCGCTCACCGTCGAGCCACATTCGGGGCAGACGAGTTGACCGCAGGCCGGGCAGGTGTCCGCTCCATCCGGGAGCGGCGCGCGACATTTGGGGCAGCGGCCTGAAAGGTCGAGGCCGCACGAGGGGCACGTCTCAGCGCTGGCGTTCACTTCAGCGCCACAGCGTGGGCAGGCCAGTGCAAACTGGACGCCACAAAAATCGCACGAGGTGTCGTCTTCCGCGACAGCCGCGCCGCAGTTGGGGCAGAGAAATTGATGGCACGCAGGACACTCGACCGTGCCGAACCAGAGCCGGGCCTGGCACCTGGGGCAACGGGTGGCGACCTCGGCGCCGCAGCCAGTACAGACCAATTCATCCTCGAACAAGCGCGCATGACACTTGCGGCACAAGATCTGCCCGCACTCGGGGCAAGGTCCAACCGTCGGGTCAAAGCGCTTGCCGCACTGCGGACATCTGACTCGGACCGGCACGACCATGTCCGCCGGGGTGACAGCCCTGGCGGGCACGGCCGCTTTTTCGGCCGGCAATGTATTGTGGCACTGCGGGCAATCGAGCGGCGCGCCCCAGATATCTGCAAATCCGCACGAGGGGCATTTGCGCGCAAACAGCCTGTCGCAACTGGGGCAGATCGGCGTCGAGGCCAGCAGCCGCTCACCACAATCGGGACAGGCCAGGTAAAGCTCCAACCCACAAGCCGTACAACGTTCGTCGTCGTCGCCGGTCAATGCCAGGCAGCGCGGACAGAACGTCGAGCCGCAGTCGCTGCAGACGCCATCTTCGCGGCGAACGGCCGCGCCGCAGTGCGGGCACGGCGTCTCACCGGCCAGCACGTCGGCGGGAACAATCTCGGCCTCATACAGTTGTGCACCACACTGCGAGCAGGTCTTGGCTTCAGCGTCTACCTCGGTTCCGCAATCAGGGCAGGTCAACACAAATTTCTCGCCGCACTTTTGGCACTGCATGTCATCAGCGGTCAATGCCGCGCCGCAATTGGGACAGCGCTCCCCACCGCAACTTTTACAGGTCGTGAGGTCGGCGTCCATCCGAGTGCCGCAGTGAGGACAAGGCCTGGTCGCGGAAAGCGTGGCACCGCAGTTGCGGCAAATCGCATCCTGCGGACTCGCCTCATGCTCGCACATCGGGCAGAGGAGCTGCCAAGTTGCGCCGCAGTGCGGACAGGTGGTATCGTCCGGACCGATGGCTGCGCCGCATTCGGGGCACAAATCCTGTCCACAATAGGGGCAGGCTTCGCTTCCAACCGGCAAAGTGCGAGAGCAAGCGGGGCACGCGAGAACGGCACTGTTTGCAGACATGGTGAACCTCCGTTGGGGAAAATGAGAATCGTAAGTCGGAAATCTGACATCGAACCTCTGACCTCAGACACTTGTCGATAGTGTATCACAATTGCCGTGGCACTGCCAGACGAAAGATCAACGTGCAAGGACTAGAGTCGCCGTCGAGACAATACCCGCTCGAATCGTCGTGGTAGTGACCGCACTGCCCACACTGATTCGATACACGCCAGGGGCCAAGTCCACAAAACCGTAAAAACCACTGCCATCGGAGGTCGCCATGCGCCGCGCCGGGCCGCCCAGCGTGACCGTCGCCCCGTCGGCGGGTCCGCCCGCCTGCGTGACAAATCCCATCAGGTGCCCCGTCGTCGGCTCGGACTTCCACGGCATAGACGGCATGAGCGCGTGCGGAGCGAACACGGGAATCGCCGGCGAAGTCACCGGGTTCAGCGTCATCGCTTCGATGAATTGCGAAAAGGGCCATTGATCCTTGTTCGTCTGATTGTAAACGTAGATGGAGACGCCATCGGCGCGCGCGCCGGATGGTGACCGCGTCCGCGCGCGTCGTATCTGCGCCAGAGATTCATCGAGCGAGTCCAAATAGTTGCCCATGCCAATGACGACGTGGCGGCCATAGCGATGATTCTTTTCGAACTCGATCCAGCGATCAAAGTTGGAGGCCATCGTCGAGTCGGGAAAATAGTTCATCGGGATGGCGATGTCGAGAATGCCTTCTTCCAGCCACGCGCGCCAATCCTGGAACACGGCGCTATAGGCCGACGAATTCTTCCATGCGACGTCGGTGGCTGGGCCATCGCCCCAGGGGATGAGCGCGGCGGAGACTTTGATGCGCGGGTTAATGAACGTCGCCTCGAGCCAGATGCGTCGCACGACCGCGCTCACCTGGTCGCGCCGCCACTGTGACCATTGCGCGTCGTCGGGCGCGGGCGTGTCGGTTCGATTGTGCCGCGCGCGGAAGCGCGCCACGCTCGTCGGGTTATAGCCCCACTGGATTCCAGGGTAGCGGATAAAGTCAAGGTGCACACCGTCCACGGCATAGTCCTTGACCACACTCACCACTTGATTGACGACATAGGCCGCGCCGTCGGGATTGCCGGGGTCGAGATAGTACAGACCTGCGCCGCTCGTGTTACCCTGCTCGTTGAGCGCAGTCCAGTTATCTACGCCGGACATGCCAGGGCCATGCTTATTGAAAATATGGTCAGGCCAGGTGGGCGGGTCGCCATCCGTGGGCCAGATGGGAAGAGTGTTGATCCAGGCGTGAACCTCGATCGGTGGCGAGACAGCGTGAGCCTTGCGGATGACATCGGTCAGCGGGTCAAAGCCTTCCGGTAAATTGGCCGAGCGCGGCTCGGACGATTTGGCATGGAGCGCGTTGGCGTGAATCCGAACCTGCACCAGCAGCATATTGCAGCTGATGGACTGGCAATCACGAATCAGTTGAGTGATTTGCTCCGGCGTCTGCAAGCCGGGGTTGAAACCATCCACCCACAACGCGCGGTATTCCGTGAGCGGAGGCGCGGCCGGCGTGGGGCGTGGCGTGGGTGTAGGGCTGGGCGTGGGCGTAGCTTGGCGTGTCGCCGCCGGGCGATCAGTCGGAAAGATGATGCGCGGTGTGGGCTGCTGCGGCAGGTTGGCTGGCGCGCAGGACGCGGCGCAGGATGCGAGCAGAATGAATGTGGAAAGTAGAATGTACAGCGTGGAGCGTAAAGAAAGAGTCATTCTACTCGGCCGCTGCAACCGTCTCGCCTTCGAGCTTGAGGCTCAGCGCGCGGCTGGCGCTGTCGCCGCCCATCGTGATGCCGTAGATCGTGTCGGCGGCCTCGACCGTGCCCCGATTGTGCGTGATGACGACAAACTGCGTGGACGTCGAAAGCTCTGTGAGCAACTCGCGGAAGCGGACCACGTTCACCTCGTCAAGGGCCGCGTCCACTTCGTCCAAAAAGCAAAACGGTGTGGGCTTGACCTTGAGGATGGCAAACAACAGCGCCGCCGCGGTCAGCGTGCGCTCGCCGCCGGAAAGCAGCGCGAGTCCCTGTTGGCGCTTGCCGGGCGGTCGAGCGACGATATCAATACCCGTCGTCGTGGGGCTGTCCGGCTCTGTGAGCACCATCTTGGCCGTGCCGCCGCCGAACAGCCGGTTGAACGTGCCCTTGAATTCTTCGGCAATCGCCTCGAACGTCTCGACAAAGGCCTGGCGCATCAACTCGTCCAACTCTGCGATGACGTGGTTGAGCGACTCGATGGCCTTTTGCAGGTCTTGATTCTGCGTGGTGAGAAAGTTGTAGCGCTCCTGCGTCTCTTTGAATTCTTGCTGCACCTCGGGGCTGATCGGACCGATGCGGTGCAGTTGCGCTTTGCGCCGCTGGATTTCCGTCTCGATGCCTTCCGGTAGCTCCGTCACGATCGGCAATTCATCCACAATCGGCTTGAGCGGGAGGGGCACCGGGCCAGTGGCTTCGGTCATATCGAGCTCCACCAGGCCCAAATCCTCGTCAATATGCGCGCGCAAGTTATCGAGTTCGTCCTCGCGCCGACCGGCTTCCAGCACGGCAGTGTTATGATGCGACTCCATCTCGTGCAGTCGAGCGCGCGCCGTGCGCTCTTGGGCTTCGATGATCTGCTGCTCAGCTTCCAATCGTCCCAGTTCAGACTGAGCCGGTTGAAGCTGCGCGTCCATCTCCGTCACCTGGCCGGAGAACTCGACCTGCTTTGCGTGCTGCGCTCCGAGTCTTGCTTCAAGCTCAGCCGACTCGCGGGCGAGTTGAGCCGCGCGCGCGCCACGCGCAGCAATTTGCGAATCAATCTGCGAGAGCGCGCTGCGCTCATTGCGGACGATAGCCTGCTGACTCTGCGCCGCCTGGCTGGCGACGGCGGCGGACGTCTTGAGTTGCGATAGCTGCGAGGTCAATTCCTCGATCGGCAGCGCCGCTAGCCCGGCTTCGGCAACGCGAATGTCATCGTCGGCCGTTTGCTGTTGTGCGGACAGCGCTTCCAGTTCGGCGGCGAGTGCCTGGTCTTTTTCCACCACGGCGTCGCGTTCGCCTTGCGTTTGCTTGACCAGCGCAGCCTGCCAGTTGATCTGCTGATCGAGTCGCTCTGCAGCACGGACGAGCACATCGCGCTCTTGCGTGCGCGAGCGGGCGCGCTTACCCAGGTCGTCCGCGCTCTTGAGCAACGTGGCCTGTTCGCGCTCAAGGTCAGCTTGATGCTTGGCCTCGTGGTCACGCGCCGTTTCGATTTGCGTGGCGCGTTGTTGAGCCGCAGCCAGTTGCGCGGGTAGCTCGCGCCATTCGCGCTCGCGCGTGAGCAAGCCCGCACCTCCGCCTGTCCCGCCGCCCACCGTCATCGCGCCGGAATGACGCAACACCTCGCCTGCACGAGTGACGACCATCGCGCCGGGCGGCAGGTCGGGCAAGCTGCGTTGCCCCTCGGCCATATCTTGAACCAAATACACATTGCCCAACAACGCGTCCACAGCAGGACGAATCGCTTCGTCACACGTCACAACACTTGACGCCGCCAACCACGGACCAGGCGGCGGACCGGCGACTCGCTCCGGCCTGACCGGCTCAGGGTCTTGCACCACCGACACGATCTCGGCGTGAATCGCCTCCGCGACCTGGGTATCTGGCTCGTACAACACCACATCCTCGAGCTCGACCTCGGCGGCACGCAGCGCATCAGCCAGTGGCGCCGGTTGGAGGTTGAAAACGCGATCCACGAGCTTGCGCCACCAGGGACGCGCCTCAAGCATCTCGCGTTGGCGCTGTTCGAGTTGTTCGCGGCGGGCCACGCGGCGCGCTTCTATCATCTCGCGCTGTTTGCGCTGGCGTTCGTGCGCCAGTTGACGCTGCAGCTGCTTTTGTCGCTCAGTCAAGTCGCGCAAGGCTCGGCGCTGCTGCTCGGCCCGTTCGAGCTGCTCACGGTGCTGACGCTCGGCGGCCTCTCGTCGAGCACGCCGCTGCTGTTCAAGCGACTCGCGCTGCGCGCGCTCACGCTGCCCGGCCAGCACGCGCATTGCATCGAGCGGAAGCAGCGTGGCGCGGCCCAGGTTGCGCGCCGCAATCGCTTGTGCCGTCGCCCAATCGTCCACGACAATGTCCTGCGCGTCTGCGCCCAACGCCGACTCGACGGCGCGCTCCCATTCGTCGCCCACCTGCACCAGCGACGCCATTGCGCCGCGCACGCCGGGCACGCTATCGCGGGCGGAGAGCACAGCGCGCGCGCCCGAGTCGTAACCGGCCATCTCGGCGCGGACCTGGCCCAACGCTTCATACCGCGAGCGCACTTCCGTCTCGACGGCGCGGGCCAGAGTCAATTGCTCTTCCAGCTCAATCTGGCGCGATTGGCACGCGGCAATCTGGGCGGACTTTTCACCCGCCTGCGCCTTGAGCGCATTGCCTTGCGCGGCAAGCGCAGCCACGTCCGCCTCAACCTCAGCAACCGTCTGACGCTGGACGTCAAGCTCGGATTGAAGCTGGGCTTGTTCCTGGATGTGCTTGACCTGCTCGCGCTCAAGCTCCGATTTGCGCTCGGCCAATTGCGCGCGGCGATTGCGCCGATCGGTCGCGTCGGACGCCAATCGAAACGCGCGGTCTTGCGCAGCGCGTCGGGCCTGGCCGAGGGTCAGACGCTCGGCCTGGCGCGCAGTCAATGTCTCTTGCGCCTTGGCGATATCAGCCTGGTGCGCGGCGAGTTGTTGCGAAAGCGCGGCCAATTCCGCTTCGGCTTGCTTGACGCGCTCGGCCTGCGCCGCGCCCTGGTCTTGAAGCGGCTGCATCTCGGCCTCGAGTTCCACCTGCTGCTGTTTGAGCAAGCGCGCACGCTCGGTCATCACAGCCAACTCGCGCTGAACGGCTTCAGCCTGCGCATGAAACACGGCGGATTGCTTTTGCCATTCGACGAGTTTCGTTCTCAAACCAGCTTGCTCGGCGCGCAATTGATTGAGCCGGTCGCCGAGCGAGGCGAGGTCTTGCTGGCGCTCGGCCAGGAGCTTGCGCTGCGCATCGGAGGCTTGACGGGCGACGCGCAACGCTTGTTGCGCGTGGCCCCAATGGTAGCCGTACCACGTCCGTTGCAGGTCGCGCAATTCGCCCACGAGCCGCTCGTACTGCTGGCTGCGCTCGGACTGGCGATGCAGGGCGCGCAGACGCGGGCCGATTTCAGCCAGGATGTCGCGCACGCGCTCCAGGTTGCGGTGTGTTTCGTCAAGCTTCTTTAACGCTTCGTCGCGCTTGGACTGGTAATGCGCAATGCCAGCGGCTTCTTCGAACAGCTCGCGCCGCTCTTCGGGCCGCAGACTGAGCGCCTGGTCCACCAGGCCCTGGCCGATGACGGCGTAGGTACGGCGTGCCAGGCCGCTTGCGCCCAAAACTTCTGTCACGTCTTTGAGGCGCACGCGGCTGCCGTTGAGGTAATATTCATTTTCGCCGGAGCGGTACGCGCGGCGGCCGATGACGACTTCGGTGAATTCGATCGGCAGCCAGCCTTCCGAGTTGTCGAGCGTGAGCATCGCTTCGGCCATGCCCGCACGCGCGCGCTGCTCGCTGCCGGCAAAGATCATGTCTTCGGTGCGCTTGCCGCGCAAGAGGCTGTAGGACTGTTCGCCCAAAACCCAGCGCACGGCGTCGGCCACGTTCGACTTGCCGGAGCCGTTCGGCCCGACGATGGCGGTGATGCCGGTGGGGAAGACGAATTCGGTTTTGGTGGCAAAGGTTTTGAAACCTTGGAGTTCCAGGTGCTTTAATTTCATGGTTGGACAGTTGGCTGGTTGGATAGTTCGCTAGCGAGATAACGCAATGGTTGCTTGGCAAACTGCATTTGAGACTGGATATTTGTCATTTGATAATTGCAACGTTTATACCTTGCTTTGCGCGGACTGTCAAACGGTTGGCAGGCACATGGGGCTGTGATATACTTTTGTGTGTCCCGTACTGCGTGAGAACAACGATGCCTGACTTACCCAACTCGGCCGACATTCGACAATTCCTCTTTGACTTTTTCAACGACGAAGAGCTTGCCACGCTATGTTTTGACTTTTTTCCCGAGGTGCAGGACAACTTTTCGGCGGGGATGACCAAGCGGCAAAAGATTCTCGAACTGCTTGGATACTGCAGCGCCGCGAGATCGTCCCCAACTTGCTGGCGGCGCTCCAACGGGTCAGGCTGGAGCCGTACAACAAGCGATTTCCACACTCGGCGCAAGCCGAAACTCGGCACGAAACCGCAAAACCACAGCGCGACCCCAGGCAGGTGTTTATCAGTCACGCACACGAGGACACCGAGTTTGCCCACGACCTGGCCGACGACTTGTGCCACAACGGCTGGCGCGTGTGGATTGCGCCGGACAGCATTCGACCGGGTGAAATGTGGGGAGAAGGCATTGACCGTGGACTGGACGAAAGCGGTGTGCTGGTTCTGGCACTGACGCCGCACTCGGTTCAATCGCGCTGGGTGCGCAAAGAGACGTATGTGGCGATTCAGCTAGAGAGCCAGGGTCATATAAGTTTATTCCTCTGGATGTCAAGCCTTGCAATGTGCCGGGGTTGTGGAGCGCGTATCAGCAAATCTCATTTCGGAGCAGTTACGCGAGCGGATTGAGTGCGCTGCTGGATGAACTGGAGCCGGAACGGCGCGCACGCCGTGAACACCAAGCGCAAGAGCAAGCCGAAGCGGAACGCCAGGTGCGGCTGGCTGCCGAGAAAGCCGAAACAGAGAGACAAGAGCGAAAACAGCAAATCGCTAATCTAGTGTCCCAACTCACACAAGCCGAATCCAGCACGAACCGGGACAAGGTCATTGAACTGGGCGAGCGCATTCTGAAGCTAGATGCCGAGCACCAGCCCACTCGTTCCAACACGGCAGCGGCTTACGCGGCAGTGGCCGAAAGGTACGATTATGGCGAAGAGTATGACTCTGACGACGCGATTGCATACTACAGCCGTGCTATTGGGCTTGATCCGTTTGTAGCCCATTATCATTTTAGACGCGGGTACAGTTATTACCGACAGAATGACTACGATCGCGCAATTGCTAACTGCAATCGTGCTATTGAGCTTGACCCAAACGCAGCAGATTACTATCACTGGCGCAACTATAGTTTCTACAGCAAAGGCGACTATGACCATGCCATTGATGACTGTAACCACGCAATTGAGCTAGACCCAAATAATGCTGACTACTATGTAGCACGTGGCCGGAGTTATGACGCCAAAAACGACTACGACCTAAGCGATTGTGGACTTTACCAGCGCCATAGAGCTAGAACCATACAAGGGTCATCATTACTGGCGCGGCAAGTGTTATCAAGAGAAGAAACCTGACTATGCCATTGCAGACTTTACTCGTGCGATTGCTGATTATCGCAACTATGCATTGGAAATAAACGAATATCCAGTAGAGGTATCATCTCAATAATTCGCGGGACTAGACTTCCGAAGTCTTGGCAAGACGTTGCGACAAGCGTAAATCCAGTCAAGACTTCGGAAGTCTCCCCTACTTTTTGAGAAGATACCAGTAGAGCTTGCGTGGGCATATTACGAACGTGGTAAGAGCTACCATAAGAAGGGGGATTTCGACCTCGCGATTGCCGACTTTACCAGCGCTATTGAGTTTAGCCTGAAGAATGCCGAATATTATTACTTGCGTGGCTTATCATACAAGCTCAAGAGAGATCGTCAGTCTGCCCTACAGGATTTCAAACACGCAGCCAGCCTGGGATATGATGATGCTAAGCAGGAATTAGACAACGAACACGAAGCACAAGAGCAAGGAGCGCGAGAAAAAGCCGAGCAACTAGAACACGGGAGAGAAGCACGCCGACAGGCCGCGCAGGCTGAGGCGGAAAGGCAGGCACAGCTGGCCGCCGAGCAAGCCGAAGCGAAACGACAGAAGAGAGAACGCCAAGAACACGAAGCGCGAGCCACGGCGGATCAACTTGAAGCTGCTCGTCAAGCTACGCTTGACGCACAAAGCAGAGGAAGCCAGGCGAGACGAGAACGCCTGGAACGCACGGCCCGCCTCGAACGGATGCTGGCACACCTCCGCGACCCGATGTGGCAAGGCATTGGCGCGATCGTCGCAATTGCGGCGCTGGCGGTCGCGCTGGGTGCATGGCTGTGGACAGATATTCATGCGGCGCTGTTTCCTTCCCCCACGCCGACACTCGGCATTGGCTCGACGCGCATCTCGGAAAAAGACGGCATGGTGATGGTGTACGTCCCGGCAAGCGAGTTCCTGATGGGCTCTACCGACTCGGATTCGCAGGCTGCCAGCGACGAAAAGCCGCAGCACAAAGTTTACCTGGATGCTTTTTGGATTGACCAGACCGAAGTGACCAACGCGCAGTACAAGCAATGCGTGCAAGCTCAAGAGTGCAAAGCATCATTGTATGCCGATGATTCCAGATTCAACGGCGACAACCAGCCGGTGGTCGGCGTGGACTGGAATGATGCCAAAGCCTATTGCGAGTGGGCGGGACGGCAATTGCCCGCCGAGGCGCAATGGGAAAAAGCTGCGCAGGGAACCGATGGCCGAATTTATCCGTGGGGCAACCAGATCGCCACGTGCGAGTACGCGGTGATGAACGACGGCGGAGACGGGTGCGGGAAAGGCAACGCAGCGTGGGCTGTTGGCAGTAAGCCCAAAGGCAACAGCCCATATGGCGCATTCGACATGGCCGGCAATGTGTGGGAATGGGTGTCCGATTGGTATGATGAAAAATACTATGGCAGTTCGCCACCCAAAAATCCAACTGGCCCGACATCGGGACAAAACTGCGTACTGCGGGGCGGCTCGTGGGACGGTGGGGCGCAGCATGTGCGTGCGGCGCTTCGGCTCGAGATCGCCCCTGAGCTTCGGGACCCCTATGTGGCGTTTCGCTGCTCCCGGTGAGAGGGCTGGATGCAACGGATGCAAACGGATAAACGGATGGACGGATCAAATCCGTTTATCAGTTACCTATCCGTTGCATTGAGAGGTGGCGCATGCCCAAGCCCAAACTCGTCATACAAGATGCGCTATGGCTAAAATTCACCTACACAATCATTGGGCTGGCAATGCAAGTCCACAACGAACTGGGGCCGGGGCATCGCGAGCGAGTCTATCACGACGCGATGGCCGCCAAACTCAAGCAAGCTGGCGAGCGAGGCTATCCGCAAAGTGCTGGAGCGCAAGGGCGATGCACTTTCGCAATTTGTGCAAGCCGCGCAGGCCGCGAACGTCGCCGCGCTGGTAGATTTGTTGGATGAGAATATCGTCAACGTCATCCGCAAGCTGCTGGCCGAAGAACAAATCGGCACGGCGGAAGGTGACGTGATCGGCAAATTCGTCCAGCGGTACGGCTCGCTCGAAGAGGCTGACATTCCCGAAGCAGTCAAGGCGTTCGAGGCTTTGTTGCGCGAAGCATTCAAAGAGGCGCGCAGGGTGCATCCAGACAAAAAAGAGTATCCGGCTCACGTTGAAATAGTCGGTTGACAATCGGCTGCAAAATGCTTATAGTGAGGCAAGCTCTGGCCCGAACAAGTTCGGGACTCTTGTCAATCGGATTCCCCAACTTGTTGGGGGTGGAGATGGCCCGAACAAGTTCGGGATTCCGTGATCAGAAGGATTCCCCAACTTGTTGGGGATTGAGGATGGAGATGATGCTATGGGACAAGTGACAACTGAACTACCGGATACCGTTCGTCAGGCTCTAGGGCCGGCGGCGGCCCATGACCTGGCCGTCTGGCTGGATCAGCGACTGCCGCACGCGGAAGATCAAGTGCCGATTTCGGCGTTGGTTGCCCGGCAAAAAGTCAACGTGTTGATGTTGGAACAAGTCAGCAACTTGTTGTTGGCCGACGACCCCAAACTGGTTCAACTGGCCGAAGGCAAATGGGTGTGGCGTGTGCCGGTGGACCTGACCTTCCCCTCGCAAGGGCGCGTGGGCCGCGTGGGCGAGCTGGATGTGGACGCACATTACGGTCAGGTGATCTTTAGCGACGCCGTCCTCGCCGAGATCGGCAATGCCGCCCGCCGTTTAGCCAAGCAAGCATTGCGCCCAACGACATGAGCGACTTGATTTCGCTTCCGCACTATCAGCAGTCCGCCGAAGGATATTGCCTGCCGGCCTGCGCTCGCATGGTGCTGGCGTATCTGGGCCTGGAACTGACGGAAGCCGAGGTCAGCCGGACGCTGGGCGCGCAAGAGTTCGGCACACCCAGCTTTGCAGTGCAGCGGTTGACCGCGCTGAATTTGCAGGTGACCTACCGCGAATGGTCAGTTGCCCAATTGCTCGATGCGCTCCAGGCCAAGGCCCCGGTGCTGGTCTTTGTGCGGACGGCGTTTCTGGATCACTGGACGAACGATGTGGCTCACGCCATCGTGATTGTTTGTGCGACAGAGAACCAACAGTTTTGGATTCACGACCCGGCCTGGCCGGCCGGCCCGCAGGCTGTGTCGTGGGATGGCCTGCGGGCCGCGTGGGCCGAGTTCAGCTATCGCGGCGCGGTCATTACCAAGTAGCTCGATTTACCCCGACAAGTCGGGGAGTCCGTTGGATTCCTGAACTTGTTCAGGGTCAGTCCCGACAATGGGCCGCTGTGTGATTCTCAACGACCTCTCGCCTGCCGCCGCGCACATCGCCTACAACTATTGCACTCCTGTTGACGTGGCCGCGCTCAAGCGCGAGTTCGAGCGAATCCAGGCCGCTGTGAAAGACGAATTCGATTGGCTGTATGGGACGACCTGCGTTCACTGCAATGGCCCTGTGAGTACCCAATACACGATTTGGAGTGATGTATTTGAATGTGATAGGTGTGGCACAGAACTGGTGTTGTGGGATGTCGCAGTGGGCGAAATGGGGAATGTCTTGGCGACCTTTAGAGCGAATTCCTGTTGCATATACGGTGTGATCTGTTACAGTGGGGGGTATGAAACCATACTCCCAAGACCTACGTGAACGTGTTATTGCGGCTGTGGAAGCCGAGGAACAGTCTCAACCCGCGCTGGCCAAACTGTTTAGCGTGAGCTTGTCCTTCATCGAGAAACTCCTGCATCGTTGGCGCAAAACCAGTAGTGGCGAGGCATTCCCCCAGGGCGGTGGAT
>CAYGWJ010000079.1:0-6329 GCA_964353405.1 uncultured Anaerolineae bacterium
GCAGCGAAAGCGAGGTATAGTCTCGCCCGCCGATTTTGATCGCGCCGCGCCTGGGTTCGTAAAAGCGGCACACCAGATTGACGAGGGTGGACTTGCCTCCGCCGGTCGGCCCGACGAGCGCAATCGTCTCGCCGCGCTTGACCTTGAGACAGAAATCGGCGAGAACGGGCTTGTCGGTCTCGTAGTAAAAGTCAACGTGATCGAACTCTATGTCGCCCTGAATCGAGCCAGGGTCAATCGCGCCCTCGCGGTCGGTGATGTCGGGTTTGGAATCGAGCAGCGAAAACACGCGCTCGGCCGACGCGAGCGCGTGCTGCATCTCGGCATACACGCGCGCCAGGTCTTGAATCGGCCACATCATGAAGGCAATGTACGAGACAAAGGCCTGGATGCCGCCGATGGTCATGCCGCCCCACTGCACCTGCGCGCCGCCATACCAGATGATGGCGCCCAACGCCACCGCGCTGATGATTTGCACGGCCGGCAGGAACAGCGCGGAAAGCCACGCCGCTCGAAAGCCCGCGCGGTACATGTCGTCCGTCAGCACGCCAAACTCGCGCAGGTTTTCTTCTTCGCGGCCAAGCGCTTTGACCACGCGCACGCCGGTGATGTTTTCGTTGTATGCGCCGGTGATCTTGGAATTGATCTTGCGCACCTGCCGGTACTCGACAATGATCTTGGTCTTGAAATACGCGGCGACGAACAACAGCACCGGAACGATCGTCACCACGATCAGCGCGAGCCGCCAGTTGATGATGAGCATAAAGCCGAGCGACGAGATGATGGAGAGCGCCCCCCAGCTCGAATCGAGAATGCCCCACGTCACCAGTTCTGCGATGCGCACCGGGTCGGACGTCAGGCGCGACATGATCCAGCCGACCGGCGTCCGGTCAAAGTACGAGAACGACAGGTTCTGGAGATGCGTGAACATCTTTTTGCGCAGGTCATATTGGACGCGCTCGCCCAGCATGGCCGTAAAGTAGATGAGCCAGAACACACTCAAGGCCTGGATGAGCATCGTCGCCGTGTAGACGGCAAAGATGCGCACCAGCGCGGCGTGATCGCCGGAGGCGATGCCGTCGTCCACAATCCCCTTGCGGAGAAAGGCAAAATACGAGTCGGTGAACGAGACGATGACGTTAGCCGTCATCATCACGCTGACCCACTTGCCGTGCGGCTTGAGCTGTGCGAGTATCCGCCGCAGCGTGTGCGTGTTGATGGCTGAAGTGAATTCCTCTTCGTCGAATGTGTCGGTCACGGGTGAATCCTTTTGACCCTCATCCCCAGCCCTTCCCTCGCCGTCGAGCCAGGCACGCTCGACCGGGGCAGGGTCAGGGTGGGGGCTTATGCGATGCTCACGTTGGCGATTTCCTGCTCCAGCTCCGTCTCGATGCGCGTCTGAATGTCATAGATCTGGCGATAGGTGCCCGGCTGGACGATCAGCTCGTCGTGCGTGCCGCGCTGGACGATGCGACCCTTGTCGAGCACCAGGATCAGGTCGGCGTTCATCAAGCTCTGGATGCGGTGCGCGATGATGAACGTCGTGCGGCCCTGCATCAATCGTTCCAGTGCGCCGCGAATCGCTTCCTCGGTCTCCATGTCCACCGACGAAGTCGAGTCGTCCAGGATCAGGATGCGCGGGTCTTTTAAAAGCGTGCGGGCGATGGCGACGCGCTGCTTTTGCCCGCCGGAAAGCGTCACGCCTTTTTCGCCCACGAGCGTGTCATAGCCGTTCGGAAAGCCGACGATGACATCGTGGATGGCTGCCGCGCGCGCCGCCTCCACGACCTGCTCATCCGAAACGTCTTGCCCGACGCCGTAGGTGATATTTTCGCGAATCGTGCGCGAAAACAGGAATGGCTCTTGCTCCACAAGGCCGATCTGCTGGCGCAGGTAGTGGCGCGGATATTGATTCAGCTCGACGCCATCGAGCGTGAGGCTGCCATCCGTGTATTCGTAAAAGCGCGGAAGCAGATTGACGAGTGTCGTCTTGCCGGAGCCGGTCGAGCCGAGCAGTGCGATGGCCTGGCCGGGCTGGCACTCAAAGTTGATGTCTTGCAGCACGTGCGCGTCGGCCTCGGTCCGCGCGTACGCAAAGCACACGTCGCGTAAGACGACCTCGCCGCGCAGTGAGCCGTTCGGCTGATGTGCGCCTTTTGTCAGCGGCTCGCGATCTTGCTTGATGACGTCCATCACGCGCCCATACGAGACCAGCCCGCTCGACATTTGCACGACCAGGCGCCCCAGGTTGCGGATCGGCCAGATGATCATGCCGATCATGCCGACGTAGGCCAGGTAATCGCCCAGCGTCAGTGAGCCGTTGATCACCAGGAGGGCGGCGATATACAGGCCGGCCACCATTTGCACTCCGCAAAAGACATCGGTCACGGGCCAAAAGAACGAGTGCCACGTCAACAGCCGCCGACCGCGCACAAACTTTTCCCAGTTGTCGCGTTCGAATTTTACTTGCTCAAACTCTTGCCGCGCAAACGCCCGCACCACTCGCACGCCGGTCAGATTTTCTTGCAGCGTCGTGGAAAGCGTCGCTTCCTGCTCCTGGTTCTTTTCATACACATTCGAGATGCGCTTGAAAAACCAGATCGAGATGACGACGATAAAGGGCACGACGACGACGGACATGAACGCCAGCGGCCCGTTCAGGCTCATCAGTCCCGCCAGGTTGATGAGGAACAACATGACGATGCGCCAACTGTTGATGGCCTGATCGGCAAAAAAGCGGCGCACGGCGTCCACGTCCGAAGTCGAGCGTTGGATCAGGTCGCCCGTCGGTGTGTGGTCGTGATAGGTGAAGGACAGCCGCTGGATGTGATCGAAGAGGTAATTGCGCAGCCGCCGCGTGATGCCTTCCGCCGTTTGAGCGGCCCACCGCCCGCCTAGGAAGGTGAACGTGCCTTCGAGCGCGGCCAGGCTGACAAAGCCGAGCGCAACGAGCGGCAACAGCTCAAAGCGGGTCTTGTCCAGCACGTCGTCCACCAGGGTGCGCAACAGCAAGAACGTGCCTGTCCTGGACGCGGCCGCAATGCCCATGCAGATCGTGGCGGCCACATACACCAGGCGAAAGCCCGTCATCATGCGCCACAGTCCGAGCAGGCGATTCTTGGAGAGCGTGCGCTTGAGGTCAAACAATGCTGCGTTCAAAAGTTCTCCGATGTCAGTTTGGACTGCCTATTGTACCGCGCTTTGGGTTGACGTGCTACGCCCACCAGAGTACCTTTGAGCAGGAGCTCCGATAGGGCCGGCCAAGAATCCATGTTCCCCTCTCAGCCATTTGCAATTTGTGATACAATATGCAATGAGAGAGGGCTACTAGGCAGTCTCATCTTAGACTTGTCTGCTGGTTTGGCGGGGAGCGGCAATGACGCTTGTCGCTGGAAGCGTAGTTCATAATCGCTACCGGGTTGAACACTTGCTGGGCGCGGGCGGGATGGGCGCAGTGTATCGCGCCTATGATATCCGCCAGCATCAGCTCGTTGCCGTCAAGGAGAACATTGGGACCATACCGGGGATTCGGTCAGACGTGAATGAGGCAAGGCGCCGGCAGTTCGAGCGGGAGGCGTCGGTGCTGGCGAGTTTGCACCATCCGAATATTCCGGGCGTGATTGACCATTTTGTTGCAGCCGATAGCAACCAATACCTGGTGATGGACTATATTGACGGCGAGGACATGGCCCAGATTCTTGTTCAAAAAGGCCCCCTGCCAGAAACTGAAGCCATTGCCTGGATCGGCCAGGTGTGCAACGCACTAGGTTATCTGCACCGTCATAACCCCCCGATTGTTCACCGTGACATCAAGCCCCAGAATATCAAGGTGACACCCAAGGGACAAGTCTTCCTGGTGGATTTTGGCATCGCCAAGGTGGGTGGCTCAGACAGCAAGACAACGAGAGGCGCCTTGAGCGTGACTCCGGGCTTTTCTCCGCCAGAGCAATATGCGATGATCGGTACCGACGTCCGCAGTGACATTTACTCTCTGGGCGCAACGATGTACGCGCTGCTCACAGGCCAGGTGCCACCGGACAGTGTCTCGCTGCAAAGCGGCGAGGTGAAGCTTGTTCCGCCCCGCCAGATGAATGCGACCATATCGCTCACGGTGCAGCAAGCGGTTCTCAAGGCGATGGAGACCAGGCGGAGCGATCGGACGCAGACGGTGACCGAGTTCTGGCGGATGTTGAGAGCAGAGAGCAGCGAGCTGGAAGCCAAGACGATCGTCTTGGCAGACCAGGAAGCAATTCCCACGGCCGGCGGCCGCGGAAAGAGGGACGACCTTGCCGAGAAGTTGGGTCTACGGCGCATCGCCGGGTCAATGGCCAGGGCCAAAAACAATCTCCGTGTAATTCTGCTTGGGATTGGTGCTGCAATAGTTCTGGCGGTTGCACTCGGCTTGAGTCTATCGAAACCGCAAATTCAGGGCGCTAATAGTGGCACCACTTTGTCAGCGGTTGTTCTCCAGCCCTCACCGACTGAGACAGCGACACAAATCGTTGCTACCCCCTCACCCGAGGCAGTTGTAACGAGAACAGAGGTTGCCCTCTCTCAGACTACAGTCATTCCAATCATCTCGGGTGGGCCAGCCGCTGCTACAGGGACGGCCGAGGCCCGCGCTATGGCTACACAGAAGGCGATGGATGAGGCGGCCACCCGACAGGCGGCAAGGCTCCTTGACTGCGACAAGATTGATTTTGAAATCCTCCAGCCGCCTAATGCGGCGCAGACTGTGGCGCCTGGCGCCGTTAACGTTGTGAACGTTGGAGTCACCTGGCATGTCAAGAACAAAGCTACAGAAGTCGCCTGCCAGTGGGGACAGGCGGGAGAGGAAAGCCAGATCCTACGTGCCACACTGGGAAGCGGGCCAGGTGACACAGGCTCTCCGGTAAAGCTCAAATGGATACAGGACGACGAGTATGATCTTTCGTTAGTCGTTCTGCTCAGTCCGGGCTACTATACGCTGAGTTGGAGACTGGTGCTGCCGAAAACGAGTTTGCCAGCGGGCCCAGCCTTGGCGGCCCAAGTAGTTGTTGGCCCACTGACAGTGTATCCTACCCAGACGCCGACTGTAACACCTTGCCCGGCCATAAGCTACGCGTGCAAATGCAAACAGGTATGCTCGGGAAGAGTCTGTAGTACCGAGTGTGAAACGTGCACACAAGAAATGTGTCCTACTAGTTTCCCATAGCTTATCGGTCATGTCCTTGACCGGGGAGCATACGTTTCAGCCATCGCTATATTTCCCACGCTCCACGTCACTCTTGCTCTACGTACCCCAACTCGCGCAGGTCGTGATCCCTGGCGCGCCAGTCCTTTCTCACCTTGACCCACAGTTCCAGGAAAACCTTGGACTCGACAAGCCGCTCGATTTCACGGCGGGCCGCTGAACCGATTTTTTTGAGCATCTCGCCGCCGTGACCGATGAGGATGGCCTTCTGAGTGTCACGCTCTACGTAAACCGTCGCGCCGACGTGAACCGCGCCGCTGCGTCGCTCGTCCCATTGCTCGATGGCCACGGCCACGGCATGTGGCACTTCGGCGCGAACCAAGAGCAGCACTTGCTCGCGGATAAGGTCGGCGGCAACTTGCCGCTCGGTGCGGTCAGTCACTTGATCTTCGGGGTAATACTGCGGGCCTTCAAGCAGTCGCGCCACGATCATGTCCAACAGCTTGTCGCAGTTATCGCCTCGGGTGGCCGAAAGCATCATCCAATCCCAATGCAATTCTGGCTGGCCCGAAAGCAGCTCCCAGTACGCCTCGGTGTGCCGTTTGACCTTTTCCGGTGGCAGGCGATCCATCTTGTTGAGCGCCAGCACAACAGGTCGCTCACCGGCCTGTTCGTGAATCAGCGCGGCGATGTGGCGGTCCTCGTCGGCAGGCAACTCGGTCACGTCGGCCAGGAACACGATCACGTCGGCATCGTCCAGCGCGCGAGTGGCCGTTTCCACCATCCGTTGTCCCAACTTGTGCAGCGGCTTGTGAATGCCGGGCGTGTCAATGAAAATGATCTGCGCGTCGGGGCGGGTGAGGATGCCCAGTTGACGCCCGCGCGTCGTCTGCGGCTTGTCGCTGACGATGGCGACCTTTTGGCCCAGGTAGCCGTTGAGCAGTGTGGACTTGCCCACGTTTGGCTTGCCGACGATGGCGACAAAGCCAGAGCGAAAACCGGCTTGTGTTTCAGTCATTTCTGCTTTCACTTTCGCTAGCAGCTTGTCGGAGAGGCGTTTCGGAGTCTAGGCTTTAGCCGGTTTTGGCCGAAAATCGCCGCGTGCTCACCGGCTGAAGCCTAGATTCCGGCCCGTCAGGGTTCTCTCCGACAAGCT
>CAYGWJ010000080.1:0-27455 GCA_964353405.1 uncultured Anaerolineae bacterium
TCATCCTCAACCAGCGGGACATACGTGTCCCCATGGACGATGGCGAACCGTGGCGTCTGCTGTTCACCTATCATCTGGAGGCTCCAGCGCCTTCTGCGCGATTCAAATGACGCACTACGTAGCGGGAAAATCATTTATGAGCCACTGGCGTTACAGGCAGAGGTCAGTCTGGACATCCAGCCAGAGCAAGGGCAGATACCGATCGAGTCGGTTTTACTCCTGGCTGCCTCCATCCCCGACCGTGTCCCACACTCGGTCGTTCCCCCAATTGCCTCAGCGCGCAGTGAACAACCGGCAAGTGTACAGGCCAACGGGTTCATTACTGGCGTTGTCACAGCGGCCGATACCGGGTCGCCAGTGTGGACGGACGTCAGCGTCTATAGCAATTCGGGTTCTCTCCAGACCACCGGCACGACTGACTATTTCACGGGCAGGTATAGCATCACGGTGCCATCTGGCGTCTACCGGGTCAAGTTTGAGCCGGTGTTCAGCAGTGACGGCTATGCGCCCGAGTGGTACAACAACCAACGTGATTTTGCCAGCGCGGCACAAATAGTGGTCAATGACGGCGCTCGCGTCACCGATATTAATGCCGTACTGGAGGTGGGTGGCAAGATCGCCGGAAAGGTCACCGCTGCTGCCGGAGGCGCGTCGCTGCAATACGCGTATGTTTACGCCTACACCAGCACGACCAGCACGAGCTACGAGGCCTATGACTCTACCGATGCGTCAGGTATCTACACCATCACTGGCCTGTTGTCTGGCACGTATTACCTCAAGTTCACTCCGCCATCGGGGACAGATTACCTCACCGAGTACTATAGCAACCAGCGAACCCTGGCCGCCGCCGATGGCGTCAGCGTAGTGCTGGGTGGCGTGGTGACCGGGGTTGACGCGGCCTTGGAAATCGGGGGCAAGATCGCAGGGCAAGTCACTGCCGCTGCCACTGGCCTACCGCTTGAAAATGTGTGGGTGCTGGCCTATACCAGCACTACCAGTTCAAGTTATGTAGCCTACGACTGGACCGATGCATCCGGCATCTATACCATCACCAACCTTTGGGCCGGCAACTATTACCTCAAGTTCGATCCGCCCAGTTCAGATTACGTTGAGGAGTACTATAACGACAAGCCGACCCTGGCATCCGCCGATGCCATCAGCGTGACGCTCAACAGCGTGGTATCCAACATTAATGCTGTGTTGAGCAGCGCCAGCAAAATAACGGGGCGGGTCACGGCGGCGGGCAGCGGCACACCATTGCAGGATGTGGACGTCACCGTCTATGGTTACAGGTGCACCTGTACCTGCTCGTTTGGTTGGACGGACTCTACAACCACCAACGCCTCAGGCGTCTACACGGTGACTGGTCTCCTGGCCGGTAGTTACAAGGTCGAGTTTGACCCATCCAGTTCGGGCGAGTCGGCGATGTATCTCGGCGAGTATTATAACGACAAGACGAGCCTGACCACTGCCGACCTTGTCGCCGTGGCGGACAGTAGTGTGACCACCGGCATTGATGCAGCGTTGGCGCTCGGCGGGCAAATCACCGGACGTATCACCGCTGCCGATGGAAGTAGCCCCCTGGACGATGTATGGGTGGATGCCTACGATAGCAATGGCCACGATGTGAGCTATGGCTGGACCGACGCCACGGGTGTCTACACTGTCACCAGCTTGCCTGCCGGCAACTACCGCCTAAACTTTGATCCGTCCACTTCTGGGGCATCTGCGGCTTACTTTTCCGAGTATTACAACAACAAGCCGAGCCTGTCCACCGCTGATGCCATCAACGTGACGGCGGGAGGCGTGACGAGCAACATTAACGCAGTGTTGGATCGTGGCGGACAGATCACTGGACAGGTTACGGCCGCCGATGGCGGCGCTCTGCTACAGGGTGTGTCCATCAGCGTCTATGACAGCAACGGCTTCTGGGCGGGATCGGCCACTACCAATGCCAGCGGCGTCTATACCACGTCCGGGCTGACCACAGGCAGTTACAGGGTGCAGTTCCGCACGCAGTCAGCTCCGGGGGTGACCGAGGATTACGTTGACGAATACTATAACGACAAGTCTAGCCTGGCCACGGCGGATGCCGTCCCCGTGACGGCCCCTAACCTGACAGGTGGGATCAATGCCGCGCTGGCTCGCGGCGGCAAGATCAGTGGCCAGGTGACGGCCGCCGACACTGGCGGGCCATTAAGCGGCATCAAAGTCGGCGCTTACGATAGCAGTGGCCGGGAAGTACGGTATGACTACACTGATTCGTCAGGGAATTACACGATCTCTGGCCTGCCGACCGGCAACTATCGAGTGCGTTTCTACGGCGTCTGCATCTACTTTAGCGATTCGCGCACTACCAAGACATACTTTGGAGAGTATTACAATGACAAGCTCAGCCTTGCCACGGCGGATTCCGTAGTCGTGACCGCTCCCACTACGACCAGCGGCATCAACGCTGTCCTGGCCGGCGGAACGCTCAAGTACGTCTACCTGCCTGTTGTGCTGCGATAAGAGCCATAGCAGCTTGGGTGTCTCGAGACTGGGCGAAAGCTCTGCGATCTAGATCACCGAACCCGCAGTAGAGGCGTATCCTCCAAGCCTCTACTGCGGACCGTTGTAGGCGGTTTTCATTTTTATGCCGGAACCAACGCGACTTGTCTGCATCCGCCGCGCGCTTTCGCGCGCAAGTTGGGCGATGCGCTGCATAATGCGCTCCGATGCCGAGCGCACATAGGCGCGATCTTCGACCTCTCCGTCCAACCGCATCGGCTCGCCGGCTGTTATGGCGTATGGCCCGCGCAGATACCACCTGGCCGTCTCCGTCTTGCCATCCACCGTCGTCTCGACGAACCGGATGCGCTCGCGTTGCAGGTGAATGCCGACCGGAATCACGGGCACGCCGGCGGTCAAGGCCAGTCTGGCGACCCCGGTATGCGCCTTTCCGACGCCCCCGTCGAGCGGGCTGAGCGCGCCTTCAGGAAAGATCGTCACCGTTTGACCATCCTTCAGCAATCGGCAGGCTTGTTCAAAAGCCGCTCGCCCATGGCCGTCAGCCACCGGCACATGACCCGCTATCCGCAGCGAGCGCCCCACCAGCGGAACCTTGAAGCACATCTCGGTGATGAGGATGTGCATCGGCTCTGAGGTCAACCGCGTGATCCAAATCGGATCTGCCGTGGTCGGGTGATTGGCGGCAATGATCTTGGGCCCGCCGGGCAGCGGCGTGTGCCACGCGATGTCCATTTTCAGCATCAACTGTGCGTATGAAGCGACTGCGATACGTCCCAACGAATACCAGGCTTGCTGCAGCATTTTGTACCTCGCTGTTTTGATTTCTGATGCTGTCAGGATATGACACAAAGGGATGCAGTGTCGTCTACCGAAGGGCACATTGTGGGGGCACATTCGGGGGGTGTAGCGCAACGCGAGCTTTGACATTTGCAGGCCGGGTCCTATAATCTCGCGCCAGTGCACGTCAGTGCATGCCAATACCGGGAGATGTGCCGATGAGGATTGTGTTTGCTGGGGACAGCCTGACCCGGGGCAGACCGGGCAGCTCTTACGTAGAGGTTCTGCGCCTCAAGCTGCCGGGGCATACGCTCGTCAATCTAGGCGAGGGAAACGATACCGCCGTCAGCCTGTATCGCCGGCTGTCCAGACTGTGCTGGGGCGAGCCGTTCGACATAGCCTGTCTATGGGTTGGCGTGAACGATATCGTCGGTGGAAGCCCATGGACCTTCCAGGTCGTCAGCGCTCTTGCGCGCAAGCCTCACTCCAAGAGTCTTGACGAGTTTCGATGGTATTATCAGGCTATGCTCGATCTCTTGCGCCGTCAGGCGCGCAGGGTGATCGCGGTATCGCCGTTGTTGAAGGGAGAAGACATCCACAGCCCGTGGAACCGCGAGCTTGGGGTATTGTCACGTGCGATTGAGGAAATGGCGTCGCAGTGTGACCGGGTCGAATATCTGGACGTGCGGACGGCCTTTGTCCAAAAGCTGAGCGGCAAACGCATATCGGGCTATTTGCCCAGGAGCGTGATTCGCGTGGCCCTGGATGCCCTGGTGCTGAGGGACAATGGGCGGATCAACGAAAAGGCCGCCGAGCGGGGATTGCACTTTACACTCGACGGCATCCATCTGAATGCTCTCGGCGCCGAAATCATCGCAGAGATGTTCTTGAGCGCTCTCTCAGATGGCGAATGACCGCTGTGCGTGTTAAAGGACCAAGGGGACTGGCCGGGCGCTGGTTGCGTATCGTCACGGTCGGGGTATAATCTGTCAAGCGTCAAACGTCAAGCGTGAAATGTCATGACGTTTGACGCTTGGTGTTTGACTCGTAATGGAGTTTGTGATGGCCGACGTCATCCTCAAGCCGGGTCGTGACAAGCCTATCCGCCAGCATCACCCGTGGATTTTTTCCGGCGCGGTGCTGCGCGTCAAGGGCGATGTGACCGATGGCGATGTCGTTGACGTGGTCGCGTCCGATGGAACGTGGCTGGCGCGCGGGATGCTCAACCGCCAGTCGCAGATCGTCGTCCGCCTGTTGACGTGGAAGCAGGACGAAGCGATTGATGAGGCCTTTTGGCGCTCGAGGCTGGAGCGCGCGATGGCCGGGCGCGCGCTGCTCGCATCGAGCGGCGACACGACGGCGTATCGCCTGGTCAGTGCTGACAGTGATGGCTTGCCGGGCTTGATCGTAGACCGCTACGGCGATTGGCTCGTGATGCAATTCCTCACACTGGGCGCCGAGCGGTGGAAGCAAGAAATTGTAGGGCAAGTTGCCAACTTGCCCTACGCGCGCGGAGTGTTGGACGTGCGCGCGAAGGAAGGCTTGCCGCAGACGACGGGCGCCGAGCGGTGGAAGCAGGAAATTGTAGGACAAGTTGCCAACTTGCCCTACGCGCGGGGAGTGTATGAGCGCAGTGATGTGGACGTGCGCGCGAAGGAAGGCTTGGCACAGACGACGGGCGTGTTGTCGGGTGACGAGCCGCCTGACCTCGTGGAAATCCGCGAGAATGGCTTGCGCTTCCTGGTGGATGTCAAGCGTGGGCACAAGACGGGTTTTTACCTTGACCAGCGCGATAATCGCCGCAAGGTCGCGCCCTACCTGCGCGGGCGCGAGGTGCTGAACTGCTTTGCCTACACGGGCGCGTTCGCCGTGTATGCCATGTCCGTCGGAGCCAGGCGCGTGACGAATGTGGATACCTCGGCGGATGCGCTCAATATCGCGCGTCGAAACGTCGAGTTGAATCAAGCGCAATCCTGTCATTCCGAGCGCAGCGAGGAATCTCCGTCACTGAAGGCAGAGACCCCTCGCCACTTTGCGGCTCAAAGTGACACAAGTGTAGAGTACGTCGTAGGCGATGTGTTTGCCGAACTGCGCCGCTTCCGCGCGGAGGGGCGGCTGTTCGATGCCATTATCCTTGATCCACCCAAGTTTGCGCAGAACGATCAACAGCTCAAACGCGCCGCACGGGGCTACCAGGACATTAACCGGGTGGCAATGAACATCCTGAGACCGGACGGAATCCTGGCGACGTTCTCGTGTTCCGGCCTCGTCTCGCCGGACCTGTTTCAAAAGATCGTCTTTAGCGCCTCACTCGAAGCCGGGCGCGATGTGCAGATCGTCGAAAAGCTCGGGCAGGCAAGCTGCCATCCGATCCTGGCGACGCTGCCCGAGTCGGAATATCTCAAAGGATTCGTGTGTCGTGTATACTGACGACACTGCTGCGGGCGAGTTCGAGATACGCGGGTTCAAAGGACGCAGTCATCGGGCATTTTCACGTTGACAACTTGACGTTTTCTCAGTATGATGAGAGTATGATGATGATGTGAGCAGGATGAGGAGAAGTGTCATGAGCGAGTTTTTCCTGAGCATTGAAATTGAACCGCTAGAAGAAGGCGGTTATCTGGCAACCAGCCCTGATTTGCGAGGTCTCGTTGCCCAAGGCCGCACAGTGGCTGAGACGATGGAGATTGCTCAGGACGTTGCTCGCAAGTTGATCGAATCGTATCTTGAACACGGCGATCCTCTGCCACCCAAGATCAAAACTGCGCTCAAGCGCCGTCAGCGCAAGATGACGACCAAGGTGCCGGTCGGTATTGCCCTGGAAGGAGCGCAAGCTTGAGCCGCCTGCCGACCATGGCCTATCGAGACGTGACCCGCCGACTCAAGGCGGCTGGATTTGTCTTTGACCGACAAGCGAAAGGCAGCCACGAAATCTGGTACAACCCGCAAACGCACCGTTACACGACCGTTCCACATCATCCGGGCAACGTGTCGCGCGGCACACTCCGCGCTATCATTCGAGAGGCCGGGCTGACGGTGGATGAATTCTTGAGCCGTGGCAATCCCGCCGAGTAATCTGCTTATCCGTTCTTATCCGATGCATCCTGATCCCGCCATCTGGCAATCATGTCGCGCATGGTCTGAGCACTGAGCGTCGAAACGCAAGCCCACCGGCAGCAACGCCCGTTTGTGGTATCATAGCTCTGCCGGTTGAGGCATCTGGACCCGGTCGAAAAAACTCGCGAGATGTGGGTATTGTAAGCGCGCTGACAAAGCAGCCAGCGCGTTGTCTTGTTTGGCAGGATTCGTGTGTAGAGTATGGTAGAGAGGGGGAGGAACAAATGAGCGCAGAACCGAGGCAAGTAAAAACCGGTGTGACGCCGCAGCCTGTCCTCGAAGGCGCCGGGGTGCGGCTCAAGCGCAGTATGCCGTTGAGTGGCGGGTTGGATTACCTCGACCCATTTCTGCTGTTGGATCATTTTGGTTCCAATGACCCGGCCGATTATGTTCGGGGCTTTCCCATGCACCCGCATCGCGGCATCGAGACCGTCACGTATATGCTCGAAGGTGTCGTAACCCATCGAGATAGCCTGGGCAATGCCGGCAGCATCGAGGCGGGCGATGTGCAGTGGATGACCTCCGGGCGCGGGATTATGCACGAGGAAATGCCCCAGCCACGCGATGGCAGAATGGCCGGGTTCCAACTCTGGGTCAACCTGCCAGCCAAACTCAAAATGACCCGGCCGAGATACCAGGAAATTCCTTCCAACCTCATCCCCGAAATCCGCCGAGAGGACGGAACGAGAATTCGCGTCATCGCCGGGACGGTGGATAACGTCGGCGGGCCAGTGACCGAGATTGCGGCGCAGCCAACCTATATGGATGTGTCGCTGCCGGCCCACGCCACTTTTTTGCACTCGATCGAGCGCGGACATACGGCCTTTGCCTATGTGTTTGAAGGCGAGGGAGCTTTTGGCGTCACGGATGCCGGGACGGGCAAGACGTACTCTCATCTCAAACTTGTCGTGTTTGACGATGGAGACTATGTCAGAGTGGTGACAGCGGATCAACCCGTCCGGTTTCTGCTCGTTTCGGGTCAGCCGCTGCGCGAGCCGGTCGCCCGCTATGGCCCGTTCGTCATGAATACGCGACAAGAGATCGAACAGGCGCTGCGAGATTTGCAGAATGGCACTTTTGTGGAGCCTGTGTAGGACAAGTTGCCAACTTGTCCTACTTTACCCGCAAGCCTTCACGAGCCAAGGTATTTTGGATCTGATGCGGGACGTGGCAAGTGACCGGGGGCAGACTGAATGGCAGGCTGGCTAGCGCTGGCAGGTGGAGCCGAGTTTCAACCAGGTTGCGAGGACGCCGACCGCGTGTTGGTTGATGCGGCCGGCGGCGCAGGCGCGCGAGTGGCGATCCTGCCGACGGCGGCAGCGGCGGAGGGTTCGCCGCGCATGGCTGCCGCGAACGGTGTGCGGCATTTTTCTCGTCTGGGCGCGAACGCGTTCGGCGTGATGATAGTGGACACAGCGACCGCCAACGATCCGGCACTGGCGGCGCAACTGGAATCGGCGCAGTTAATTTACATCGCAGGCGGCGACCCGGGTTATTTGCTGCGCTGTATGCGTGGCGGCCTCGCCTGGCAAACGATTCTGGAGGCTTGGCAGAGCGGCGCGGTGCTGGCGGGTGCAAGCGCGGGCGCGATGGTGTTGTGTGAGGCGCTGTGGAATCCCTATGCGCGTCGCATCGAAACGGCGCTCGGCCTGGTCAAGCGCGCAGCCGTCATCCCGCATCATCGCGCGGGCAGCGAGTGGGTCAAGACCTTGCAGGGTGCCCTCGGTCAGGAGGTTACTCTCCTCGGCATTGTCGAACGGACCAACTTGATGTGGGACGGCTCGACCTGGCGCGTAGCCGGGCCGGGCGATGTGACGATTTATTCGCAGGGGCAGATCGCCGTTCACCCTGCGGGCGATGTGTTCGCGCTCGATGGGGTCAGCCTGAATGTCGGATAAAACCTGGGATGTAGGAGTCAGTGCCGTCGTCGTGCGCGACGAGCGTGTGCTGCTCGTGCGCTATGCTTACGGTCAGCGGAGTGGCATGTGGACCTTGCCCGGCGGCTATGCCCAGCACGACGAGACGCTCGACCGGGCGGCGGTGCGCGAGTTGGAAGAGGAAGCGGGATTGCATGGCGAGCCGTGCGGCATCGTCTCGGTGCGGACGCGCTTCACGGAAGAGGGTGGGGCGGTGTTTGTGGGGTTCCGCGTGCGCTGTGATGAGGGCGAGCCTGTGCCTGACGGTCATGAAGTGGACGGGGCGCAGTTTTTCAATCGCGAGGAATTGTTGGCGCTCGACCCGGTGATGGAGCTTTCGCGCCAGATTGGCATGCTAGTACTGGCTGCGCCCGGCGTCGAGTTGGTCGAGACCCATATCCCCGGTCGCAGTGATGCTACGTACAAAGCGTATATGATCAAAGCGTGAGAAAACCAACACGTTTTTCTCCGCTGCTTTTCATCTTTATCACAGTCTTTGTTGATCTGCTTGGCTATGGCATGGTCGTGCCGCTGCTGCCTTTCTTCGTCCAACGCCAGCAGGGTGGGGCGACGGCGGCGGGCGCGCTCGGTTCGCTGTACGCATTGATGCAATTGATCAGTGGCCCGGCCATCGGCGCGCTGTCGGATCGCTATGGCCGGCGGCCAGTGTTGCTGGTCTGTTTGCTGGGCACTGCGATGGCGTATCTGATGCTTGGCCTGGCCGGCTCGCTCGCCGTGATCTTTGCGGCGATCATGCTCGACGGCATCACGGGCGGCAACCTGACCACGGCGTATGCTTATATCGCAGATGTGACTTCGTTGGAAGAGAGAGCGCGCGGCATGGGCCTGGTGGGCGCGGCCTTTGGATTGGGATTGATGGCCGGTCCGGCGCTCGGCGGATTGCTGAGCGCCCACGGGTTGAGCCTCCCGGCGTTCCTCGCGTGCGCGATTGCGCTTTCCAACGTGATCTTTGGTTTGTTTGTCTTGCCCGAGTCGTTGCCGGTCGAACGCCGAACCTCAGCGCCTGCGTGGCGGGCGCTCAACTCGGCGGCTCAACTGATGGACTTGTTTCGCCCGGCCCCCATCCGCTGGTTGCTGGTTTCGATCTTTACGCTGAACCTGGCGTTCTCTGGCTTGCAGACCAATTTCCCGCTCTACAGTCAAGCCCGCTTTGGATGGAACACGCTGCACAACGGCGTGTTCTTTGCTTACGTGGGCACGTGCGCTGTGCTTGTGCAGGGGGTGCTGTTTCGATGGATTCAGCCGCGCCTGGGCGAAAAGCGTCTGGCTGTGGGTGGGCTAGGGTTGCTGGCACTGGCGTTGGCGGGAATTGCCCTCGCACGGCAAGACTGGCTGATGTACCCGGTCGTAGGGCTGGCGGCGCTGGGCAGCGGCGTCAGTATCCCCTCGCTGACCGCGCTGGTCTCGCGTCGAGTGGATGCGGGTGGGCAGGGCCGCTTGATGGGTGGCTCGCAGGCGCTGCTCAGCCTGACGATGATCATCGGCCCGACGTTGGCGGGCCTGTCATTCGAGTTCGTCGGCGTCGGCGCGCCCTATGGGTTGGGCAGTGTTTTTGCGGCAACGGCCTGGGTGATTGCGTGGGTGGCGCTGAGACGCTCGCCCGAGCCTGTCCTGATTACACCCTCGAGCGAATGATCTCGACGGCGCGCTGTACGCCGTCCTCTGCTTGAATCGCTTTGCCCAAGGCTTGTGCGCGCGCTCGCATCGCTTCAGTCTGTGTTGCTTGCTCGAGTGCGTGCGCCAGTCTTGCCGCGGTAAGCGACCGCTGTGGAACCGGACGCGGTCCCACACCCAGCGCTTCCACCCGTTTGCCCCAAAAGAACTGGTCCACCGCCAGCGGCGTGACGAGTGTTGGCACGCCGGCGCGCAAGCTCGCGGCAGTCGTCCCGGCTCCCCCATGATGGACGACGGCGGCCACGCGCGGAAACAGCCACGCGTGTGGCGCTTTTGCGATCGGCAAGATGGTATCGGGCAGCGGCAAGTTTTCGATTTCACTTGCCAGTGCGAGCACCCCGCGCAAGCGATGCGTCTCGAGCGCGCGCACGACGCTGGCAACTATTTCGAGCGGCTGTCGTGTCCCTGGACTGCCAAAGCCGATGTACACGGGCGGTGGACCTGCCTTGAGGAAGCGGACGAGCTCCGCGGGCGGCGTCCATTCGGACGGTTCATCCAGAAACCAATAGCCCGTGATCACGTCCGAGTTGGGCCAGTCAGCCGGGTGTCGTACGACTTCAGGGCTGAAACCATACAAGAGAGGAGCTTGCAGGCGAGGCCCCGCGAGCGACACAGCCGGCAGGTGAAGCACGGTGCGACGCCACCGATTGATGATGCTGCGCCAGGGCTGCCACAGCGCCTGCTCGACAGCCAGGTGCGTCAACCAGTTGTACGCTGGGCCGAGTGAGAATGTGGAAGGTACGAGTGCGCTGGGAAACTCTCGCGTGCGGCTAAACGGCTGAAGGAAGCATCCCAGGCACGGAATGTGTAGCGCTTCGGCGATGTGTATGCCCCACGTCGTGGGCAGACCGAAGATAACGGCATCGCTACCCTGGCACGCTTGCCACGCGCTTGTCAGCATCCGCTCGTATATCGGCCGCGCCTCCTGCATATAGCCGAGCGTGGCGCGGGCGCTGCGCAGCCAGTTGCCGTCGAACGTGAGCGCCGATTGCCCGCCGGGCCGCGTCATCAACTCGCTGGGGTTGCCGTCAACGAGCGCGAACGCCAGGCCGTATCGTTCGACCCATGCGCGAAAGCTGGCGTGCGTGGCGATCTGTACGCGATAGCCCGCGCTCTGCAAGCCCAGGCCGAGCGCGATAGTCGGCTGGACATCCCCGCGTGTGCCGCTTGTCAGCAGCGAGATGGTCTTGGTCATGGGGCCAGGTCAGTTTTGCTTTTCGGACACGAGGAAGCGATACTGCACGAGTCCCAGCTTGAGGCAATGTTGCAGTGCCAGGCTACCCGTCATGCTCGGCACGCTGGTGTGGCGGATGGGCAAGCGGTGGCCCGCCGCGAGCAGCGCCGTTGCCGATCGGTTGGGCAGCGTGCGCAGGCGCAGGTGCGGCGTGAGATCGCGGTCGCTGACGAGGGTGAAGCCGTGGCTGCGCGCCAGGTCTTGCACGCACCCTTCGCCGCACAAGTTGGGGATGTGCCAGCCCTGCCTTGCGTCGCTTGACCTGGGCCAGGTCGAACAGCTCGTCCAGCGGCAGCGACCGCAGGCAGCGAGCGCGTTCCTCAGCACTCTGGCGGTCAAATTCTGTCATCGTGGTTTCACTCGCGCTAGCAGCCTGTCGGGGAGCCCCTTGTAGGGCAGGTTTCCATACCTGCCCCCCAGCGCGGCGGCTATGGAAAGCCGCCCTACAAAGTTGCCTCTCCGACAAGCCGCTAGGCCGCCGATAGCGTCTTTCTCCCGACGAGAAAGTACGTCACCATGTCGCCTTTCCCTTTGACCGGAATCGTGCCGCGCTTTTCCAGCACATATTTGTCTTTGAGCCGTTCATACGCCGTTTCCGTGACCTGGATGTGGCTGCCCAGGCCATGCGACTCCATGCGGCTGGCAGTGTTGACCGTGTCGCTCCACAGGTCGTAGCTGAACTTTTTGACGCCGATGATGCCGGCGACGACCGGCCCGATATGAATGCCGATGCGCATTGAAAGCGGCTCGCCGTTCTTGCGTGAAAAGTGCGCCAGCGTCTGTTCAATATCGAGCGCCATATCCGCGATCACCTCGGCATGATCGGCGCGGGGAACCGGCAAGCCGCCCACGACCATGTAGGCATCGCCAATCGTCTTGATTTTTTCCAGCCCGTACTTGTCGGCCAATTGGTCCAATTCGGAAAATACTGCGTTGAGCAATAACACCAGTTCCTTGGGCGACATTTCAGCCGAGAGCGGCGTAAAGTTCACAATGTCGGCAAAGAGGACCGTGACCTCTGAAAAATCATCGGCGATGACGTGCTCGCCGCGCTTGAGGCGTTCGGCGATGGGCCGGGGCAAGATATTGAGCAACAATGACTCGGTCTGCGCGCGCAATCGTTCGCGCTCCATAAAGGTGCGCACGGACACGAGGTGGCCGATGATGGACAGCGCTACGGCCGAGACCATGCCGAAACCGAAATGCAGCCACAGGGGCGACGGCGGCAGCCGCACAATCATCAGCAGCCAGCCGCCAAATGTGACGCCCAGAAGCGAGGCGAACCACCGCGTGGACAGCGGCAGCATCCCGCACGCGATGACGATTAACATGAGGCTGGTGGTTTGCAGGGGGTCGGCGGTGAGGTAGAGATGGCAGAGAACGTTCACTAGCCCGATGCCCACGAGTGCGGCGGCGATGGGATTGGCCCAGCGGGGCGCGATGGGCCGGCGCCGCAGGACGACATAGAATCCCAGCCCCGCCAATGCCGACGCAAACGCCACCGTCATCATCTGGGTTGACACCGGCTCCGGCAATACAAAGTGGTGGCTCAAGCCGATCACGGAAAAATGGATGGCGATGTAGAGCGAGACGACGCGCGAGGTTCTGAGCGAGTGGGCGCTAAACACCGCGCCGAGATATTCGTCGGTGACGCCCAGATTTGAGAGTGACGGGTTGTCCATCTGATCACTCCATGAATGACGCCAGCGCTTACTCGGGTTTGAGGTTTGCCCGCGCCTTGACTTGTTCAACCATTTCGCGCCAATACTCGCGCAGGAACGGCGGGTTCTGGAGGCTGTCCAGCACGTACGACCGGTCGGCGCGTGCCAGGTCCAGCACCGCCGTGATCATTTCTTCTTGATAGTAACCCGCTTCGGCCAATGGAATGCCGCTCGGTTCGCGGATGAATGACCCGCCGCTGGACGTTTGCTTGCCGTCGGGTGATTGGCCGACCGTGTTGGCGACGCAGTGAAAGAGCTTCGAGTTTGGCCCGACTGGCTGCTGGGCGCGCCCGGAAACGCGTTTCCATGCCACGGCCTCAATCTCGTCCGAGCTGCACGAAGGATGAAAGAGCACTTGCGCGCCGGCCATCGCCGGCAGGCGATACAATTCTGGATGCCGCCCATCGCGGCAGATCACCAGCGTACATACAATCCCATCGAGGTCGAACAACGACAGCTTGTCGCCGCCCCGGCAATACTTTTTCTCGTCCCGGCCGGCCAGGTTGATCTTGGCGTATTCGTGCACGATGGTCCCGTTGGGGTCAATCACGTGCGCCAGGTTCAGAAAGCGGTCAGGCGTTTTCCTGATGGTTCCCACAATGACCCAGATATGGTGCTCGGCGGCGGCCTGGCAGGTCCGGTCGAGCGCGGCCTGAACCGACTGGGGCGGCAATTCGGCCACATACGGAAAGTAATAGCTCGTCAGTGTTGCTTCGGGGAATAGAACGACCCGGCTGCCATCCTCTGCGGCGGCTTGCACGTATTGAAGCGTTCGTTGCAAGTTGAACTCGATGGACCTGGCCCAGTGCAGTTGGACGCACGAAACTTGCAGAGTGGTCGAGTTTCTGTCAGGCAAAGCCTCTCGCTCCCTATGCCGCTTGCGTTTCCTTTCAACTCGCCACGGGCAACCTTACCCAAAAGCGCGAGCCGCCTTCGGCCGGGAATTCGACGCCATACGTCCCACCCATGTGCTCGACAAAGCGGCGCAGCATATAGAGGTTCATCCCCGCGCCCACCTGGTCGCGCACCAGCGGCACATCGCCGCGAAAGAACAGCGTAAAGAGTTGATCCCGTTCGGTCTCCGCTACGCCGATGCCGGTGTCAGCCACGGTGATTTGAACCAGGCCCTCATCCGGCGGGCCGGCGGCCACGGTGACCTGACCGCCGCCCGGCGTGTACATGAGCGCATTCTCTATCAAGATGCGCAGGACTTGGTTCAGCCGCTCGCGGTCTGCTTGAACGGCGGGCACAGAGTCCGGCACGCTGGCCGTGAGCGTGTTGCCGCGTTCGCTGGCGAGCGTCTGCATCTCCCGGCAGACCTTTTCGATGGCCTCGGCGGGTGAGACGGGCGCCAGCTTTAATGAAAAGCGACCTTCGCCCATATGAGCCAGCTCGTGCAGATGGGTGATCATGCCCGTCATGCGCCCTACGTTTTTTTTGATGCGCGTGACAAAATCCTTTTGCTGGTCGTTGATGGGCCCCGTCAGCAGCATCAGGTCGTTGTAGCCTTTGATGGAGCTAAGCGGCAGGCGCAATTCGTGGCACACCAGCCGGATGAGCTTCCATTGTTCCGCCTGGGCGCTTGCCAGTTGGGCCTGGAGGTCTCTTATTTGCGTAAGCAGTTCGGATTCATTTGCCATCGTCATCTCTCTTTGTTTCGGTCGGCTGGCGGCGTCGGATCAGCCTGGTGACCCTGGCCGAGTGCCTCGAGCTTGTCTACGCATTGGGACTGACCAGCCGGCGATACTCATCCGGCGTGTCCATATCACGTAGGACGGTTTCCGTATTCACTTTTACATACCGCAGCCAGCTTGGATGGGCACGCCATACATCACGCAGGCTTGCGCCAATGGGGAGGGCGAGGACGTCGGGCCAGCACGCCCGGTCAATCAAAATCGGATGGCCGCCGTGCCGGTTAAAGCTGGGAATGATAACCTTCCCCGGTTCGTGCGCGGCGATGACTTGCTCGGCGATGCGCTGCTCGATTTGCGGCTGGTCGCCCAGCGCGACGAGCGCCGCTTCACAACGTGAATCATTATGCAGCGCTGCCAGTCCGGCTTGAATGGACGATAACATGTCGCCGCCAGCATAGTTGGGATTGTAAACAAAGCGCAAGCCACCACGTTGGGTAATATGGCGGCTGATGGAGTCTTTAACCCTGTCCCGCTCATGCCCAATGACAACAATTATCTCATCGAGCGGGCAATCTTGCAACACGGAAACGACCTGAGCGAGGACGGTGCGTTCCTTGAAGGGCAACAGGAGCTTGTTCGTTCCCATTCGGCGGGAGAGCCCGGCGGCCAGGACGAGTGCGGTGATCATAGGCTGAGGGTGGGGCAATCTTTTGTGATGGTCCAGGGCAACCCACAGAACGCAAGCCGCCACACAGGCTGGCTAAGCTTCCGGCTGGCGCAGATGGCAGGCGGCATAGTGCTCGCCACCCAGGTCAACCAATGGCGGTTCTTCCACCTTGCAGCGGTCGAACGCTACAGGGCAGCGCGTGTGGAAACGACAGCCTGGCGGCGGCCGGAGCGGGCTGGGCACATCGCCGGTCAACACGATGCGCTCGCGCTTCAGGTCAGGGTCGGGGATGGGGATCGCCGACATGAGCGCCTGCGTGTACGGGTGCTGTGGGTTATTGAACAATGTCACGCGGTCTGTCAGCTCGACAATCTTGCCCACATACATCACCGCCACGCGGTCGCTGATATGCTCGACGACACTCATGTTGTGCGCGATGAACAGAAAGGTCAGCTTGAATTCGCGTTGGAGCTGGCGCAGAATATTGAGCACTTGCGCCTGGATGGAGACATCCAACGCGCTGACCGGCTCGTCGCACACGATGAACTTGGGCTGTGTCGCCAGCGCGCGGGCGATGCCGATGCGCTGGCGCTGCCCGCCGGAAAACTCGTGCGGGTAACGCCGGGAGTGGTACTCTTCCATGCCCACCTTGCGCAGCATGTTCACCACGATCTCGTTGCGCTGGCGGGCCTCCTTCAGGCCGTGCGCCTTCAGCCCTTCGCCGATGCTCTCGCCGATGGGCATGCGGGGATCGAGCGAGGAATACGGGTCCTGGAAGATAATCTGCATATCGCGCCGCAGGTCCTTGAGGTCACGGCCTTTGAGCGCGAACACGTCGTGTCCTTCAAAGAGGACCTGGCCGGATGTGGCGGGGATCAGACGCAGGAGGGTTCTCCCGACCGTCGTCTTGCCACAGCCGGATTCTCCCACCAGGCCCAGGCATTCGCCTTGCCGCACGGTAAAGCTGACGTCGTCTACAGCTTGCACCCAGGCCTGGACACGCTGCAATACTCCGCCATGGACCGGAAAGTATTTCTTGAGATGCTTGACTTCTATCAGATTCTTGTCGGGCATAGATCTTTGCTCGTCATTCGATCATTCGTACAGCCAGCAGCGAACGGCGTGATTGGGAGCAATCGGCAGCAGCTCCGGCTCTTGCTCGGCGCATTTCGCAAGTTGGCGTTCCAGCCGGGGAAGACAGCGCGGCGCAAAGCGGCAGCCTGGCGGCAGGTCAACCAGGTTTGGCACCGTGCCAGGGATCACTTCCAGTTCGTCTTTCACCAGGCCCAGCACCGGGACCGAGCCGATCAGGCCGCGTGTGTAGGGATGTTGGGGGTTCCTGAACAGCGTCCGCACGTCCGTCTGTTCGACGATGCGCCCAGCGTACATCACAGCCACTCGGTCGCACATGTCGGCCACAATGCCCAGGTCGTGCGTGATCAGGATGATCGAGGTTTCCATATTCTGATGCAGGTTTCGCATCAGGCTCAGGATTTGCGCCTGGATCGTCACATCGAGGGCGGTGGTCGGTTCGTCGGCGATCAAGAGATCTGGCACGCACGCCAGCGCCATCGCGATCATCACCCGTTGGGCCATCCCGCCTGACATCTCGTGCGGATACGAGTGCGCCCGCTTTTCAGGCTCGGGGATGCCCACCATCTTGAGCAACTCGGTAGCGCGGGCCCAACCCCTTTCTTTGCCCAGGCTTTGATGAATGTCCATCACTTCGGAAATTTGGTCGCCCACCTTGAACACCGGGTTGAGACAAGAGGTGGGTTGCTGAAAGATCATCGAGATGCGGTTGCCACGAATTCGGCGCATCTCTCTCTCGGAGAGCTTGGCCAGGTCGTGCCCGTCGAACCAGATTTCGCCTCCGACGATCTTGCCGGGCTGGCCGATGAGGCGCATGATCGAGTGCGACGTGACCGATTTGCCGCAGCCGGATTCGCCCACCAGCCCCAGCACTTCGCCTCGGTTGAGGTAAAAGTCCACGCCGTCAACAGCTTTCACCACACCGTCTTCGGTGAAAAAGTAGGTCTTGAGGTTTTTGACTTGGAGGAGTTTGTTGTCTCTAGTCATATCGACTCATCATCGCTTCAGACGTGGATCGAGCACATCGCGCAGCCCATCGCCCAACAGGTTGAATCCCAGCACGCTCAACATGATCGCCAGGCCCGGAAAGGTGAGCGCCCACCACGCGCCCGCGTTCAGGAACTTGGCCGAATCCGAAAGCATCGCGCCCCATTCCGGCCAGGGCGGCTGCTGGCCCAGGCCCAAAAAGCCGAGCGCCGCTGCTTCCAGGATCGCCCCCGCCACACCCAGCGTGGCCTGCACGATGATGGGCGAGAGGCTGTTGGGCAGCGTGTGCTCCATCAAAATACTCCACTCCCCAACGCCCAGGCTGCGCGAGGCCAGGATGAAATCCTGTTCGCGCAAATAGAGCGCCATCGAACGCGCCAGCCGCGCATAGCCGGGAATGTTGACCACGCTGATTGCCAGCATGGTGTTGGTCAAGCCCGGCCCCAAGATCGCCACGACGACGATAGCCAGCAGCATGTCCGGGATGCTCAGCAGGATGTCCATCAGGCGCATCAGCACGTTATCCAACCAGCCGCCGCTCATGCCGGACACCAACCCGATCAGCACACCGATGACCAGGGCGGCAACTGTGGCGATCACCCCCAGCGCCATCGAGACGCGCGCGGCGTGCGCCATGCGCAGCATCACGTCGCGCCCGAGCGAGTCCGTCCCGAATGGATGCTCCACGCTGGGCGGCTTTAATCGGTTGACCGGGTTCGAGTCGGTCGTCGCGTCGTACGGCGCGACGATGGGCGCGAGCGCGGCCACCAACAGAAAGAACAAGAGAAGCCCCGCCCCCATCTGCGCGGAGCGATGGCGCACGAGCCGGCGCAGCACCACCGCCAGCGGGCTGCGAACGGGGGTCGTAATGGCGTCAGCGCGCTTACTGATTTCGTCAAAAGTGACTTGGCTCATAGATTGCCCCAAGGCCCTAAAGGTCTCGCAGACCTTTAGGGCCTTTACTGCAAACGAATCCTCGGGTCGAGCAAGCCGTACGAAATATCCACCAGCAGGTTGACCAACACGATCACCGAGGTGACAAACAGCGTCACGCCCTGCACGATGGGATAATCGCGCGCCCCGATCGAATCGAACAGCCAACGCCCGATGCCAGGCCACGAAAAGACCGTTTCGGTCAAGATGGCGCCCGCCATGAGTCGCCCGACGAGCAGGCCGCCTACCGTCACGATCGGCAGCAGCGCGTTGCGGAGCGCGTGCTTGAGCACGACCGTGGAGAAACGCAAGCCTTTGGCCCAGGCCGTCCGCACATAATCTTGCCCCAACACGTCCAGCATGGAAGAGCGCGTCATGCGGGCAATCGTCGCCAGCGGAATCGTGCTCAAGGCAAAGGCTGGCATGACCAGGTGCCGCAAATAATCCAAGAGCACCACGCCGTTGCCCTGTGCGATGGCGTCAATCAGGACAAAGTGAGTGACCGACTTGAACTCGAGCGTGGCCGTCAGTTGCGCGCTGGTGGGAAACCAGCGCAAGATGACGCTGAACAGTGTCTGCATCATCAAGCCCAGCCAGAAAATCGGCATCGAGACGCCCGCCAGCGAAAGCAGCATCGTCCCGTTATCGAACCACGAGTTGCGCTTGACAGCCGAGAACACACCGGCTGGGATGCCGAACAAGAGCGCCAGGAGCATGGCGGTCACGCTCAACTCTACCGTGGCAGGGAAACGGATCAACAATTGCTGGGTGATGGGGTCTTGACGCAGAATCGAAGTGCCCAGGTCACCCCGCAGTACCTTGCCCATGTAAATCAGGTATTGCTGCCAGATAGGCTTGTCCAGGCCCAGGCTGGCGCGGACGCGCGCGAGGCTCTCGGGGGTGGCACGCTCGCCCAGCATCGCCTGGGCCGGGTCGCCGGGGATCATGTGAATGAAACTGAAAATCAGAATGGAAACACCCAGGAGAACCGGCACGGTTGATAGGATGCGGCGAAAGACATATCCGACCACACGGCTCCTGTAGGAAAACTGAGAGGAGCGCCACGCCTCGGCGCAGGCACGACATCGCGCTCAAGCGGGCGCTCCTCTCAAGCGCAGGTTGCGGCGGACAGAGTCTCCGCCGCCAACCGTGAAAACGAAAATCCTACGGGGCAACCTCGACCGTGTTAAAGTACTCGGTGCCGGTCGGGTTGGGTATATAGCCCTTGACCTTGGCGGAGAAGGCCAACGGCGGCTGGTTGTTGGCGATAAAGACCCGTAACACTTTGTCGTGAATCATCTGCTCGGCTTGCTGGTACAGCGGCGTGCGATCGGCCTGTTTGACCGTCGTAGCGGCTTTCTTCAGGAGGTCCGAGACTTCCTTGTCGGCAAAGAACCCTTCCATCGCTTTCGGTGTGTCTTTAGCGTCCAGGCAGAAAAAGTAGCAGACAAAGTTGTCCGGGTCGCCGTTGTCGCCGGTCCAGCCCAGCATGTACAACGGCATTAGGCCCTTGGTTCGCTGGTCGAGGTAGACTGACCAGTCTACGGTCTTGAGCGTGACCTGGATGCCGGCCTTGGCCAGGTCAGCGGCGATGGCCTCGGCGATGTCCTTGGGCGTCGGGAAGTACGGGCGCGAAACCGGCATGTACCAGAACTCGAGCGGCGTCTTTTTACCGTCCGCCCAGGTGATTTCCTTCAGGCCATCCTTAAAGCCGGCCTCGGCCAACAGAGCCTTGGCCTTGTCAACGCTGTATTCATAGTCGGTGACCTTGTCATTGTAGCCCCACAGGGACGGCGGGATGAATTCCTTGGCCACCAAGCCATTACCAGCATAAAAGGCATCCACGACGGCCTTTTTGTTGATGGCATGCGCAAACGCTTCGCGCACTTTGACATTCTGGAGCTCTTTGACGTTATAGTTGAAGGCCACATAGCCGGTGTTGTTGGCAGGACGTAGGATGAGTTGCAGGTTGGGATCGCTCTTTACCGTCTTGACAGCATCCGGCTCAACGCCTTCGAGCCCGTGAATCTCGCCGGCCTTTAAAGCGTTCAGGCGGGCCGAGTTGTCTTTGATGTCGCGGATGATGACCTCGTCCACCTTGGCCGCGTTCTTCGTGTCCCAGTAATCGGCAAACTTTTGGAGCGTGACGTACTGGTCCGGCTTCCACTCGACGAACTTGAACGGGCCGGTGCCGACCGGGTTCTTGCAGGAATCCTTGCCGGCCTTTTCGAGCGCCGTCGGGCTCCAGAAGACAAAGACGAACATGGCCAGGTTGTTCAGGAATGGGCCTTGCGGGTCCTTGAGCGTAAAGACGACCGTGGTGTCGTCCTTCGCTTCGACCTTGGTGATGATGCTATCACCATCAAAGCCGCCGAACTGGTTTCCATAGTAATCAAAGGTCTGGCCGGCGTCCACCTGGGCCTTGTGCAGTGGGTTCTTGGTGTTGTACCAGTAATCCCAGTTATAGACTACCGCGGCGGCGTTGAACGGCGTGCCATCGTGGAACTTGGCGCCCTTGCGGAGCGTGAACGTCCACACCTTGCCATCGGCCGAGGTCTCCCACTTTTCGGCCAGGCTGGGGACGACGTTCGTGGTGTTGCCGTCGAACTTGACCAGGCCTTCAAAGATCTGGTTGGTCACCCGGCCCGAGATACCGTCGGTGATGATGGTCGGGTCGAGGCAGACCGGCTCGCCCTGCGCGCCAAAGATGAACGTCTTTTTCGCAGGCGGCTTGGTCGGCTCGGGCGGCTTGGCGGTTGGCGCTGGCGGCTGAGTAGCCGTAGGCGCTGGCGGCTGAGTAGCCGCAGGCGCTTGCGGTACACTGGCCGTTGGTGCCGGCGTCGCCGCCTGGCCGCACGCTGTCAACACCATCGAAGCAATGGTGAACAGCGCGACAAATACGAACAGTTTGCGAGACATATTCTCCTCCTTAAGAGATGAAAAGGCTTGTCTACTCTGTGAACGTGTCCGAAGGTTGAACCGATAACCTCACCTCCTTTCCGTTTCCTGACTAGTGGACCCCCAGGTAGGCCGCCTTGACCTTGGGGTCTTCGCGCAGCTTCCTGGCGTCGCCTTCCAAAACGATGCGCCCGGTCTCTAGCACGTAAGCGCGGTGAGCAATCGAAAGCGCCATCAGCGCGTTCTGCTCCACCAGCAGAATGCTCGTGCCCTGCGAGTTGATCTCCTTGATGATGCGAAAGATTTCTTCGACCAGGATGGGGCTGAGGCCCATCGAAGGCTCGTCCAGCAGCAGCAGGGTGGGGAGGCTCATCAGCCCGCGCCCGGTGGCGAGCATTTGCTGTTCGCCGCCGGAGAGCGTCCCGCCCAGTTGGCTGATGCGCTCCTTCAAGCGCGGAAAGCTGGTAAACACACGCTGCATGGACTGTTCGATCTCGGCCGGGTCACTGCGCGTATACGCGCCCATCTCCAGATTCTCGCGCACGGTGAGCGGCGCAAAAATCTTGCGCCCCTCCGGCACCTGGCTGATGCCGAGTGTGACGATTTGCTCGGCGGGCGTCATGGTGATGTCTTGGCCTTTGAACTTGATATAGCCCTTGCGTGGACGCAGCAGGCCGGAGACGGTGCGCAGCGTGGTGGACTTGCCCGCGCCGTTCGCGCCGATGAGCGAGACGATCTCGCCTTCGTTGACGGTGAACGAGATGCCCTGCAGCGCGTGAATCGCGCCGTAATAAACGTTAAGATCATTGACTTCGAGTAGCATATTCACCTCAAACGTGAGGAGTGATACGCAGGGAATCACGTATCACGTATCACGTATCACGTATCACGCTTGTGTCGCCCCCTTGCCCAGGTACGCCTCGATGACTTGCGGATTGTCCTGGATCTCTCTCGGATTTCCGCGCGCGATCACTTCGCCAAAGTCCATCACGGTGATGTGCTCGCAGATGCCCATGACCACGCGCATCTGGTGCTCGATCAACAGGATGGTCAGTTTGAAGCGGTCGCGGATAAAGTGAATCAGGTCCATCAGCGTGACGATCTCGGCAGGATTCATGCCGGCCGCCGGCTCGTCCAGCAGCAACAGCCTGGGATCACACGCCAGCGCGCGGGCGATCTCTACGCGGCGCTGCTGGCCGTAAGGCAGGTTCTTGGCGAGTTCGTTCTGGATGCCTTCCAGGTTGAAAATCGCCAAAAATTCTTGCGCGAGCTCGGTCAGCTCGCGCTCTTTGGCGTCGAACTTGCCGTTGCGCAAGATCGCGTCGAACATCCCATAGCCCGCGTGCGGATGATAGGCGATGCGCACGTTATCCAGCACGGTCAGGTTGGGGAACAGGCGGATGTTTTGGAACGTCCGGCCGATGCCGGCCTGCGTGATCTCGAACGGCTCCATGCCGATGACGTTTTCACCCTGGAAGAAAACGTCGCCGCCGGACGGGATGTATAAGCCAGTGATCATATTGAACACCGTCGTCTTGCCGGCGCCGTTGGGGCCGATGAGTCCATACAGCCCGCCTTGCGGCACGGCCATGGAAAAGTCGCTGACCGCGCGCAAGCCGCCAAAGTATTTGGTCAGGCTCTTGATTTCCAAGGTAGGGGCAGTCCCTTGTGGCTGCCCAGTCGCAGTCCCTTGTGGCTGCCCAGTCACAGTCCCTTGTGGCTGCCCAGTCGCAGATTGCATCATCGTCGGCCTCCCTGGCTACTGGCCGCTAAAGCGTTGGCTTCGCTCTTGGCGCGCGGCTTTATAAAGGGCGCTTTGAGAAAGCCCCACTCGACCGTGCCCAGCAGACCCTGCGGCCTCAACAGCATCAACAGCAGCAGCGTGATGGGATACAACACGTAACGCCAGGTGGGCGCTTCGGTGCCCATCTGGCCGAGGATGACGCGCAGCAGCCCTTCCAGGAAAAACATCCAGCCGAACGATGCGGCCAGCGTGCCGCTCATGCTGCCCAGACCGCCGAACACGATAATGATGAGTGGGTTGAACCCGACAAGAAAGTCAAATGTGCCTGGGCTGAGGAAGCCGATATAGTGCGCGTACACGCCTCCGCCAATGCCGGCAAAAAAACTGCCGATGACGAACGACAGCAGCTTTTGAGCGGCGATGTCAATGCCCATCGCCTTGGCGGCCGTCTCGTCCTCCCGCACGGACATGATCGCGCGGCCCTGGCTCGAGTAAATCAGGTTGCGCATCACGACCGTGACCAGCAGCAGGAACACAAAGGCCCAGAACCACGTCGTGATCTTGGGAATGCCGATCATGCCGCGCCCGCCTTTCATCTCCGGAAAGGGCAGGATGGTGTCCGAGTTGACCATCAGCGTGTTGACGACGATGGTGAACCCGAGCGTGGCGATGCCGAAATAGTCGCTGCCCAGTGACAGCACGGGCAGACCAAACAGAAAGCTGACCTCGGCGGCAAACGCCCCCGCCAGAATGACGGCAAAGGGCAGTAGGACCTGGAGCGCCAGCGAGCTGTTCCAAGGCCCTGGCGCCTGGATCGTTCCTAGCAGGGGAGCGAACGCCGGGTTGAGCGCGTTGCCCACCACGACGGCGATGACGCCGGCAACCACCGAGCCGATGAGGTACAGCGTGAACGCCGAAAGCACCGGCATCCCTTTGTATCGCTTGAGCAACTGGCCTACCCCCAGAATCATCAGTCCGCCCAGGATGACGCCGATGCCCAGCACCAGGAGACCACGCGCATCGCCATTCGTCCAGCGATAGGTCACATCCGCAGCCGCGTACGCCCCGATGCCGTAAAAGCCATATTGCCCCAGGCTGAACTGGCCGTTAAAGCCATAGATGAGGTTCAGCCCCAGCGACACCATGGCGATGGTGCAGGCCTGGAACAACAAGCCCCGGTCAAAGTCATTAAAGATCCCCGAGCCGCCCACTTCGATCGAGAGGGCCAGCTGGATAATGCCCCAGGCCAAGGCGATGCCCGCCAGCCGGATGATGGTGTTGACGACTTTGCCCAGCTTGCTGGTAAAACCCAGGACCCAGACCAAGCCATACACCCAGGCCAGCAGCGCCGCGATTTTGACAAGTGTAAGCGCGAGTGTTTGTAGATCGAGTTCCATGGCGGCCTCCTATGCCTTTTCCTTTTCCGGCTCGCCAAAGATACCTGTTGGCCGCACCAGGAGGACGATGATCAAAATGGAAAACGCCACGGCGTCGCGCATAGGCGTGGAGATGTAACCCATCGTCAATGCTTCAGCCTGGCCCATGATGAGCGCGCCGACGAACGCGCCGGGGATGCTGCCGATGCCGCCCAGCACCGCCGCCACGAATGCCTTGAGGCCGGGCAAGACGCCCATCAGGCTAAAGATGGACGAATAGGCTACGGCGTACAACATCCCGCCCAGCCCGGCAAACGCCGCGCCGACGGCGAACGTGAACGAGATCACCTGGTCAACGTTGATGCCCATCAGCCGCGCAGCCGGCTTGTCAAATGAGGCGGCACGCATGGCCTTGCCGATCTTGGTGCGTCGCACCAGATATTGGAGCAGCAATTGCACCAGCACCGAAGCGATGACAATGATCAAAAAAATGTTAGAGAAGGTGATGCTGCCTTGGGGCGGAGCTTGGCCCTGCACGACTGGGTGGATACCGTCTTTGATGTACCAGGCGACGACTTCGAACGGGCGCTGATACGGAATAAAGCGGGGCGAAAAGACAAAGCCCAGAGCCCCGTAATATTCAAGGAAGAAAGACACGCCGATGGCCGTGATGAGCGCGGCGATGCGGGGCGCATCGCGCAGTGGCTTGTAGGCCACACGCTCGATGGTGATGGCCATGAGCAGACACACGATCATCGAAAGCAGTGCGACCGTCAGCGAGCCGATCACCACCACCACGCCCTCGGGCAGGCCGGGAAAGATGAACGCCGGCCAGCGGTGAAGCTGGAAGCGCGTCACGGCGTAATAGCTGACGAACGCGCCACTCATGAACACGTCGCCGTGCGCAAAGTTGATGAGGCGGACGATGCCATACACCATCGTATAACCTAGCGCGATGAGGGCATACACAAAACCCAGTTGCAGCCCGCTGATGACGATCTGGACAAAGAGCGGCGGGTCCTTGATGGCGTTGCTGGCGATGAGATAGAGCGCTGCCAGCGCCAGGAGAGCCAGGAAACTCTGGCCGATCCACGCCAAGCGTGCTCCGGGCCGGCGCGCTGCATAGGAGGCAGATTGGGAATTATCTGCTTGTTGCATCGGCGTGATACCTCCGGATGAGAGTGTTGTCGCTCAGGCCTGTTGAGAGATTGGGCTGCGCAGGTGCCAACACTCTCCAGCTGGTAAAGTGTAAGGGGAACGGGAGTGGAGGGCGACTCACGCCGCCCTCCAGAACTCGATACCCCAGACAACCGGGGTGAGCGAAACTTATGGGTTCACAACCGAGTTGAACTCGACCTTCTTGTCCGTGACCTTGAGGATGGTGGCCGACTTGATCGGGTTGTGGTTGGCATCAAAGGTGATCTTGCCCGAGACGCCGTTGAAGCTGATCTTGGCCAGGGCCTGGGCCACCTTGGTGGTGTCATCCGTGCCGGCTTCCTTGATGGCCTGGATCATCAGGTTCGTCGCGTCGTAAGCAAGCGCGGCCAGCGCGTCGGGGGTTGCGTCCTTGTACTTGGCCTTAAAGTTCTTGACAAAGTTCACGACCTCGGGGCGAGTGTCCTCAGGCGAATAGTGATTGGTAAAGTAACCGCCTGCCGCTGCTTTGAGGTCGAGGTCGGACGAATCCCAGCCATCGCCGCCCATGAAAGGAGCAGTGATGCCCTTTTCCTTCGCCTGCTTGGTCGCCAGGTTCACGATGTTGTAATAGTCGGGCAGGTAGACCATGTCTGGCTTGGCCGCCGCGACCTTGGCCAGGATGGCCGAAAAGTCAGAGTCTTTGGAAGTATAGCTTTCCTTGCCGACGATCTTGCCGCCGCCCTTGGTGAACGACTGCTCAAAGAACTCGGCGAGGCCCTTGACATAGTCGTTGGACTGGTCGAGCATGATAAAGGCCGTCTTGGCCTTGAGCGTTTCGAGCGCGAACTTGGCGCCCACCTGGCCCTGGAACGGGTCAATGAAGCACGCGCGGAAGATGTAATCCTTCACCTTGCCACCCGCGCCCACCGTCACGTCCGGGTTGGTCGAGGTGGGGCTGATCTGGATGACCTTCTTGGCGTTGGCGATTTCGGACACCGGGATGGACGCCTTGGAGCAGACTTCGCCGATGATGAACTTGACCTTGTCCTGGTCAATCACCTTGTTCGCGGCGTTGACGGCCGGGTCAGGCGTGCACTGGCTGTCTTCCACCACGGGGACGATCTTGCGGCCGTTGACGCCGCCTTTGGCATTCCATTCGTCAATGGCCATGAGCGCGCCGTCGCGTGTCATCACGCCGAAGGTCGGCACCGGGCCGGAGAGGGGGGCCAAGACGGCAATCTTGATCGTGCCGCCACCGGTTGCACCACCGCAGGCGGACAGAATCATTGCTACAAGCACCAATAGGCTCGTGATCTTGAGTGTACGCATGGGGACTTCTCCTCCAGAAAAAGTCTTTACGTGGAAATCTACCAGAGTCTTGCACTCTGGTAGCCAGCCGAACGCCGGAAGCCCGATCCCTGTTCAGCCCGTTCTTGCCGTCCCTTGGGCGTTATTCCCCCTTTCTGGCTTGTGCAGATGATGCATCTACACAACCGTCACGGTATACGAACGACACTCTGGTTTCAAATGCGGCGACCCGCTCTCAAGACAAAGCCTGCAACAGGTGAGGCGGGAAGAAGCTTGCGTGGGCAGGTCGGTGTGGATTATAACTTATCCAAATCAAATGTCAAGCAGTGGAGAGCCGCCGGTTTTGCGTCAAGCAGCCGGCCTGGTGATTACCCACAGCCCCGAACCGTCATTGCGAGAAGCGAAGCGACGAAGCAATCCCCAAGTAACTCGGAGATTGCTTCGCAAAAAGCGCTACCCAGAAACTCACATCTGTCACCCTGAACGCAGTGAAGGGTCTCTACCTCGCAAGGCAGAGATTCTTCGGCCTTCGGCCTCAGAATGACACTATGGCGCGAGTTTCTCTACCCTACCCAGAAACTCACATCTGTCACCCTGAACGCAGTGAAGGGTCTCTACCTCGCAAGGCAGAGATTCTTCGGCCTTCGGCCTCAGAATGACACTATGGCGCGAGTTTCTCTACCCTGGCATATCGCCACCCGGCGATAT
>CAYGWJ010000081.1:0-22460 GCA_964353405.1 uncultured Anaerolineae bacterium
GATTTCCACAACTTCAATGTGTGCTTCCGGGGCAACCCGGACTACGAGGTTGTGGCCTTCACCGCCACGCAGATCCCGAACATTGAGGGCCGCACGTATCCCGCCAAGCTGGCCGGGGCCACGTACCCGAAGGGGATCCCGATCTATCCGGAGTCGGAGTTGGTCTCGCTGATCGGCAGGCTGAAGGCCGATCAGGTGGTGTTCGCGTACAGCGACGTCTCGCACGAGTACGTGATGCACAAGGCGTCCACGGCGCTGGCCGCCGGCGCGGACTTTCGCTTGATGGGCGGCAATGCGACGATGGTCAAGTCCACCCGGCCCGTCGTGGCTGTCTGCGCCGTGCGCACCGGCTCCGGCAAGAGCCAGACTACTCGCCGCGTGGTGAGCATCTTGCGCGACATGGGCTACAAGGTTGTCAGCGTCCGCCACCCGATGCCCTATGGCGACCTGGTCAAGCAGGCCGTTCAGCGCTATGCCAACTATGGCGATCTCGACAAGCACGAATGCACCATCGAAGAGCGCGAGGAGTACGAGCCGCACATTGACTTGGGCGCCGTCATCTATGCCGGCGTGGATTACGAGCGCATCCTGCGCGAGGCCGAGAAAGAAGCCGACATTATCGTGTGGGACGGCGGAAACAATGACCTGCCGTTCTACAAGCCCGATCTGCACATCGTCGTGGACGACCCACATCGGCCCGGCCACGACATGACCTATCACCCTGGCGAAGCGAACCTGCGCAGCGCGGATGTCGTCGTCATCAACAAGATTGATACAGCGGATTTGGAAAACGTCGCCATCGTCCGCCGTAACATTCGCGCGGTCAATCCCAAAGCCACCGTCATCGAAGCCGCATCGCCTATTTACGTCGAAGACCCGAACGCGATTGTGGGCAAGGACGTGCTGGTGATCGAAGACGGCCCCACGCTGACGCACGGCGAGATGGCGTATGGCGCGGGCGTCGTGGCGGCGCATCGCTTTGGCGCGGCCAACATCATTGACCCACGCCCGTATGCCGTCGGCACGATTGCCGAGACGTACAGGAAATACCCCGGCACCGGGGCAGTGCTTCCGGCGATGGGCTATGGCGGGCAACAGATCGCTGACCTGGCGGAGACGATTAACAACGCGCCATGCGACCTGGTGATCATCGCGACGCCGATTGACTTGCGCCGCGTGATCGAGATTCACCGGCCCACTCAACGCGTGCGCTACGAGCTGCAAGAGATTGGCCAGCCGAATCTGATGGATGTGCTCAAGGCCAAGTTCGGCGTCAAGAAATGAGTCGCCACGATTCAGACAGGGCGGGACGGATTTCCCGCCATTCGCCGGCAAGGTGCTGCTCGCCGCATGCGGCTACCTGTTGAGGCCTGCAAAAAAGGATGGGAACTGTCAGTCTCCCGTCCTTTTTTATTTGGCATGTATGGAGTAAAATGGACAGCGTAGGGATGAGGTGCGCGCCGAGTGTTGACGTATGAAGCGTGGCAAAAGCTACTGGCTGAAGCTGTTGGCCTTCGCGCTGGCGATGTTAGCGCTGATACCATTTCTCGTATTGACCGGCCTGAGCTATCTCTACACGGGCCTCTTTACGCGCGTGCCTTGCATCCCTGCCAGCCGGACGCCAGCCGACATCGGCCTGGCGCGTTTTGAAGACGTGACGTTTCGAACGCCCGATGGCGTGACGGCGCGCGGTTGGTATGTTCCTTCATCCAACGGCGCGGTCATGATCCTTGTGCCCGGCCTGGGCGGGGAACGCGACGGGATGTTTGACGATGCCGTGATTCTGGCGCGTCACGGTTATGGCCTGTTGATGTACGACTCGCGCCAGTGCAATGTGCCGGGCGCAAAGGGCACCCTCGGCTATGTGGAGACAAATGAGCTCCTGGGCGCGGTCGAGTATCTCAGCCGCCGAGATGCTCAGCTCCGCATCGGCGCATTGGGTTTCTCTGAGGGTGGCACGGTCGTGATTCGCGGCGCGGCGCGCGACGAGCGAATTCGAGCCGTGGTGGCCGAAGGCGGCTTTCACGACCTGGCTCGACACATCTGGCACGGCGACCAGGTTTCGTGGGTTCGCCGGTTGGTCGAATGGCAAGTGCTGACGTTCTATCGGCTTGACACAGGCGTGGACCCGGCGCAAGTCAGCCCCGTGACGGACATTAGCCGCATCGGCCCGCGCCCGGTGCTGTTGATCTATGGCGAGCACGAGGCCGAGCGCGGCGGCGCGGAACTGCTGTTCAATGCTGCGCGCGACCCGAAGGAAGTGTGGATCGTCCCCGGCGCGGGACACGGCGGATACATCGGCGCTGCGCCGCAAGAGTACGAGCGGCGTGTTGTCACTTTTTTTGACAAGGTAGTCGGTATTGGAGATTAGAGATTGGAGATGGGCGCAACCTCTAGTCTCCACCAGGAGGCACACGTGGAAACTGAAAATGTTATCTATCACCTCACCCCGGCAGAGTATTTCAACAGCTTGCCAGCCGGCAAGCCTTACCTGCCGCGCGAGTTTGAGCGCGACGGGTTCATTCATTGCGCTAAAGGCGAAGAGCGCCTGTTGCTCGTGGCAGACACGATTTATCGTCGCGTGCCGGGCGATTTTCTGGCGCTGGTGATTGACGAGGCCAGGGTCACGTCGCCGCTCAAGTACGAGAACGTGGGCGGCATCCTGTTCCCGCACCTCTACGGCCCGCTGAACCGCGACGCCATCGTCCGCAGCGTGACGCTGGGCCGCCGCGAGGATGGCACTTTCCTGCCGATTGGGGAGCCGAACCGTGAAGCGGAGCAAGCTATGGCGACAGAGGCCTGGCTCTTGCAGGCGCGCACCGAACAGTTATTGGCCGAGTCCACCGAGTTGCGCGCCAGAACTATTGCGCGATTGCTGGGCATCGAAGCGGAAATCTCTAACCTCAAAGCTCAAGTCTCAAAACAAGCGTTTCCGCCCGCGACACCAACGCCAGGTGCAGTTGAAGCTTCGGTGCCACTCGTAGTGCCAGTGCCACTCGTAGCGCCAGCGCCGGTTGCATCGGTCGTGGTCGCTCCCCTCGCGCCGACGCTTGAAATGCGGGTGGCTCAACTTGAAGCTCAGGTCTTGAATCTCGGGTCTCAAGTCTCAAAACTCGGGGCAAAGCCCAAACGCTCGCGGAAGACAACTCACAAACCGACCGCACGACGCAAGTGATCTCTAGGCACAAGTGCCCAAATCCCTAATCTCTAGTCTCCAAGCCAGAATCATCCTGACCGTCGCCGTTCTCTTGGCTCTGACTGCACTGGCCGCCGGGCCATTTCTCGCACGGCCCGGCCTGCCACGCGATACGGATGCCGAGCTGCACGTCTTTCGCGCGGCGCAGCTCGGCGAGGCATTACGCGGCGGCGCGGGCTATGTCCGCTGGGCGCCCGATTTGTGGTATGGCTATGGCTATCCCATCTTTAACTATTATTCCCCGCTGACGTATTACCTCGCCAATCTGTTGACGTTGTTCGGGCTGGACATTGTCAACGCTGTTAAAGCCGTGTTCATCCTGGGCCTGCTCGGTGCGGCGACAGGGATGTATGTCTTGGTTCGCGACAACTGGGGCGAGCGCGCGGGCAGCCTGGCCGCCGCCGCTTACGTCTTTTCGCCCTACGTCCTTTTCATTGACCCGCACATGCGCGGCGACCTGGCCGAGTTCTTTGCGCTGGCGCTCTTCCCATGGCTCTTGTGGGCCTTTCAAATCTCCACTGACAAATCAGCACATCAGCAAATCGGCAAGTCGGCCATCGGCGTTGTGCTGTGGGCCGCGCTTATTTTGACCCATGCCTTGATGGCTCTGGTCTTTAGCGCGATCCTCGTCGCCTGGATGGTTTGGCAACTCGTTCTCTTGCGCCCTGGTCGTTCACATTTGAAATTTGGAATTTTGTATTTGATATTGGCTTTGGGTCTGTCTGCCATCTACTGGGTTCCCTTCATCCTCGAGCGTAACGCCGTCCACCTCAGCGTTGTGGGGCCGGGGCAGTTTGACTTTCACAATCACTTTGTTGCGTGGCGTGATTTGTTCGCGGTCTCGCCCACGCTCGACCTGGGAGCGACCGCGCCGAGGTATATCCGAAATCTGGGGCTGGCGCAGTGGTTATTGGCTCTGTTGGTGATCCCTGCCATCATACGCTGCCGACGCGAGCCTCACTCGCGACTCTGGGTGTTCTTTGTCCTGGTTTCCTTGTTTCTGGTTTTTTTGATGCTTTCGCCGTCGGCGTTCATCTGGGAGCACGTTCCGCTCATGTCTTTCATCCAGTTCCCGTGGCGATTGCTGGGGCCTGCGGCGGCGATGCTGGCTGTCTGCGCGGGTGCAGGTGTGTCAAATATCAAATTTCAGATTTCAAATTCCAAATGGGCGGAGGACGGCATTACGATAGCGGCATGGACGGTGATTTTGGCGCTGGCCTTGCCCACGCTGTACCCGCCCATGTGGGGCCATGAGGATTGGCCGACGACGCCGCGCGGCATCATCGGCGTCGAGTTGCAGGGCCGCTGGCTGGGCACCACTTCGACGGGCGATTTTATTCCTTCGACGGTCAAAGCGCATCCGCCCGCCAGTGCTGACCTGGTTGCCTCGTATGATCGCGGCGCGACGGACAAGTTCGACCGCACCTCGTTGCCGCAAGGCGCAAACGTGTCCGTCGTCGAGCATGGCCCAACGCATGACCGCTTTACCGTAACGAGTCCGCAGGCGTTTGTCGCGCACGTGTTGACGTTCGACTTTCCCGGTTGGCGCGCAACGGTGGATGGTCAGTCGGTGCTCATCACGCCGAGCGACCCGCACGGGTTCATCACCTTTCCCGTTCCTGCCGGGACGCACGACGTGCGCGTCGAGTTCGGGTCAACGTTGCCGCGCACCCTGGGTATGGTCATCAGCAGCGTGACGTTGTTGTGTCTATCGTGGCTCGTCATCTGGCATGTTGCAGGGCGCAAGACACAAGAGGCAGGTAGCAAGAGGCAAGAGGCAGGTAGCAAGAAGCAAGAGGCAAGCCCGGTCTCCGGCCCCTTGTCACTTGCCTTGATTATGATTGTGGTGTTTGCTGCCGTCAAAGTTAGAGTCGTGGATCGTTGCGAGACGTGCTTCCGTGTTACGTCGCCCCCAGGACAGGCGTTGGTGGCGCAATACAAGATTGATCCGCAGGTCACGCCATCGGACCTGGCGCACGTCATCACGTTGTTGGGCTTTGACTTGCCGCAGCGCGAGGTGCGCGCGGGTGGCTCGTTCCCGCTCACGCTCTACTGGAAAGCGACCGCGCCTGTGCCGGTGAATTATCAGGCGTTCGTGCACCTGGTCAATGAACAGTTGTGGGGCCAGCCCTTGCACGACAAGCTCAACCCCGGCGATTTTGCCACCACGCGCTGGCCGCTGGACAAGTATATTTGGGATGATTACGCGACGCCCTACAGCATCGTCCGTGTCAAGCCGGATACGCCGCCGGGCGAATACGAAATCCGTGTCGGGCTGTACACGCTGGCCGATGGCGTTCGCGCGCCCGTGTTTGACGCCACGGGCAATCTTGCGGGCGACAGCATCGTGTTACCGACAAAGTTTCGAGTCTTGCCGGCAAAGTAGGTGGCTTTGATTTGTAGCTGAATTTGGAGTAGAATTCTACTAGCAGCCTGTCGGAGAGACGTAGTTTAGCCCCTTGTGGGCGTGAAAACAACGGGCACAAGGCCCTATGCTACGGGGTTCTCCGACAGCTTGCTAGCCGTGAAATTCACTAAAGGGCGGAGGACAGAATGACCAAGAAGAAAGTGGTCGAAGAAGCGTCGACTGATTTTTTTGCTGCGCACCAGCAAGAGATTGCCGCGCATCCTGATAGCATCGTTGCGTTCGTGGACAAGGGCTGGAGTCACTTGAGCCGGGGCGAATACGACCAAGCCCTGCAAGCATTTGAACAGGCCGCCTCACTTGACAGCCACTCCATTGACGCGCAGTACGGGCTGGGCGCGGCTGCCAGGCTGAAAGGCGACAAAGAGCGCGCTGTACGGGCCTTTCAAAGAGCCGTCGAAATCTCTGCAGCGGGCGCCGATGCCAAAGGGACCATGATGGGGAGAATGGCCCGCTGGTCCTTGAAAGAGCTGCAAAAATGAGCGCTATGACCAAACGTGAACGACTCGAAGTGGCCATCCGTGGCGAAGCGACGGATCGCGTGCCAGTTGCTGTGTGGCGTCACTTTCCCGGCGATGACTACCGGCCTGAGGATCTGGCTGCTGCCGCCGTCGGATTCCAGCGCCGCTACGATTATGACTTGTTAAAAGTGACACCCGCCTCCAGTTTTAGCGTGGCCGATTGGGGCGTGCGCGACGAATGGCGCGGCAATGAAGAAGGCACGCGCGTCTACACGCATTACGTGATTCAGTCGCCCGAAGATTGGATACGCCTGCCCGACCTCGATCCGCGTGCGGGTTTTTTGGGCGCGCAGCTCAAATGCCTCGACTTGATTCGCCGCGACCTGGGCGATGACGTTCCGTTCATCCAGACGATCTTTACGCCGCTTGGCCAGGCCAGGCACATGGCGGGTGAGCGCGCCTTGATCCATATGCGTCAGCAGCCTGCCGCGTTCAAAGCCGGCCTGGAGAAAATCACGCAGGCAACGATCCGGTTCATCGAGGAAGCCAAAAAGACCGGCATCGCCGGGTTGTTCTACGCGCTTCAACAAGCCAGTTATTTGCTCGTCAGTCTCGCCGAGTACGCCGAGTTCGGCAAAGAGTATGACCTGCGCGTGTTAGAAGCGGCGAAGGGACTGTGGCTCAACGTGCTGCACCTGCACGGCAACGACGTGATGTTTGACCTGGTGGCCGATTACCCGGTGCAAGTATGGAACTGGCACGACCGCGACACGCCGCCCACCTTGCGCGAGGCGCTGCCCAAGGTCAAGGGCGCGGTGTGCGGTGGATTGAGTCGCGAGTCGGTGATGCTGCGCGGCACACCGGATGACGTGCGCAGTCAAGTCGCCGACGCCATCGCACAGACCGGCGGGAAACGACTCATCATCGGCACGGGCTGTGTTACGTTGGTCAACACGCCCGAGTCCAACCTGCGCGCGGCGAGAAATGCTGTGGAACGCTGAAGGGAAAGGAGAAACTATGTTGAACAGTTTATTCGGGCGACGAGAGCAAGAAGAACGGGTCAAGAGCGAAGGACGTTTACCCCCCGGCCAGGCATTGACGAACAAGTTTCCGGTACTGCACTATGGCCCGGTGCCAAAATTCAACCCGGCTATATGGGATTTCCGCGTGTTCGGGTTGGTCGAAGAAGAAAAGCGCTGGACATGGGAAGAGTTCAACCAACTGCCGCGCCGCAAGATCAAGATGGACATTCATTGTGTCACGCGATGGAGCAAATTCGATACCGAATGGGAAGGCGTCTCTGTCAAGGACATGGTTGACCAGGGTCTCATCCGCCTCAAGCCGGACGTGCGCTTTGTGATGCAGCATTGCGAGTATGGCTTTACCGTGAACGCTCCGCTTTCGGTCGTGCTGTCCGACGTGTTCTTGCTGGCGACGCATTACAACGGCCAGCCACTCGAACCTGACCACGGCTATCCATTGCGCGGCGTGGCGGGCGCGGTCCCCGGTCAACCAGGTGACAACGACCGCTACCTTTGGAAAGGCGGCAAGTGGCTGCGCGGGCTTGAATTCATGGCGGAGGATCGCCCCGGCTTTTGGGAGCAGGCGGGCTATTCGATGAGCGCACGCATCTGGGACGAAGAGCGCTACCAGTGGTAGACAAAAAGAGAGGGCGCAAGCCCTCTCGACTTTTCATACCGGTCACTGACCACTACTCACTGACCACTCTCTCTCGCTTCACCCCGCGTCACACCGAGCATACACAGAATTGCCAGCACAAAGAAAAACGGCGCAACGAAAAAGATCATGTTGAAATTGCGCCCGGTTGCGTCAATGATGATGCCGTTGAGCGTTGGCCCGACCACCGCTGCAAGTTGTGACGCGAGGTAATACAGCCCCGTATACGTGCCCAGCAGCACTGCCGTCGGCGCAATGTCCACAATCATCGGCAGCGAGTTGATGTTGACCAGCGCCCAGGCGATGCCCCCCAGCGCCATCATGGTTGCGATGACAGCATAGCTCGGCACACAGTAGGCGATGACCAAGAGCGCGCTGAACGCGATCAGGCCGGTGATGATCGTGCGCCGCCGGCCAAATCGCCCGGCGATAAAGCCGCTCGGAATGGCAAAGATGATGAATGTGATTTGCGCCACGCCCATCAATAGCGCGGCCCGATTTTCTGGCACCTTGAGCACGGCTACGCCATAGGACGAAAGAAAAGTCTCGACCGCGTTATAACCCACGAACCAGCAAAAGATCGCGCCCATCAGCAGAAACAAACTGCGGCGATATTCAGACGGCACCTCGCGCAGATGTTTGATAAGGTCGAGGCCCGACGGCCCTCCCTTGTCTGGCTCGGCGTATTCCTTTGGCTCTTTGATAGCGGCGAACAAAATCACGACTGCGACGATGAGCAAGACCGAGCCCGCCACAAACGGCACGAACGAACCGAGTCCGTACAGCGCCGCGCCGCCGAACGTCGCTAACAAGCCGCCCACTCCCCCCATGAAATTGATGATACCGTTGGCCTTGCTTCGGAGTGGACTGGGGATCAGATCGGGCATGAGCGCGATGACGGGCGTGCGAAAGATCGCCATCGCCAGCAGTGTGAGGCCAATCGCAACCATCAACAGCGCGAATGGCCCAGTCAGTTGCGAGAACTGCCCATTGAGCTGTGGAGGAATCAGGCGCGGGGCGAGCGGGATGAGGATGAAGGCAACGGCTGCAATCGGCGCGCCGACGAGGATAAAGGGCATCCGCCGCCCGATGCGTGTGCGCGTCCGGTCGCTCAACACGCCGATGTAGGGCTGAATGAACAGCGCAGCAATGTTATCCAGCGTCATGATGAACCCGGCCAGGCCGGCGCCCAATCCAAAGCCCAAGGTCTTGGCCGCCGTCTTGAACTCTGGGTTGCCCGCCTGCAAAAAGATTGGAACATAGGCATTGTAGAGTGTCCAAATCACGCTGACGCCGAGGAACCCAAAGCCGAGGAGAAAGGTCTTCTTGTAGTTGAGTTTCATGAGTGGACTCCTGAAGATGAGATGAAAAGTGGCCGACAGCATTATACTCGCGCACCATGCGCTTGGCAATGCAAACCAAGTCAGTGTGCGGCTGAACTGTAGCAATGGAAGGCATCACGGGCAACGCGCTGACGATCCGGGGCCATGGGCGCTGACCTGCGGCCCTTCTCTTTTCCGCGGCGTTGACCTATAATTTGTACTTTAGTCTCTGAAGCTGCTATATACCAGTTGCTTTTGATTCTCTTTTTCGGTGATTGCTGGTGGCGATCACACCTCGACCAGGCTGGTCGAGACGCGATGATGACGATGAGTCATATCGCAACTGTGAGCAGTGTCGGAGCCAATGAGCACGATGCTGATCACAAGCGTGGTGATAGAGGTCGCAAGATCATATCACTGCTGAAAAGTGTGTCGGAGCGGAAACGCACAACGCGAACCAAGCAAAACCACAATCGCATATTGTTCTCCTGATTCCTGCACTATGGTGGAATGGGGGATACCAGAATGGGGACACGGCACGCCGTCGTTACCCCTTTAGTCCACTCAGGGTAATTCCCTTGACAAAGTAGCGTTGCAGAAACACAAAGCCAATTAAGGCTGGGATAATGCTCAACGCTGTGCCTGCCATCTGCAGGTGCTGCAATTGAGCCTCGTTTCCATATGTACGCAAGCTGTTGAGCGCCAGCGGAACCGTCCACATGTTCCGTGATTGAACCACCAGAAGAGGCCAGAGGAATGCGTTCCAGATCGCCACAAAATTGAATGACCCGAGAGTGGCAAGTGCGGAGCCAGTTAGAGGAATTACTAACTGCCAATAGATGCGGAACTCGGACGCGCCGTCAAGGCGAGCTGCGTCAAGGAGCTCATCTGGTATATCCAAAATAAACTGCCGCATCAAGAAGATGCCATAACCGCTGACGATGCTGGGAAAGATCAGCCCCGCATAGTTGTTGATCCAGCCGAGCTGCTTGATGATATAAAAGACGGGAATCACGATGACAAAGAAGGGTATCATCATGCTCGCAAGCACGAGCATGAAGAAGAAGTCGCGCCCCGGGAAATCGTACTTGGCGAACGCAAAGCCAGACAGTGAGCTTGTGAACAAGAGCCCCAGCACGGTGAGAACTGTCACCACCAAGCTGTTGAAATACGCACGCACCATGGGTGTGACGTACCCCACCTCGATGTAGTTGTGCCATTGCGGCAGGGAAGGCAGAAGTGGCGGCGGCACCCGAGTGATCTCTTTGGCAGTCATCAACGACGCAGAGATCATCCAAAAGAAAGGCAGAAGCATCCACGCGCCGATCAGTGCCAGGAAAAGGTACTTGAGCCAAGAGCCAAACATAGGAAGAAGCGCCTGTAGTCGTTTGTCCATAACGTTTGCCCTTTACGTGCGCTCACGCAAGAGTCGTAGTTGGATCAGCGTAATCACAAAGATGATAGTGAACAAGATCACGGCCATCGCTGTCGCGCGTCCCATGCGGAAGAACTTGAAGGCGGTGTTGTACATGTGAAGTACGAGAACCATGGTGCTGTTCGCAGGACCGCCACCGCTGTTGTTCGTCGTGGTAGCCGTAGCGGCAAACACGATGTCGAATACCTGCAGTGCGCCGATCGTGTTCGTCACGATGATGAACAGAAACACCGGGCGCAGAAGGGGCAGCGTGATATTCCAAAAGGTCTGCCAGCGATTCGCCCCGTCCACCCAGGCAGCATCATAATACTCTTGCGGGATGCCTTGCAGTCCAGCTAGGTAGATGATAATGTAATAGCCCACATATTGATATACCGCGATTCCAATAATACTCGCTAGAGCCTGGCTAGGGCTAGAGAGAAATGGTTGGGTAGGTAAGCCCAAGTGACCCAAGAGCATGTTTACCAGCCCAAAGTTCTTGTTCAGCAGCGCCGTCCACATCATACCCAGGGCCAGAGGAGCGGTCACGATGGGGAGGAAGACAAGGGTGCGCCAAAGAGAGCGCAGTCGCAGCGGCGTACTTAGCAGCAGCGCAACAAGTAGGCCAAGAACGGTGTTAATCCCAACGCCGCCAATCGTATAGACAAACGTGTTCTTTAGAGCTTGCTGAAATACTGAGTCGACGGTCAGTATATACCGGTAATTCTCCAGTCCCACAAAGGGCATCTGAGTGACTGGCGTAATCAGGTTCCAGTCATGCACACTGATCCAAAAGGCGAACAAGATAGGACCCAGGGCAAAGAGAGTCACTGCGATAAGTGCGGGGCTGATAAACAAGTATGCCCAGAGCGTTTTGGATTGCAGCGACCTTCGCCTGTGTCGCACTGGCATTGCCGGTGTCTGTCCGATCCTCGAAGTAATTGATGTCGCCATACTGTCATTCATTTGCTGGATGCCGAAGTGGGAACCGCTAGCGAGGAAGAGGAGGACACGCAAGGGCTCTCCTCTTCCTCACGCAACGTATCTGCAGAACAGCCTGCGGGCTGTGCTGATCGCCATTCTGGAACGAATCGATATTTCCTGACTACTTTTCGGCTAGGATCCGATCGGCCTCTTTCGCCGCATCAGCGAGTGCCTTGTTGGGGTCTTGTTTGCCAAACCAGGCTGACTCGATGGCGTTCTGCAAGAGTGTCTTGACCTCTTGCCCCCCTGGTAGAACCGGCTCTGGTCGAGCAACGGCGAACGAGTCCACATAGGTCTTGAGGAAAGGCTCACTGAGTGGTTGCGCCAACACCTTTTGATCGTTTAGGCGGCTCGGTATCGCGCCGAGGACCTGAACGAGATAGTCGCCGATGGGAGAAGGTTTGGTAGCGTCGGCTGAGGTGTCAAGCCACTGAAGGAGCTTCCAGGCTTCTTCGCGGTTCTTGCTGCCATTGTCAACGCCAAACGCCCAGTTGTACTGCAGCGCCACAGTGGTGTTGTTCGGGCCGTGCGGAATGGGCGCCACGCCGACATTGTCCCATCCATCCGCAAACGTTGACTTCAATTGGCCTCGCAGCGAGTTGAACATGATCAGCATGGCACCTTTGCCACTTGTGAAATCATTTTGTCCCATGCTTGTATCAATGCACTTGTTCTTGATCATGTCCATGTATAAGCCGAGAGTCGCCTGCCCCTGAGGACTGTTGAAAAGGGCTTTCTTGCCGTCTGGGCTGATGTAATCGCCCCCACTCGACCAGAGCAGGGACAGGTATGGATGCACTACACCCGAGTCCCAGCCGGGGAGCACGATCAAGCCAGACCGCGTGATCTTGCCGGAACCATCCACCTGTTTGGTCTTGCAGGCTACATCACGTAGCTGATCCAGCGTTTCCGGCGGCTTGTCGAAGCCTGCCTCCTTAAGGATCTTTTTATTGTAGATCAACTGGTACGTGTTGATCTCCGTGGGATAACCCCAAATCTGATTGGCGTAGGTGACCGCCTGGATGGAGACCGGGCTGTAACTCGCCTTGACATCCGCTACGATATTGTCGGGCGGAACGGCCAACAAGCCACCCTTGACAAAGTCGGGTTGCCAGAGGTTATAGAAGTGATAGATGTCAGGGCTCACGCCAGCGGCACGCGCTGTTGTGATCTTGGGGAGCAGTTGATCGAAGGTCACTGTCTGGTACTCGATTGTGACGTACGGGTTCAGCTTCATGTATTCTTGGAACTTGGCCTGCATCGGCTTGAGCATGGACTCTTCGCCCCAGTGCGTGAGGACAACCAGCTTCACGGGCTTGGGCGTCGGCGTTATCTGCACAACTTTCTCGACAACAGCCGCCGTCGGTGCCGGCACAGTCACCTGCACGACTTTTTCGACAACAACGGGTGATGGCGCGGGCGTGGGCGCCGCGCTGGGTACGCAAGACGCGGCCAGCAGCACAATGCTGAGCGCTGCAAAGAATGAAAAGAGATGTCTCTTATCCATTGTCTTCCTCCATTGATCCAAAGGTGTTTTTCCAACGCGGCAAAATCGTCACACCGTATTCTTCACATATGTACCACCTCCTGATCTGCCTTGCTCGGTTGCACATGCCAGGGCTACCGGCCGGGCCCTGATGGATAAATCAGAACCTTGCCCTTCTCGCCAGGCTGCTCGAGCGCCTCAACTGCTTTGGGCACCTCGTCCAGTGATATCCTTCGCCAGACAAGTACATCCGGATCCAGCTGTCCGGACTGCATCACTTTCAAAGCTTCCGCAAATGACTCGTGGGTGCTCCCTGACGCACCGCGCAAGGTGATCTCCTTGGCAAAGATATGGGCAGGACTGATCTCGACACGGTCTGCTCGATCAGAAACCCCGAAGAAGATGACCGAGCCCGTCCTGCCGACCCACTGCAGCCCTCGCGTGAGCGAGATCGGTTTGCCCGTGGTATCCAGGACAACGTCAAAGCCTAGCGGCGCGACCTGGAGCAACGATTGATCGGTGCTGGTGGTCTCCCCCTCGCGCGGAATTACCAACGCGCAGCCGGCACCCAATTGAGCAGCACGGCTGATCTTGCCCGGATTTGGGTCCACGATTGCGGCGAGACTGGCGCCGCGGGCTCGCACGGTTTGAAGCGCAAGGAGGCCCAGCGGTCCAGCGCCGATGATCAACACCGAGGCGCCTGCAAGTTTTGGATCGGAGCCGAACGCATGCATAATGCACGCGAGCGGTTCCAGCCAGACAGCTTGCTCGACGCTCAGGCCAGTCAGCGGAATCGCCTGCTCAGCTTTGATCAGAACCAACTCGGCCCAGCCGCCGTCCTCCGTGTTTCCCAGGCAGCGAAAACTCTGGCACTGCTGTGGCTGGCCACGCCGGCAGTACGCACATTCTCCGCAAAAGGATGGCGGATCGACTCCTATCATCTGCCCGAGCGACAAGCCAGTTACGCCCCGGCCCAGCGCGAGGACTTCTCCGGCAAACTCGTGCCCCAGGACTCGCGGCAGCGGGACCTGAAAGGTACCTCGGATAATGTGCACGTCTGTTTGGCACACTCCAGCCACAGCCACGCGCACCAACACCTGCCCTGGCCCAGGTGTCGGCACGGGGCGCTCGATGAGCATCAACTCGCCTGGGCGCTGCAAGGCAATTGCTCGCATCGCTCTACTCCTTAAACATCGGAACGGAAGACTCCTATTTGTGCACGCTCACAGAGCACAGGACGAAATTCAACACGCTTTATGCACGGTTTCCCCGATCCCGAGAACCCAGCGACTGAGGTCCTGGGTTGCGACCTTGCTGCCGAGCACCCCTCTGTGTGAACGCAGCCCCACGCTAAGCGCTAGAGTGATCGTACGAACTTCTCATGCTCGCGGAACACTTGCTGGTTGTGCTCTGGACCCACGCCGGCAACGTTGGGAGACACAAATATCCAGTCCGGCGCATGGCCGCGAGCCGCCAGTTCGGCAGCGGTCCCGGCGACCAGCGACATAGTGATGGCGATCGCCATCAGCGTGGAACTGCCGCCGACCTTGTACGGCACTCCGGGCAGGCTGACCAACGCGTCCTCAGATGGAACGCAGTTGTCAATTGCCACATCGGCCGTATCCGCAAGAGATTTGCCGGATGAGTGAGTGGGCTTGTGAGTGGCACGGTTGGCCAACGAGGTAATGCCAATCACTCTCAACCCCTTCGACTTGGCGATCAGTGCCATCTCGACCGGCGCAGCGTTAAGCCCGCCATGCGAATACACCACCATCGTATCGCGCGGATCGAGATGATACGACTGCATAAAGTTGGCGATGTAGCCTTCGGTGCGCTCGAGCCACAAAAGCTCGCGTGCGCCGCCTGGGCCAATCACGTTGAACCACATCAGCCGAGGATCCATCAGTGGGTGAAGCCCGACATAGGAACCGTAACGAGGAAAAGCGTCCATCACCGGAATGACCGAGTGACCGGAGCCGAAAAAATAGACAGCGCGCCCGGCGCCAATCGAATCGGCCATAAAGCGCGCCCCAGCGCAGATAGCCTCGACCTGTGTGCTGCGTACTCGTTCCAGCAATGTAGTGGCTTGAGCGAGATACTCAACGGCAGACATGGAACCTCCTTACAAAGAATCGCGTATGTTGGTTGATTGCTATCATCGGGCGATTGACGACGTGGTATATCACCTCGCCTGTCCTCGCTCGAAGGCAGCGAAAGCTGCACCCAGTATGCCGGCGTCATCGCCAAGGTATGATGCCTCAATCTGGACCGAGCGACCAGAAGCCGGCTGGGCCACATCGCGGACAACTTGGCGCACAGTATCCAAGATCAGATCGGCTTGTGAGCCAACCCCACCGCCCAATACGACAACATCGGGGTTTATCAGGCTCACGATGTTTGCCACGCCTATTCCAATCAGGCGGGCTGATTCGAAGACGACCTCCTGCGCAAATGCATCCCCCGCTCTCGCAGCATCAAAGACCCTTTCTGCCGTTAGGCTCGTCGGAGTGAGCGTTGAGGATCGCCCGGCCTCCAAGCCGGCCAACGCACGGCGCGCAATGCCCGGCCCAGCCGCGAGCATCTCCCAGTGACCGTACATGCGCGCAGCGCTCTCTTCACTCACTTCTGTTGTAAGAGAAGACCAGCCTACCGCGCCAGCAAGCCGGTCATGCCCCCGGTACAGTTTGCCATCTAGGATCATTCCACCCCCGATGCCGGTACCGATAATCACTGATACCACGTTGCCGGAATTGCGCCCTGCGCCTTGCCACCACTCGCCGAGGACAGCCATGTGCCCGTCGTATTCTAGATACACCGGCAATCCGATAGAGGCTTGCAGCAACTCGCGTAGGGGCACATTGCGAAAACCCGGCAGGTTGGGGGCCCAAATCACTAGGTCAGTGCCCTGTTCTAGCACAGCTGGAAGCCCGATACCTGCCGCGACAGGCGCCTCGCTACCAGACACGTCGAGTAAATCGCGGAGGAGACGCGTGATCTGATCGATGACTGCCGGCGGGCCACCAGTGACAATCATTTCACGGCGGCGACTGATGATTCGGCCGTCGCTCGTCACTCGGGCCGCAGCGACTTTGGTCCCCCCGATGTCAACCGCTAATACGCTCGCGAGCCTGACCGCTTCGGACACTGACTACTCCTCAACCTCCACTTCTCTCCAGCTCGGCATGACATTTTGAAAGGACTGTCTGTCCACGCCCAGAGTGCCGCTAGGAACAGCTTGTGTCACCAAGAGCATCAAGGTTATCTAACGAGTGTCTGCGTGCCTGGCACTCCCAGCGGCGAATTCTGTTCGGCGTACCTAGTGCATTACCAAGCCGCCGGATATGTTGAATGCTTCGCCGATGGTATACTTGACCTGATCCGAAGCCAGGAATACAACCACATTGGCCACGTCCTCAGGCGTGCCGACTCGCTTGAGCGGAATGCTGGCCGCACGATTCTTCTTGAACTCTTCCGGCGTAGTGCCCATCACTGGCGCTATCTTCTGCACGAATGCCTCATCCATGTCAGTGCCAATGATGCCTGGGCACACTTCGTTGACTAGAATATTCGGAGCCAGTTCAGCCGCCAGTGACTTGGCTAGGCCCAGGACGGCCCACTTGGCAGCAGCATATCCGCCTGACCAAGTGCCGCCAATCTTGCCGGCACCTGACGAAATGAAGATCATCCGCCCCGTGCCAGCCTTCTTCATTTCGAGTGCCGCTCGATTGCTGCACAGGAAAGCGCTTTTTACATTGATATCAAAGCACCGATCCCACGCTTCTTCGTCAGAGCCAACCAGCTCTCCAAATTCAAACAGTCCAACGTTGCTTACCAGGACGTCGACCCGCTTGTAGGTTTCTATGAGCTGGTCAAACAAGCGCTTGACGTCCGCGGCCTGCGTCATATCGCCTGCGATGGCAATGGCCTGACCGCCGACGGTTTTGATCTCGTTCACGGTTTTCTGGGCAGCCTCGGGGTGCAGATCGTTAACGATGACGATCGCCCCTTCCTGTCCAAATCGATGAGCGATTCCCCGGCCAATCCCTGCGCCTGCGCCCGTGACGACTACTACTTTGTTGGTGAGCTCTGGATACATGCTAGCCTCCTTGAAAGTGTCGCCCTTGTATGGAGGGCAAATGCTTCGGTCGGCCCCGTCGTTTTGCGGGACCGGTGGCGAATGCTTGAACGACATGCAGCAGCATCACTACGAAGAGACCTGTGATGCGGATGATTGCAAGCACCGAAAACTCGGAAAGAATGGCAGCCGCTGGGATCACTCGCTGGATTGGCGGGTCGGCAGCGATTCCTCCAGCATCAATTCAGCGGAAAAGGTGTATCTGTCTGCTCGGTAGACCGATGCTACATACTCGAACGGGCGTAGATGCTGTTCCAAAGTCTTGCGTCGGATCAGCATTACCGGCTGGTGGGAGCGGATGCCCAGAAACCGCGCCTCGTGTGGATTGCAGACCCCAACCTCAATCTCTTCATGCGCTCGCGTCGGAATACGACCAAATCGCTTGCTCAGGATGTAATACAGTGAGCCTGTTAGATCCTCCATTAGGATGGTTTCGCAGCCGTCGAAGAAGAAATGAGCACATTCGATGCCAACGGGTTCGTCGTTAGCCAAGCGCAGACGTTCAACTAGCGCAATGGATTGCCCTACTTGGATCTCAAGGGCAGATGCCACTTCGGGGTCGGCATCCGCCATCTCAAGGCGAAGTACCTGTGCGCTTGCGCGCTTGCCACGAGCGCGCATGTCCTCGGTAAAGCTGGTCAGCCGGAAAAGCTGTTTGTGGATTTTGGGCTCAGTCACAAACGTGCCCCGCCCCTGGTAGCGACGCAGCAGCCCTTCGTGGACTAATTCGGCCAGTGCCTGTCGCACCGTCATACGGCTGATCTTGTAGGTAGCGGATAGTTCCCGTTCAGGAGGAATAAGGTTCCCCGGCTTCCATTGTCCACGCTCAATACGAAGTCGGAGATCTTGGATCAATTGATAGTACAGGGGTAGCGGGTGGTCTCGATCAATCATTTGGGCAGTTTACAGATTAGAATGTCTAGATCATTCGTCACAACTTAAGCAATTTGGAACGACATAATGCTGATATTTGTTCAGGTTGGGCGAGTGTATGCCGCTACATGTTGCCAAAGTTCAGCGAGAAAACGCCACATTTTGACCTTGACAAGTCGTCATAAGCCTTAAGTTGTAACGGATGGTCTAGATGTATAGACCAATACTAGCACAAACCAGATCGTGTGTCAAGTGGCATTCCAGTAGTGTTATTCAAAGTTGAAAAGTGAACCGTTACCAGTTGAAAAGTGAACTGCTCAAACGCCGCAAAAATGATGTGGTAGAGTGCTCTCCCAAAAGGAGCCAGCATGGGATCAGTTGCACAAGCGGTTCACGGTCGAGCAGATCAAAGTCTTGCTACAAGGCTATGTCCAGGGAACGATGAGCCGGACTGAAGTGGAAGAGATCTTGCACATTAGCAAAACGCGTTTTTTCGCTTTACTCAAAGACTATCGCGAGAATCCAGAGACGTTCTCAATCGCCTACGAGCGCGACACGCCGGCCCGGCTGTCCGCCAGCGTGGAAGCCGCGATCGAGACGGCTTTGTTGCAAGAGAAAGCACTGGTGGACGATCCACAACTCCCCATTTCAGATTACAACTATTCCGCGCTGCGGGATCGTCTGAAAAAGAGAGGCGTCACCGTGTCGGCGACGACGATCACTGATCGGGCCAAGCTGCTGGATTGCTACAAACCCCATCCGAAAGGCAAAGCGCATGATCGACAAGTCGTGACCGCGGCGATTGGGGCTCTCGTACAACATGATGCTTCGCTCCACCTCTGGTCTCCGTTTGCCAGCGAGAAATGGACGCTGATCACCTCCATTGATGATTACAGCCGCAAGCTCCTCTTTGCCGATTTCTTCTTGCAGGAAACCGCCTGGGCGCATATTCAGGCCGCGCAAACACTGATGCAAACGTATGGCCTGCCCTTGCAGTACTATGTGGACAACTTGCGCGTGTTTCGTTTCGTCCAGGGCCGAGACAGCAACTGGCGCAAGCATGTCCTGGAAACAGACGACGTGGATCCACAGTGGCGACAGGTCATGCGCCTCCTGGGTGTCGATGTCATCTACGCTCTCTCGGCTCAAGCCAAGGATTAGGCTTCACACTGCACCTCCTTCGCACTCTCAGACGCCATCTCGGGTTCGGGGAACCGACGGCGTGCGGATAGTTTTCGGCCCTGGCACTTGGTCGGAGCCTCCGGGCCCGGCGCTTCATACAGGCAACTGTTCTTGTCGTCGTAAGCCTGCCCGCGCAGTAGCCCCGCCACGTGCCACTTCTTGACGGTGGGGGGGCGAACGGCGAGCCGCTCGGCGACTTCCTCGGCCGTCAGCAGCCCGGCGGCGCGCAACCGCACGTAGCGGCTCTTCAACCCATGCTCTCGACGCACTTTGGCGACGATCCGCGCGTGGAAGGTCCCCCCCTTGCCGGCGTGAAGGCCGCGCTCATTCAGGATCGTCGCAATCTCGGCATCCGTGTGCTCGTTCAGCAAGGCGTCAATGGCCTGCACAACTTCCGGTGCCGTTTCCCAGGTTTGCCAGCTCGGGCGCGCGGCCGGAATGATCAGCGTCTGCATGGAGCCACCCCGAAAGCGCACCTGCAAGATCAGCTCGTGCGTCTTGATCAAGGTCACATCTTCCACCAGTAGGTGCACCAGGCGTTTGCGATCGCGATCGGTCGTGTGCGGGTCGTTCCACACCCGGGGAAAGTCGGTGCTCAAAGCCATCACCTGCGCGCGCACCTCGTCATTGAGGAGCAGGCTGTCCCGCTGGCGCTGGCGATCGTAGTCTTGCTGGGCCACTTGAAGGGCGCGCAGGGCCGCGTTCCACTCGGCCTCCAGGGAATCGGCGACCAGGCGGTTGTTCGGGTCGACGCGCCGGTAGCGCTGGCCGGCCAGATCGGCTTCATATTGGGCGCGGGTCACCTGCTTGGCGCGCAACGCATCCGCCTCCTCTTGGCGAGCGACGATCTCTTGCTGCACGGCCAGGGCCACTTCCAGGCTGAGGGGCGTCATCGTGTCCAAGAGCAAGTGGGCCACCGCCGCGTCGATGGCTTGGCCGGGCAGATGTTGGCACAGCGGTCCCGCATGCTCAATGTGGTCGTGTTGGCAGACATAGTCGACCTCCCGGCGTCCGTGGCGCACATGATAGCGCACCGTCATCCGGCCCCCACACACTCCGCAGATGGCCAGCCCCTGCAACAGGGCCGGGCCTTCCCGCGGCGGGCTTTTCCGGCGATCGACGCCGTGCGCCTGAGCGTTCGCCTGCAAGCAGCGCTGGTTCTCCTCGTACTCGTCCCACGTGATGTAGCCCACATGGGCTTGGGGGATCAACGCCAGCCATTCCTCGCTGGGCAAGTCTTGGGTGCGGTGACTTCCGTCGGGCCAGGTCCGCGTGCGGGTGCGACCAAAGAAGAACGCTCCCGCGTAGCGCGGGTTATGCAACACCTCCAAGACGCGTGATAGGCCAAGGTCGCCCCAGATCAGTTCACCTTTCTGCGGCCCGCTCCGCACGCGACGCGGAAACTGGAGGCCTTCTTTCTGAAAGTGCATGACAGTGGCATGGGCCGCCCCGGTGCGCCGAAAGGTCTCGAAGAGCAGTTGCACTGCTTGCTGGACCTGCTGGTCCGGGTCGAGCCGCACGTGTCCGGCCTCATCATACACCAGGCCCACCGGCAAGGGGCTGGCCAATTCGCCGCGCCGCGCCTTGCTGAGGATGCCGCCTCGCATCCGCGCGCGCAGAAAGTGCAGTTCGGCTTCGCTCAGGGTGCCTTTCAAGCCCAACAACAGCCGGTCATTGAAATCGTTGCAGTCGTACAGCCCATCTTCATCCAGAATCAGCGTATCGGCCAGGGCGCACAATTCCAACAGGCGTTGCCAATCGGCTGAGTTGCGAGCCAGTCGAGAGACTTCGAGTCCCAACACGATGCCCGCATGTCCCAGGCTGACCTCCGTCACCAGTTGTTGAAACCCTGCCCGATCCACTGTCGAGGCGCCCGAGTGGCCCAGGTCGCAGTCAATCACATGCACGCGATCCATGGGCCACCCGAGAGCGAGCGCCCGTTGCTGGAGCGCACGCCTTCGGCGTGGCGTTGAGTGCTCTCGGTGTTTTGCATCACTTGGTGTAAGGTCGACTGTCGCACATACAGAAAAGCCTCTCGCTTCAAATGGCAGGCGGTCACTTTCGTGCGGGCTGCATTCGGCGTTATCCCGGCACAGCCCCCTGGGAGCAAGATACCCTCACGGGGTGTATCCAATACATTAGGTTGATCGGCCATCTTGCTCCTCCTGACGGTCACCCACGACCAAGTCTGCCAGAGCCAGAATCAAGTCGCGGCGCAGGGGCATGGCCTGTTCCGGCTCTCGCGCCTGCGTATCGGCCGAGACAGCGTCAGCGGCCTGGCTGTCCGGCCCGCGCTCCATCCAGGCCGTCAGACCTTGACGCTCGATGAACGCCAGTTCCAGACCATTGCGGCTGGATAGACCGCTGGGCTCCAACGCTTGGCGGCGAAGGGTCTCGTATTGATGCCGACACTCGGACGCAGACCGAACGGCGGTTCGCGGAGCGCGTGATGCGGCTGGCGTTGCACTGAGCGTCAGTCTTTTTTTCGGTGCCGGGCCAGTGCCCGTTCGATGCTGCGTGGATGAACCGACCGCCCAAACCGTTGGGCGATGCGCTGCTGCAAATCCGCGGTGCGCAACTTGGGGTCGGCTTCCAACGTTTGCAAGACAAAGGTCAGCACCTCGTCGGACAGCTTGTGGGCCCGCCGGGGCCCCTTGCGTTGAGGCAGCAACCCAGCCAGTCCCTCGGCCTCGAAGCGTTTGCGGAGTTGGTACAGCGTCACCCGCGAGAATCCGAAGGCAGCCGCCGTGGCCCCGACCGGTCGTCCGTCGACGGTCACTCGACGCAGCATCTCGTATTTGACCTGGACCAAATCGCGCGGATCGAAGAAGGGCTGCGTCTGGAACAACGCATCGGTGACCTGCTCGGGATGCGGGTTGAGGGTGGCGTGTTCGCGCAGGGCTTCGCACTTGGGATCGGAACGCGCCGTCGCGCGCATTAGAACCTCTCGATCCAAGACCAACCGGGAACATTGCGACACACATCGTTACTCTCATTATGCGGCTCATTTGGCGATTGTCAATACCCAATCCGCAATTTCGCGGCGAAATGCGCTTAACATGGGCGGCGTAATGCACTTTACACCTCCTGTTCCCTGACCAAACACGCCAGCAGCCGCGATAGCTCCAGCAAATCAGTCACCCGAAAAGCTGATCGCCCGGCGGACAGGCTCACGAAGGGATCCGAAGGAGCCAGGTTGGTCCAGGCGAGGGGCACGGGACGGAGTCTGCCCGCCTCGTCCCGGTAGTAGACGTGGTCTTCGCTCCAGTTGTGGCGACAGGTGACGAGGACAAAGGTCTTCCCGT
>CAYGWJ010000082.1:0-24933 GCA_964353405.1 uncultured Anaerolineae bacterium
AACCAACACGGCAGACCGCACTGGAAGCTATCCCACCTCAACCCATACCATTTTGACCATAACGTGGGACTCAACCCAACAGCTTAAAGTTCTCGAAACTCGTTCAACCCATACGCTGCGGCAAACAAGCTGGGTTGAGCCGCCAGATACGGGATTTGTCAGCAATCTTGACAGCGGCTTGTCCATACCTGGCGGTGACATAATGGGACTTGTTGCCTTATCCCAATCACCAGAGCTATTGACTTAAAGTTGTTTGGGAATATACTATTTGTAGTTTCAGTGACACTGTCGGTATTCGTTCCAGCCCCAATCTCGCTCTTCCCTATCTTCCTCGAGTGAGCGTTGCGGACTGGCTGTCGAGATGGTGCCATGCACCATTCATCTTCCATCACGACTGCCGCGCGACATCATCGGTCTAGCGTGACCGTTATCCCGTCTTTTGTGCTTTCCACTTGTGTGCACCGGAGGTCTACAATGCGCAAGCTATTCATTGTTACAGTGGGCCTGTTTCTGCTTTTCATGGGCGCCGCTTCTGCTGCTTCTCTTGCAAGTAATGACTATACATGGGAAGTGAGAAGCAGGTACAGTAGCAACTTCGGCTCAATTGGGCCGGCCGCTCCGTTACTTGCGCCAGTATTGCAGACTTCTCAGCCAGATTTGGTCATCCAGCGAATAGATGTCCAACCCATCAACGTCATCCTGGGTCAACCTATCACGCTGACAGTCGTCGTTGCCAATACTGGACAAGCAGGCGCTTTGACTCCCTTCCGGGTACCCTGGTACGCTGATCCCAATGGCGAGCCATCCCCTGGCACTCCTGAAACTGGTTTCTGGAACGTTGGCAGTCTGGCACCGAACCAGGCAGTCACGTTGACTATTCAACATATCTTCACCAGTACTGGCAGCCACACCCTATACGCTTTTGCCGATTCTACTCAGGTCGTTAGCGAGATGCTTGAAAACAACAATCTCAGTCCACGGGCAGAAGTTGGCGTTGGGCTGGTGATCCAATCCGTATGCGGCAGCATCGCAGCCGATACGAGCTGGAACAGTGGAGCCGTGTATATTGTAACGTGTAGCGTGTCAGTTAATGCTGGCGTGACACTTACTGTCCAGCCAGGCACTATAGTCCGCTTTGACTATGGTACTGGCCTGACAGTCAACGGTGACCTAGAAGCGCCGGGCAGTTCCGCGTCGCCTGTGGTCTTCACGGCTAATACTGCCGTACCGGCGCCTGGGGACTGGCAGCGCATCTACCTTCCAGGCACACGAGTTAGCATGAGTCACGCCATTTTGCGCTATGGAGGCAACGCGAATGTTGGCGCAGATCAGAACCCGGCAATTCTGTCGGGCATTAATAGCGCTTCTATCACATTGGCTGACAGTGTAGTGGAGCACAGTGCGACCGATGGGATATATATCCAGGCAGGGTACCAATGCTATTCAGGCTATCTGGGCAAGGTGACGCTGACCAACACCATCGTGCGGAATAACGGCGGACGTGGTATAGCCGCGCCGCAATGCAGAAATGGTTCCAGTCAGGCTCTGGATATCAGGAATAGCACGATTACTGGCAACGGGCAATATGCCATCTATGTGACTGACCCAATCACTCTGGCGCTGACGGGCAACACGGTATCAGGCAATCGGGTCAATGGAGTGGGTGTGACGGGCGGCTTGGGCACGATCACTCTCTCCGGCGACGCGGGTATGCCTTATGTGTTCGAGGGCTTGGTCATCGACAGCGGGGCCACTGTCTCCGTAACGGCTGGTGCGGTCATCAAGTTCGCGACGGGGCAAGGGTTGGATGTGAATGGTGCTCTAATCGCGCAAGGCATTGCTGACCGGCCAGTGGTCTTTACCTCTATCAAGGATGACACCTACGGTGGAGACACCAACCGGGACGGCAATGCTACTACCCCGGCAGCGGGGGACTGGCAGCGCATCTACCTTCCGGGCACACGAGTTAGCATGAGTCATACGATTTTGCGTTATGGGGGCAACGCGAACGTTGGCGCAGATCAGAACCCGGCAATTCTGTCGGGCATTAACAGCGCTTCTATCACATTGGCTGACAGTGTGGTGGAGTACAGTGCAACCGATGGGATATATATCCAGGCAGGGTACCAGTGCTACCCAGGCTATCTGGGCAAGGTGACGCTGACCAACACCATTGTGCGAAATAACGGTGGACGCGGCATAGCCGCGCCGCAATGCAGAAATGGTTCCAGTCATGCTCTGGATATCAGGAATAGCACGATTACTGGCAACGGGCAATATGCCATCTATGTGACTGACCCAATCACTCTGGCGCTGACGGGCAACACGGTGTCGGGCAATGGGGTCAATGGAGCGGGTGTGACAGGCGGCCTCGGCACGATCACTCTTTCAGGCGACGCGGGTACCCCTTATGTGTTTGAGGGTTTGGTCATCAACAGCGGAGCCACTGTCTCCGTAACGGCCGGAGCGGTCGTCAAGTTCGCGACGGGGCAGGGGCTGGATGTGAATGGTGCTCTAATCGCGCAAGGCATTGCTGACCGGCCAGTAGTCTTTACCTCTATCAAGGATGATACCTATGGTGGAGACACCAACGGCGATGGCACTGCTACTACCCCGGCAGCGGGGGACTGGCAGCGCATCTACCTTCCGGGCACACGAGTTAGCATGAGTCATACGATTTTGCGTTATGGAGGTGGCGCTGGGGTCGATGTGCCAGGCATCCTATCGGGCATCCAGAACGCTTCTATCACACTAGCTGACAGCGTAGTAGAATATAGTGCGAGTAATGGGATTCATGTGCAGGCCGGGTATAACTGCAATCCTTGGTATACGGCTGCTGTTAGCCTGACCAACACTATCGTGCGAAACAATGCAGGAGTAGGAGTATCCGAAAGTGGATGCAGTAATTCCTCCTCACACACCCTAAGCATAATCGACAGCAGTGTAATCAACAATGCTGGGGGTGGAGTATATGCCATCCAGTTAACAGGTGCTCCTGTGATTGCTTACTCTGGCATCGCCAACAATACGGGATTTGGTGTTAATAATGCAAGTTCCTCCGTCGTTATAAGCGCGGAAACCAACTGGTGGGGACATCCGTCTGGCCCTTACCATCCGGATACCAATCCCGAAGGGCAGGGTAATCGGGTCAGCGATTTCATAGTGTACGATCCGTGGCTTGTCGCGCCGCCAGGTCCACGACAGCCAGTGTCGCTCGTGCTAGGCAAGCCTGTAACTGGAATCATTAGCCCGAATGACTACAAAGACTATTACATCGTCGTCACACCGGGCCTGTCCCTTGTCGCTTCGATCACGCCCATGAGCGGCACAGAGTCCCTGTGGTTATTCAGCCGCCTGAATGATCTGCCGTTATGGACCCGCTATGATCTTCGGACGCAGGAAAAGACCAAGCGTGGAACCTATGACCTGCTTCTCTCGCCTACGCAGAGTGGGACATACTTTTTCAGCGTCTACGGTCGCAGTGTATCACCTGCTAGTGGCAACTATCAAATCGTCGTTAGAGCTGTTGACCGATACCTGTCCGATGTCTCACCAGGTTCGGCAGGGAACGCAGGGGAAGTAACACTCAATGTATCAGGCCTGGGGCTGGTCGAGGGCATGAGTATGCAGTTACGCCGTATAGGTGTCCCATCTCTCACGGCTGATAGTGTTGCGCTGGCATCGCCTACAAAACTGTGGGTGCATTTCAACCTGAGTGGTACAACAACTGGCGTGTACGATATGTATGCCGTGTGGCCTACCGGCCAACAAGTTGGAATGACGAGTGCTTTCACCATTACTCCAGGCATTGGCCCGCGCTTGGAAACACGCCTCATCGCGCCAGATTCAGTTCGACCGGGGCGGCAGTATGGCCTTCGGCTTGAGTACGCGAACACGGGAGATGCTGATCTTGAGGCACCTTTCTTGGGCATCTCTTCTTCCGTTGGTGGAACCTTCTTTGATCTGAACGGGAATCCTATAACCGGTTCTGTGATGTGGATTGCCTCAAGCCCTGGTGCCCCTGGGCACGTGCTTGCTCCAGGTCAGTATGGCTCTATTCCGTTCAAGATTTCGGCGGGAGCAGATATCAACCTTGTCACAGGAGTGGCGCAGGAAGATCAAACACCTTTCGATTGGGCGGCTGTCGAACAGAAAGTGAGACCTCAAGGCATCCCTGATGCGGATTGGCAAGCCTTTTGGGTCACTGCGACATTGAGAATAGGGAGCACACGTGGTGAAGTACTGCGTACTCTTCGCTCATTGAATCGCGGACATCTTAATCCAGCCGATCACGATAGTCTGCTGAGATTTGCGCTGTTTCTTGCTGCTTACGATTCTCCTACAGGAACTCGGTTGGTATCTAGTCTTCCGCAGAGTCCCCTACTTCAGGAAGACTATAATCCCGTTGACGATGTTAAACTCCTCGATCCTTACAATAGAGAAATCGGACCTGGTTTAACAGGCACCTTCAACCCATACACCCCGACTATCATCGTTACTCATGGATGGCGGCCACGTGGGACTCCAGACACTAAAGAGAGAGATCTGGAAGAAGTTACAGCTCTTGCAATTCAGTTGCAGTCTACTTACCCGAACCACAACATTGTGCTGGTAACGTGGCAGGATGGAGCGGCGTCTGCCATATATGATGTTAGGGATGCTACTTCTAGGGCCCCAGTCGTGGCTATGGTGGCCGTGCTCAGGCTCCAAGAGATGGGATACTTCAGATGGGACGATACTATCTACATCGGGCATAGTGGTGGGAACGCTGTCAATGCTGAAATGTCGAAAATGACTGGTGCCAAAGGGACTGCATTGATGCTGAACGTAGCAAATCGTTTGGCTTACTCCCAAGAACCAGATTACAGGAACTCTTTCATGCATTCGATTGCCATTCAAACACATGATCTTGGGGACACGCAGAATACGGAAATTGCAAACAGAACACTTCTCCTTGATCCCGACTGCGGTGCAAGGCCCTGCCTCCCAGCAATAGAGTCACATACGTCGGGTTTCAGATATCTTATTCATCTCCTACAAGTGAATCCCAATCTGGCCAAGTCGCTTATTAGAGGTGACATAGAGCTTCCAGAGCAAGGGACTGGTTTTCATGACGGAGGACTGGATTGGGCAGGAAATGTCTACCGAAGACCTTTCCTGGTCTCGCCACGTCTCCCAGGGGATTATGTCTTTGTGCTCAGGTCAGTACTTGGTATCTCAGTGATCAGGCCTGTGGATCCTAATGATAAAGTGGGCACCACAGGTTACGGAGGGGCGCGGATCGTTTCATTTGATGGCAACCTAGAATATATCATCAACTTTGAAAATGTGGTCACTGCGACAGCGCCGGTTCAGGAATTGGTAGTTGTAGACTATCTCAATTCGAACCTCGACTGGACGACATTCCAACCTAACGATATTGCCTATGGCGACCGCCTGATCGCCATGCTGCCGGGCACGCTCGAATTCTCAGGCCGTGACTGGCCAACACCGTCGTCAATCACCGGCACGACGCAGGGGCCAATGGCAATTGACATGACGGTTTCGCTCGACCCCCAAACCGGAAAGGTTGAGTGGCGGCTAAAGGCAATTGACACCGCAACTGGTTTGCCACCCGATGACCCGCATGCTGGTTTCTTGCCGCCGGAAAATGGCACAGGGCGAGGCCAGGGGCATGTCAGCTTCTTGGTCAAGCCCAAGGCTAGCCTGGCTTTGGGTACACGGATCACAAACACTGCGAGTATCGTCTTCGACACGAATGATCCAATAGCGACGAACGAAGTGTGGAACACCATCGGCACGTCTGGCTACAAAGTATACATACCTTTGGTGTTGCGCAACCACTGACAGCAGGTAAGGCGCTTAGGCAGGTTTGCATCTAATCGATCGCCTGCCCCGCCGTTCCTCCCCTTCGGGTCGCGCGTGATGTAAAGATTGCCAAGGCCATGCGCGGGGAGAGGGCGGGCTGCTTTGCGTGGCCTCTCTGTCATCGGCGCCGTCCGGCGTGCGCCGGATCGTGACACGGGAACTGACCGGCATACACAGCCTGCACGGCCTATACAGGCCGCCAAGGGCAGGCAACCATGCCCTGTGAAGTGTTCCCTATTTGTCAAGGGGAGCGCGAGATCAATTCAAACCCTGGTATGAGGCAGCCATGGCCGAACTGGAAGCCATAGAATAAAGGTGGAAGGAGAGTGAAATGGACAAGATTGATCTGCGGAAGGAACTGAAGCATCTGTACCTGCCATCCGCCAAGAAAGTAGAGATCGTGAAGGTGCCCCAATTCAAATTTGTCATGATGGACGGCGAGATGGAACCAGGCCAGTCGCCCGAGAGCTCCCCAGCATTTCAGGACGCAATGGGAGCCTTGTATGGCGCAGCGTACACGCTCAAATTCATGTCCAAGCTGCGAAAACGCAATCCCATTGATTACACCGTGATGGCGGTCGAAGGGCTGTGGTGGGTGGATTCAGGCGAGTTTGACTTGCGCAAGAAAGACAACTGGAAATGGACGCTGATGGTGATGCAGCCCAAGCACATCACCGACAAGATGTTCCAGGCGGCTCTGCGACAACTCAAAGAAAAGCGAGATAGCCCTGCCCTGGCCAGGCTCCGCTTTGAAAGCTTTCGCGAAGGGCTGTGCATGCAGATCATGCATATTGGCCCGTACTCGGAAGAACCACAGACGATTGAGAGAATGCGGGCCTTTGCCCAGGAAAATGGCTATATCTATCGCGGCAAGCACCACGAGATTTACCTGGGCGATCCCCGGCGAACCAGGCCGGACAAGTTGCGGACCGTTTTGAGGCAGCCGATCGAAAAGGCCGCGTAAGGGCCGAAGGCAATAGATTAATGGATTTCAGTTAGCGCATTGAGTTGAGGCTTCAAGCCGGAGAACGCCGCAAAACCGGTTTGAAGCCTTGACTCCAAAGGAGGAAAACATGAGCAAGTATCGAATCCTTTCACTCGACGGCGGTGGAATTCGCGGCATCATCACCGTCGTCCTTCTCCAGCGATTAAGTTCTGACCCGCAGTTGAGCGGTTGGCTCGACTCGACCGACTTGATCGCAGGCACTTCGACCGGAGGACTGATTGCGCTTGGCTTGGCGCACAGTGTTGACCTCAAGAAAATCCGCGACCTGTACGAGATCCGGGGACCCAAGATCTTTGACGACTCTTGGCTCGACGATCTCGTTGACATCGGGCAGGTCATCGGCGCCCAATACGACAACAGGAACCTGGAGCGAGAGCTCAAAGGCATCCTGGGCCAAACCACCCTGGCACAGCTCCAGAAACAAGTCCTCATCACGACCTTTGACTTGGACAACGAGTCTCCCGATGTGCAGCAGCGCACCTGGAAGCCCAAGCTCTTTCACAATTTGCCGAGCCAAGACAACGACGGCGCTCAGCTTGCCTACAAAGTCGCGCTCTATACCAGCGCTGCCCCCACCTACTTTCCCACCGTTGATGGGTATATTGACGGCGGGGTGTACGCCAGCAATCCGAGCATGTGCGCCCTCGCGCAGTCGCAGGACCCGCGCGTCCCAGGCCATCCGGCCCTGGAAGAGGTTGTGCTGCTCTCTCTGGGCACAGGCACGTCTCGAGTCTATGTCCAGGGCAAGCGACTTGACTGGGGATACGCGCAATGGGCCAGTCCCCTGGTGAACGTGATGCTGGACGGCGTCGCCGGTATTGCCGACTACCAGTGCCAGAAACTCTTGATCGAGCGCTATAACCGCCTGGCGCCCGTGTTTCCGCCAAACGTCTCCATACCGATGGACGCCGTGGATCGGATACCCTACATGATCCAGTTTGCCGAAAGTGTCGATCTGGCAGCGACCCTCAAATGGCTGCGCAAGCATTGGATGACCGACTGAGGTCTGACGGGCTGCGCTTTTGTGCAAGAGCTTGATACGCCCGTCAAAACACAGGCGATCGGCCCATTAATGAAACGGGGGCAGTGTCGAGCTGCCCCCTTGTTCTTGGCCCGGGTTGTTTGTCACACCGAGCGGAGTCAAGTGTCTCCTTCCCACGCGAACGAGATTCTTCGCTGCACTCAGAACCACAGGGGGAGCTTTTACCGACGACACTTTGACACAGGTATCTTTGGCGAGTACAATGAGACTGGACCAAGGAAACGACGATGCAGGCTTCGACATGCGCTGAGGCTTGCTCACTCTGGCTGCTTTGATCATAGGACGGGTACCCCGGTATCTGCTCCTGAAACGGGGACGGTCGTGGACTCGCCAATTTCTGGTTTTCTCATTCGGCTCAAGGATCGCATTGACCTGACGCACATTCCATTCGGCGACCGGATGGCGCGCATCATGCTGGTTCGCCGCGGTGATTCGTTCTACATTCGCCTGGCGGAGCGCTGGGAAAAGCAACAAAACCAGGTAGGACACTATCGTCAACGGCATCCCATTGTAGATGCTCTTCAACTGATCGGCTCTGACGGCACACCGCTCCCCTTCACGCTGACCACCTACCCACACGCGCTCATCTTGGACACGCCGCTCGGCGCGGTAACCTGCGCGTTTGCCGATTACGAGACGCTTTATTTTGCTTTGCCGCCGCAGCCTACCGGCTTTCGCTTCGAGGTGCAGGCGGAGCGAGCGACGAGCGACCGGCGTGGCGCCACCTTTCACGGCGTGCGCAATACGGGGTGCACGTTCAATGTCCGGTTGCAAAAGCGTGAGGTGGTCTCTCTGGGCAACGGCCTGTGGCAAGCCGAGTTTGTGACCGAAGGCGGCCAGGACGCAGCGATGCTGCTCAACATCAGCCCGCGCCTGGGCTACAACCGCAGCGTGCCGCCCAAGGCCGAAGTGCTAGAGGCCGCCGAGAAGCGCTGGCATGACTGGTTTGCCGCTGCGCCGCCTGTGCTGGAAATGTATCAGGCGCAATACTATTATGCCTGGTGGGTGATGCGCTCCGGCCTCATCAGCCCGCGTTTCTACATGACGCGCGAAGGGATGACGCCCAGCAAGATTCACTATGTGGGCGTATGGCAATGGGATGCGTTCTTTCACGCGCTGGCCTATCGCCACGTGGACATGAAACTGGCCGAAGATCAGATTCGCCTGGTGCTCGATCATCAACGCGAAGATGGCATGATCCCCGACGCCATTCACGATGAAGGCGTCGTCACTCACCTCGCCGCGCCGGTCGAGGCAGACGTGACCAAACCGCCACTCGTGGCATGGACGGCGCTCAAGCTCTATGAGAAGAGCCGTCACCGCGATTTCTTGGACGAAATCTATGAGCCCCTCTGCCGTTGGAACCAATGGTGGTTTGAAAAGAACGACGACGACCACGACGGCCTGTGCCAGTATAACCACCCGTTTTCGTCGGGGCTGGACGACAGTCCGCTGTGGGACGAAGGGATGCCGGTCGAATCGCCTGACCTCAACACTTATTTGTGCTTGCAGCAAAAAGCGCTGGCCCATATTGCCCGGATCATTGGCGAAGAGCAGGATGTTCCCTTGTGGCTACGTCGCGCCGGCGATATGGCTCGACGCATGATGGATCACATGTGGGACGACGAGGCAGGGCTGTTCTGGGCGCTGCGCCGCGCGCCGGACGGCAACGAGTATCCTGTGCGCGTCCTGACGCCCTTCAGCCTGTACCCACTCTGGACAGGTCTTCTTCCCAAGCCCATGTCTGAACGCCTGGTCGCGCGCCTCACCGATCCGGATACATTTTGGACACGCTATCCCATCCCCACCGTCGCCCGGAGTGATCTAAAGTATGATCCCAACCAAATGTGGCGCGGGCCGACCTGGGTCAACATCAACTATCTGTTTTGCGAAGGGTTGGAGCAGGTTCGACCCGCCGACTTGGCGCGACAGCTCCGCCGCCGCACACTCGACCTTATCATGCAGCACAATGACATCTACGAGTATTATCACCCCGAGACGGCGATGCACCCGCCCAAAGCCGCGCCCATTTTCGGCTGGACGTCAGCCGTGTTCATTGACCTGGCGATCCGGGCCAGTCGAGATACGGAGGCACACGAGTGAGGACGGGATCCATTTCGAGGGGAAGCATCTGGCACTGGCTGGATTATCTTCAGCCAAGCGATACGGTGCTGAAACCGGGTGATGTGCTGGTAGCCGTCGTCGAAGACGATGCACGCAAAACCGTGCAAGAGATTTGTAGAGCTAGTGCGGAGAAATCAGGATGAACGTCGCCATGTTGCACTATGCCGCGCCGCCTGTCGTCGGCGGTGTGGAGCAAACCATCTACTATCACGCGCGGTATCTGGCCGAGGCAGGCCATGCAGTGCGTATCATCACAGGCGCGGGCGAATCGTTTGATCCGCGTGTACCGGTGACCGTCGTGCCCGAGTTCGGCAGCCGCCATCCCGACGTCGTGGCTATCAAACAGCAGCTCGACCGGGGTCAGGTAACACTCGATTTCACTGCGTCGCGTGACAGGCTCGCGTCGCTTCTCTCGGACGCGCTCATGGGCATTGACGCGCTCATCGCGCACAACGTTTTGACCCTTCACAAAAACCTTCCTCTGACTGCCGCATTGTATGAATGGGTGACACAGCATCACAACTATCAAACTACCCAACCATCAAACTATCCGACACTCTTGGCCTGGCATCACGATCTGGCCTGGGACGACCCGCGTTACGCGAGCGACCTGCACAACGGCTATCCGTGGGATTTGCTGCGCACGCCCTGGCCTGGCGTGCAGCACATTACGGTATCGGCGGCGCAACAGGCGCGGCTGGCGGCTTTGTACGGCCTTCCACTCGAGCGCATCGAGGTTGTCCCGCCCGGCGTAGACCCGGCGCAGTTCTTTCGGTGGACAGCCGTAGCCCGCCGGATTGTAGATGAGCTACACTTGATGGAAGCAGATGTGCTCTTCTTGCTTCCGGCGCGCCTGACGCGGCGCAAGAATATCGAAATGGCGTTGCGCATCCTGGCTGCATTTCGAGCGCAAACGCGTCTTGACGCGCGTTTGATTGTGACCGGCCCGCCGGGCCCGCACAACCCGGCCAATGCCGCCTACCTGCAAAGCTTGCTTGAACTGCGGCGCGACCTGGGTCTGCAAGACGTAGCCCATTTTCTATACGAGATGGGCATCACACCGGACGACGATACGATGGCCGACCTGTACCATTTGACCGATGCACTTTTGTTTCCCAGCGACCGGGAAGGCTTTGGCATTCCTATTCTGGAAGCCGGGCTGGCACGCCTGCCGGTCTTTTGCGCCGACATCCCGCCGCTGCGAGAAACCGGCCAGGGCGCGGCTCACTTTTTTGACCCGCACGGCGACCCTGACTTTATCGCCGCGCAGATCATCTATGGTCTTGACCACGACACGACTTTTCACCTGCGCCGCCGAGTGCTGTCCCAATACACCTGGAAAAGCATTGTCGAGGAGAGAGTGATCCCGCTGCTGCAAAGGCCCACTTGTCAGGACGAATGACAGAAGACGTACACGCACTAGCAGCTTGTCGGAGAGGTAGCCTAGCCCCTCGCGGGCGTCGGACTTGCGACGGGCACAAGGCCCTAAACTACGGGTTCTCCGACAGGCTCCTAGGAAAGGGATCACGTGATGGACCAGGTCAACCATATTTTGCTGCCGGTATGCGAGGCCGCGGATGCCGAGGCACTCTTGCCGCTGGCGCGCGCCATCGCGCGAGGTTGGAAGGGGCACGTCTTGCTGTTCGGAATTGTGCACGTCCCTGAGGGCAAGTCGTTGAGTGAAGGCGCACTGCCTGCCCAGACGCTGCGCCAGGAGTTGGAGCAGCTGACCGCTGCCGATCCGCTCGTGGACACATTGCCTACGGCTCGGGTCACGCATGTACCATGGGAAGAGATTGCGCAACAGGTAGACCGCGCCGAGTACGACTTGCTGCTGTTGCGTTGGCGTGACGACCAGACCGTTTTTGGGGCAGACCTGCACGACGTGCTCGTGCAACCACCTTGCGACATGGCGATTGTCCGCATCGGCGAGCCGGTTGAAATTCGACGTATTCTGCTGCCGGTGCGCGGCGGGCCTCACGCAGAACTGGCGCTGCGCGTCAGCCTGGCGCTGGCCGAGGCGCACGGCGCCGAGATCACTGCATTGCATGTCGCGCCACCTTCACCGCAGTCGCCCAAAGACGCGCCCTTTACCAACCTGACGCCCATACTGCAACAACTGTCGCCCGTGACGCGCATCGTCACACTCCAGCGGCGAGTTCAGACTTCGATCCTGCGCGAAGCCCGCCAGCACGATTTGATCGTGATGGGCGCAACAGCGCGGCCCAAGAGCGAGCCCATCGCGATTGGCGAGGTGGCCGCGCGCGTGTTCCGCAGTGCGCGCGCTACGGTCATTGCCGTCAAGACCCGGCGCGAGATGACGTGGCCCGAGCCAGCCCCGTTGCGACCGACGGTCGAGCCAGAGGGATATGCCGCGATCTCGATCGTGGTGGACAAGTGGTTTGCAGAAAACACTTTTCACAGCCACGAATTCGAGGACCTGGCTCGACTGGTTGAATTGAAAAAACGGCAGAACTTGACGATCAGCCTGGGGCTGCCCGCGCTGAATGAGGAAAAGACAGTCGGGCACGTCATCGCGACGCTCAGGCGCGCACTGATGGATCACATTCCACTGTTGGACGAGATCGTCCTGATTGATTCCAATTCGACGGATCGGACACGCCGCATCGGCCAGCGGATGGGCGTGCCGGTCCATATCCATCAAGAAATCCTGCCACAGTATGGCGCGTTTCAGGGCAAAGGCGAGGTACTGTGGAAAAGTCTGTACGTGCTGCGTGGCGACATTATCGTGTGGATAGACACCGACATCACCAACATCCACCCGCGTTTTGTCTACGGCTTGCTGGGGCCGCTATTGCGCGAGCCGCGCCTCCAATACGTCAAAGGCTTTTATCGCCGCCCTTTGCGTGTGGGCGACAAGCTGCAAGCCGGCGGCGGCGGGCGCGTGACGGAGCTCGTCGCTCGACCCATGCTCAACCTGTTCTACCCGGAACTCTCGGGCGTAGTGCAGCCGCTCTCCGGCGAGTATGCCGGAAGACGCACCGCGCTCGAACGATTACCGTTCTTTACCGGCTATGGCATTGAAACCGGACTGCTGATTGACATGCTCAACACGTTTGGCCTGCACACTATCGCACAATGCGACCTGGAAGAGCGTATCCACAAGAATCAAGAGTTGCAGGCGTTAGGCAAAATGTCGTTCCAGATTCTCCAGGTCTTTATCCGGCGGCTGGAACAGCGCGCCGGGCCAATGCTGGCCGAAGTCAACAAGACCATGAAGCTCATTCAACACGAGCAAGATCGCTTTTACCTGGACATCCAGGACATTCGCGAATACGAACGCCCGCCGATGATCTCGCTGCCCGAGTACCGCCACTGGCGTGGCCTGAGCGATGAGGCAACTGCATGATTCCCACAACCGGCGCGTGGAACGAAATCGTTCTGAAAAGAGTGTGGAAATGAGTGATGCTTCATCCAGGCTGACTGGCCGACGCATCGGGTTCGTCTCCACCCGCTTCACGGGGACGGATGGCGTCTCACTCGAAACGGATAAATGGGCGCATGTGCTGGAACATCTCGGCCACACCTGTTTTTACCTGGCTGGCGACTCGGACCGGCCGCCCGAGCGCAGCCGGATCGTGCCTGAGGCGCTTTTTTCACACCCAGAAATACGAGCCATCTATACCGTGGCTTTTTCCAACCGCACACGCCCCACGACAGTCACTCCGCGCATTCACGAACTGACGTATCATCTCAAGAAGCAGATCTCGGCTTTTGTTCACGACTTTGGGATCGAATTACTGATTGCCGAAAATGCCCTGGCGATCCCGATGAACATACCGCTGGGGCTGGCCCTCACCGAGTTCCTCGCCGAGACTGGTCTCCCGGCGATTGCCCACCATCACGACTTTTTCTGGGAACGCAAACGGTTCCTGGTGAATTGTGTATGGGACTATCTCAATATGGCGTTTCCGCCCCACTTGCCCTCGATTCGCCATGTGGTGATCAATTCGTCGGGGGCCAACCAGCTGAGCTTGCGCACTGGCATCTCCAGCCTGCTCATCCCCAATGTGATGGATTTTGATCATCCACCCGCGCCGCCGGACAATTACGCGCGCGATGTGCGAGCAGCTTTAGGGGTAGCGCCGGACGAGTGGATGTTTCTACAGCCAACGCGCGTCGTGCAGCGCAAAGGTATCGAGCACGCGATAGAGCTGGTCAATCGTCTAGGGACGAAGGCTTGCCTGGTGATCTCACACGCTGCAGGTGACGAAGGAGATGACTATGAGCGGCGCGTGCGCCAGTTTGCCGAACTGCTGGACGTCAGGACGAACTTTGTGTCCGATATCATCAAAGATCAGCGCGGCCAGACACCCGATGGCCGCAAGGTCTATACGTTGGGGGATGTATATTCTCAGGCCGACCTGGTGACTTATCCCTCGGACATCGAAGGGTTTGGCAATGCGTTTCTCGAGGCCATCTACTATCGGCGGCCTCTCGTCGTCAACAACTATTCGATCTTTGACATGGACATCAAGCCCAAGGGGTTTCGGGTGATAGAGTTTGATGGTTACATCACGGACGAGACCGTTCAACGAGTGCAGCGCATACTGCAGGAACCGCAGTTGTCGCAAGAGATGACAGAGCATAACTACCAGCTGGCCCAGCGCCACTACTCCTACACCACGTTGCAGCGCCGTTTGCAGATACTCTTGACCGATTGTTTCGGTGAGCCGTGTCAAGACTAGTTCGTCGTTGCAGATAACGGTCTCGTGTAAACAGTCATCAGGCTCCATCTAGAAGAAAGAGGTGATAGAAAGATGGTCGTTCAAACGACTGCCTTGCGCGACGATGCACGCGCCTGGATTGAACAGGTCAAGTCGGTTGACGTGATCGTCGGCATCCCGTCCTTCAAGAACGCCGCTACGATTGGTCACGTGGTCAAGGTGGCCGGCCAAGGTCTGGCCAAGTACTTTACCGGTTTGAGAACCGCCATCGTCAACTCGGATGGCGGCAGCCCGGATGAAACGCGAGAGGTTGTGCGTAGCACGCCCGTGCCACCGGGTGTGCAGGTGTTGGCGACCCAATACCAGGGACCGCCGGGCAAGGGCAGCGCCTTCCGCACCATCTTTGAAATTGCGGCGGCGCTGCAAGCCCAAGCGTGCGTCGTCGTGGATAGTGACTTGCGCAGTATCACGCCTGAATGGATTGACCGGCTGGGGGGGCCGGTCTTGCGCGATGGGTTCGCCTTCATCGCGCCCCTGTATACGCGCCACAAGCACGATGGCACGATCACCAACAACATCACCTACCCGATGACGCGGATGTTGTATGGTCTGGATGTGCGGCAACCCATCGGCGGCGATTTTGGTTTCGCAGGCAGTCTGGCGCGCTGGTGGCTGGCGCAAAATGTCTGGGACACGGACGTGGCCCGCTATGGCATAGACATCTGGATGACGACGACGGCGATTGCGCAGGGTTACAAGGTGGGACAGGCCGGATTGGGTCTCAAGATTCACGACGCCAAAGACCCGGCGGCGGCGCTCGGCCCGATGTTCAATCAGGTCGTCGGCACATTGTTTGCGATGATGAAACGCTATGCCGACCAGTGGCAGACAGTTCAGTCCATGCGGGCGGCCCCACTCGTCGGTGAACTGCCGCGGGGCGAGCCCGAGCCAGTGCCCGTCACCGTGCCGGCCCTGATCGCCAAATTGCGCGAGGGTCTCTGGAACAACACTGACATACTGGGCCGTGTGCTTGCCCCGCAACAACTCGACGCACTCGAACGCATTTCGGCTGCCAGCGAAGAATCCTTCACATTCCCGTCCGAGACCTGGGCGCGCATCGTGTTTGACTTTGCCGCCGCCTACAACGACGCAGTATGGCCTGCCGGCCAAATCATGGCCGCGATGGTGCCGTTGTATTATGGGCGCACGGCTGGACTCGTCCTGCAAGCCCGTGAGATGAACGCGGCTGAGTTTGAGCAACAGGTGGTGCAGGCGCAAGCGGATACCTTTCTGGCCCTCAAGCCAGAACTAGCCGCGCGCTGGCGCAGTTGATGGCGCGCCAGCCTGGCGCACTGGCGCGATTGCGCCATAATGAAAAGCCATGTCACCTATGCTGAATGAGACAAGTCAGGCCACTGACCTTCCTACCCGGGCCGGCCTGGGAACCCATGTGCAAGTCGAGCTGGTAGACGAAGCGGGCAACAGCGAGCATCTGACATTCGACATCGTTCCGGATGCCCAGGCCGACTTTGTCCACGGTTTTTTGGGCATCGGCACTCTGTTGGCCCAGGCCATCCTCGGACAAACTGCCGGGAGTGCCGTGCCATACCGCGTTGGCGATATGGCGCAGGTGCGCATCTTGAGTGTGACGCTGGATGTGCGCGCCCAGCCCGCCGACGTAGAAGCCAGACGGGAAGCGGTGCTTCAACAAGCCCTCGCCCAATCGGAGCAGATCAGTGACATGGCCTTTGCGCTGGCCGTCGGCTCCAAGTGGGGCGACTATGATCCTGGCGAAGCGAAAGAGGGATAACGCAAGACAGCCAAGGCGCGCCGTTTCTGTTAGGGCAGTATCTCGAACGAATCCTTCAGGCGAATATCTTCCGACGAAGCGCCGAGCATCACCGGAATGGTTCCAGGCTCGATCGTCCACGCGCCCTGGTCATAGTACGCCAGCTCGCGGGCGGCCAGGGTGAACCTGACCGTCTTGGCCTCGCCCGGTTGAAGCGTGATACGCGCAAAGCCCTTCAGGTCTTGGATCGGTCGAGCCACCTTCGAGTCGGGATAGCTCACATAGAGCTGCACCACCTCATCGCCCGCGCGTTGCCCGACGTTCCTGACCTCGACGCTGACGCTCACCTGTCCCGATGAATCCGTCTGCTTCGGCTCAATTTGCAGATGGGCATACTCGAAGTGTGTGTAGCTCAGGCCGTGGCCAAACGGATAAAGCGGTCGCTCGGTCATGAAGCGATACGTGCGACGGGCCATGTCGTAATCGGTGAAGGGCGGCAACTGATCCACCGATTTGTAGAACGTAACCGGCAAGCGACCCCCCGGATTGTAATCACCAAACAACACATCGGCAATCGCCGCGCCGCCTTCTTCGCCCGGATACCACGCTTCGACGATGGCAGGCACATTCTCATTCGCCCAATTGACTGCGACCGCGCTGCCGTTCAACAGCACCAGCACCATCGGCTTGCCCAGCGCATGAATCTGCTCGAGCAGCTCTTCTTGCGAGCGCGGCAAGGCGATGTCGGTGCGGTCGCCGCCCGCAAAGCCTTCCACGTTGACCTTCATTTCTTCACCTTCCAGTGAAGGCGAAAGACCCATCACCATCACCACCACGTCCGCCGCTTGCGCGGCCTCGAGCGCCTGTGTTGCAGCCTCGTGCGCAGGAACTGACCACAGCAATTGCACCTGCGGGTCACGGCCATCGTTGACCAGGTCGAGCTGAAGGTAGTACAGACGACCCGCTTCCAGCGCAATGTCGCCGGTTTGGGTAAAGGCGTGATGCTCGTCCCTCTTGAAGGGCAAGACTTGCCGACCATCCAGGCACAGGCGATAACCGCTGCACCCCTTGACGGCGAGGGTATGCGTGCCACTCACAGGTGCGACGAGCGAGCCTATCCAGCGGACCGAGAATCGGTCAGTGGGAAGGCCGCCCAGCGGCGAAGCATGCTGCCATAGGAAATCAACGCAGGGATCAACTCGCACGAGCGCGGGTTCGCCTTCCCAGGCAGGATTGGCATAGTACGCGGCGGTCAGCCCACGCTGGCCCTGATCAGCGCTGGATGGACGCAGATATTCCGGCGAGATGACGCGGAGCATCGGCACACCGGGGGCGATGTCACAACCGCGCGCAGCATACACCGTCGTTGACGGCGAGACCTTCTTGCGGATGCCGTCCAGCGGCGTGACGGCTTTCGACGGCGTGCCGTTATAATTGCCGAGCAACACTGCAAGATCGTCGGCATTCGGACCCACGACGGCAATGGACTTGAGCTCTCGGCTCAAAGGCAAGACACCCTGGCTATTCTTGAGCAGCACGATGGACTCGTGCGCGGCCCGCAGCGCTAACGTGCGATGCTCCGGTGAATCGTTGGCCTCGAATGGAATCTGGGTGTACGGCACGTGCTCGGGTGGATCGAACATCCCCAGACGGAATCGTGCGGTGAAAAGCCGCTGGATGGACTGGTCAATCGTCGCCTCGTCCACCAGATGCTGTTCGACCGCTTCGAGCAGCGCGCCGTAAGCACAGCCGCATTCCAGATCACAGCCTGCTTTCACTGCGAGGGTCGCAGCTTCGGCGGGTGTCTTGGCGACGTTGTGCCCCGAAAAGAAATCGTTGATAGCCCGGCAATCGGAAACCACATAGCCTTGAAAGCCCCATTCTTTGCGTAAAATCTTGTCAAGTAGCGTCGGGCTGCCACAGCAAGGCTCGCCGTTCGTTCGGTTGTATGCACCCATCACCGAATAAGCCTTGGCCTGGTTGACACACGCTTCAAACGCGGGCAGGTAGGTCTCGCGCAGGTCGCGCTCGCTCACGCGCGCGTCAAAGTGGTGACGATCAGGCTCCGGCCCGCTGTGAACGGCATAGTGTTTGGGCGTTGCCACGAGTTTGAGATAGCGCGAGTCGTCTCCCTGCAAACCTGTGACAAACTCGACGCCCATACGCGAGGTGAGGTACGGATCTTCACCGTAGGTCTCTTGACCGCGTCCCCAACGTGGGTCACGAAAGATGTTGATGTTGGGCGACCAAAACGTGAGACCCGTGTAAATGTCCCGGATGCCGCGCCGGACAAACTCGTGATGCTTGGCGCGCGCCTCGTCCGAGATGACCGTGGCGACCTGGCGCATCAACTCGGTGTTCCACGTCGCGGCCAGGCCAATCGCCTGCGGGAAAACCGTGGCGATGCCCGCCCGCGCCACGCCATGCAAGCACTCGTTCCACCAGTTGTACCGGGGGATACCCAGCCGCTCGACGGCCGCGGCGGGATGCACCATCTGCGAGATTTTTTCTTTCAGCGTCATGCGCGAGACGAGGTCGTTCACGCGCACGTCAATCGGCAGCGCCGGATCCTGAAAGGGAAAATATTCGGTGTCTGTAGCCATGCTCTGGTCTCCGATCTCGAGGCGATGCGGCTACTTTACCGCATGTCCATCGGCAAGTCAAACCGCGCTTGACTTGCAGCAGGGGATAGAGGATAATCACGTCAAATCCTGAATCCGAAATCAAGCATCCCATGACCGAAGACGTAACTCCCATCCGCAAGCAGTACCTCGATCTCAAGCGCCAGTACGCGGACACGATCCTGCTATTCCGCCTCGGCGACTTTTACGAGACGTTCGACGCGGACGCAGAACTGGTGGCACGCGAGCTGGACATTGTGTTGACCAGCCGCCCAATCGGCAAGGGTCAGCGCGTACCCCTGGCGGGAGTACCGCATCACGCGGTCGAATCGTACGTGGCGCGATTGATCGAGAAGGGTTATCGCGTTGCCATCGCCGAGCAGATGGCCGACCCGGCCACGGTCAAGGGCATCGTCCCGCGCGAGGTGATCCGGGTCGTCACGCCGGGGACTGTGGTCGAAGCGGCGCTGCTGGACGACAAGCGGCCCAATTACCTGGCCGCATGGATTGAAGACGATGGCCGCGTGGGATTGGCTCATGCCGACGTGACGACCGGCGAGTTTGCCGTCACGCAGTTCGCGGCCGATGCGCCTGACGCGGCGCGGCACGAACTTGTCCGCCTGGCTCCGCGCGAGTGCCTCGTCCCCGATGCGGCGCAGCTGGATGCGCCGCCTGCGAATACGCATATCACCTCCCTGCCCGCCTGGAAGTTTGAGTATGGTAATGCGCGGCAGGCGCTCCTCGATCACTTTTCAGTCGGGACGCTGGCGGGCTTTGGGTGCGAGGGACAGACGCTGGCGATTCGCGCGGCGGGCGCGATCATCCAGTACCTGCGCGAGACACACGCGGCCGGGCAAGGGCTGACGCAAATCACCGGGTTGACGACGTACACCACGTCGGCGTTCATGACGCTGGACGCGGCCACGCGGCGCAATTTGGAAATCACCGAGACGATTCGCGGCACACTGCGCGCGGCGCAAGGCTCGCTGCTGGGCGTGCTCGATGCGACGCGCACGCCCATGGGCGCAAGGCTGTTGCGCGCGTGGTTGAGCCAGCCGCTGCTCGACCGCGCCAAGATCGAAACCCGGTTGGAGCGCGTGGCAGCTTTCGCGCAAGACACACTTGCCCGCGAATCGGCGGCGGCTGCGCTGCAAGCCATGCCCGACCTGGAACGCCAGACGACGCGCGTGATGGCCGGCAATGCCACGCCCCGCGATGTGCTGGCGATTCGCCGCGCACTCGAAACCGTGCCCGAATTGCGGCAAGCTCTGGCAAGTGCACCGGGTGGACAAGAGGCGCTCTCGCTGTCCGCGCTTCTTTCCGAACTCGACCCGTGCCATGCTGTGTCTGCACTCATCGTCCAGGCCATCAACGACGACGCGCCAGCTTTGCTCAGCGGCGGCGGAGTGATTCGCCCCGGATTTTCTGCCGAGCTAGACGGCATCCTCATCGCTTCACGCGATGCCAAGACCTGGGTAGCCAATCTGGAAAAGACCGAGCGCGAGCGTACCGGCATCAAGTCGCTCAAGGTGGGCTACAACAAGGTCTTTGGCTATTACCTTGAAGTCACACACTCGAACACGCAGGCCGTACCCGACGATTACATCCGCAAGCAGACGCTCGTTAACGCCGAGCGGTACATCACGCCGCAGTTGAAGGAATACGAAGCCCTCATCCTCAACGCCGAGGAGCGCATCGCTGAAGTGGAAAAGCGGCTGTTCACCGAGGTGTGCCAGCAAGTTGCCGCGCGCGCGAGCGCCTTGTGGAAAACCGCACGCGCCATCGCGCAGATTGACGTCGCCGTAGCGCTGGCGCAGGTCGCCGTCAGCCAGCGCTACGTGCGTCCCCGGATGACCGATGCTGACGAATTGCACATCGTCGGCGGGCGGCATCCCGTCGTCGAGCAGACGCTTTCGGACGTGGCGTTTGTCCCGAACGATTTGCGCTTTGACCCCAGCGAGCGCATCCTCGTCATCACCGGCCCCAACATGAGCGGCAAATCTACGTTCTTACGCCAGGCCGCGCTCATCGTGCTGATGGCGCAGATTGGCTCGTTCGTTCCAGCCGAGTCCGCCACGCTCGGGATCGTGGATCGCATCTTTACACGCATCGGCGCACAAGACGAAATCGCAGCCGGGCAATCCACCTTCATGGTCGAGATGGTAGAGACGGCCAACATCCTGCACCACGCCACCCACCGCAGCCTCATCGTGCTGGACGAGATCGGGCGTGGCACGTCCACCTACGACGGGCTTTCGATCGCGTGGGCGGTGATCGAGTACGTTCACAATCATCCGCGTCTGCGAGCCAAGACGCTGTTCGCTACGCATTACCACGAGCTGGTCGAGCTGGCGTCGAGCTTGCCGCACGTCCGTAACTATAACGTGGCCGTGGCCGAAGAAGGTGATCGTGTCGTGTTCCTGCACAAGATCGTCCCCGGCGGCGCAGATCGTTCCTATGGCATCCACGTGGCGCAGTTGGCGGGCTTGCCCAAGCCCGTCATCCGGCGCGCGCAGGAATTGCTCAGCCAGTTGGAAAGTGGCGAGCGTGTGCAAGCGCCCCGGGCGAAGAAGGAAGAATCGCCCCAGCTTTCACTCTTTATCGAGCGCGACCCGGTGCTCGATGCGCTCAAAGCCATGGACGTGAACAGCCTCAGCCCGCTGGAGGCGCTGACAAAGTTGTACGAATTGCAAAAACTGGCAAAGGGTGAATGAGGGCAATCGCTGAATTGACAGGAGGCAAGTGGTGATGTATCATAGTTACATCACCAAGTATAGGAGTTACGCCGTGAGCACGAACATGCACCGTTTGCAGATTTCGCTCCCTGACGCGCAGGTGCATTTTTTGCGGGAACGCGCGCGAGAGTCCAAAAAGAGCGTTGCCGGCGTCATTCGAGAGTTGATCGAGCACGAGGCGCGCGCCAGTGAAAGGCCGATCACCGACGATCCTATCTGGGAAATCGTGGGGATAGGTCGCGGCGGCCAAGCCATCAGGGAAGTGGACGACGTCGCTTACCAGGCAGATTGGTATGCGCGGCCGCCACAGACGGGACGCGCAGCCGCCGTAGCCAGGAGCGCTCGCCGTCGGCGCAAGGCGGCGCCATGAAGCAGATTCTCTGTGACACCAGCGCATTGGTTGCTCTGGCTGACGCGGACGATCCCTATGCAGACCTTGCTCAAGAGTACCTGCGGGAGATAGAGCCGGGCGTTGTGTTCAGCGTGCCCGATACTGTGTTCAGTGAGGCGATGACGACCATCAAGCGCAGGCTGAACGCGACAGCGGCGGTGAAGGTGGGGCGTCAACTTTGCAAGAGCGTTCGCTTTCGACTGTATCGTTTGACCGACGACGACGAGCGCGCCACGTGGGACCTCTTTAGCCGTTACACGGACAAAGAATGGAGCTATGTGGATTGCTCATTGCTTGCCCTGGCGCAGCGGCAGAAGGTCGCCGTCGTGTTTTCCTTTGACGGCCACTTTGAACAGATGCCCGGCGTGACAAGAGCGCCGTAGCCCGGTATGAGGTCGTGGTCATCGTGACCGAACGCGGCCCGGCGCAACGCCATTGGATCGTCACGGCCTACATTGCCCGCAAATGGGTGGAAGGAAAAGTGGAATGGAAGCGCTGAGGCCGGGTCATCACATCTCCCATCCGGAATCGAGTTCACAGATGAAATCACGTACGGTTATCCCCATCGGAACCATTGCGCTCATGGTCGTGCTGGCGCTGGCGCTTTCATCGTGCGCGGTCTTGTCGGCGCAGCCGTCACAAGGGCCGGGGCTTTCTACTCAACTTTCGCCATTAGCCCCGACCGCCGCAGCTATCGTCCTGCCCTCTCCCCTGCGGACGCCGACGCCTATCGCAGCCGCCGCGTCATCCCCTCTGCCAACGCCAACGCCAGCTGCCAAGCCGGCAGCCGATTTCAGCCTGCCGCGCGAGAATGGGCAGACGGTTCGCCTGAGCGATTTCCGGGAAAAGTCGAGCGTGGTCTTGGTGTTCTATCGAGGGCAAACCTGAGGGCCCTGCCGGGCGCAGCTCGTCGAGCTGCAATCAGCGTATCCACAGTTCAAGGAGCGCAAAGCCGAAATCCTGGCTGTGGCATTTCAGGATACGGCGCGCGCCCAAACGATGGCTCAACTGATCGGCGCAGGCTTTCCGATCTTGGCCGACGCCAATCACGCCGTGGCGGATGCCTACGGCGTGTTCAACTTGCTGGGCGACGGCGTGGCAACGCCATCCGTGTTTGTCATTGATCCGGCCGGGCGCATCGTCTGGTCGTACGTCGGCCAGGACGCGAACGACAGGCCGTCGGCCGGGCAGGTCCTGGACCATCTGCCATAGCCTGCCTGGTAACACAACTTGACCGCCGGACGAGGAAATGAAACATGAACCCCATCTTGAAAAAACTTGGCGGCGCCGACCGCCGCTCGACGGGCAGATCGGATGAGGTCGTGGCCGAGGTTCTGGCCCGCCCCACCCTGTTCGACGCCGTCTTTGAAGGGATGCTGGCCGACGACCCGGTGGTGCGTATGCGTGCGGCGGACGCCGTGGAAAAAATCACCGCGCAGCACCCGGAATACCTGCGTCCCTACAAAAGCAAGCTCATCGGGCAAGTCGCCAGGATTGACCAGCAAGAAGTGCGCTGGCACGTGGCGCAAATGTTTTCGCGCCTCGACTTGAGCCGCACCGAGCGTCGCGCGGTCGTGGACCTCCTGGCCGGCTATGTGAGAGACAAGAGCAAAATCGTCAAGACCTTTTCCATGCAAGCCCTGGCCGACATTGCAGAAAAAGATGCCGACCTGCGGCCCTCCATCGTCGTGCAACTGCAAGAGCTAACCCGCACAGGCAGCCCGGCCATGCAAAGCCGTGGCCGCAAGCTGCTGGCTAGACTGGCACGCAAGTTTGGCACTTGACTTTTACCTGTCCAAGTGTAAAATTGCGCCATCCCGCAGACGAGTTCCTGAATCGCCATGCTGCAATCTCTGACCGGATGCGCCATCATGACATCGTAAGCCTTTGAAACCGACGCCCGGCGCGCTTTGGCGCGTGGGCGTTTTGCGTTAATTTCAAATGAGGAGAGGGAGAAAGCATGAACGTTAATATTTTAGGTCTGGCCCGACACGGTCTCAATGCCTTTGAGCAGATTGCCATTATGCTCGTTCTGGTCACTGCTTTTGTCAGCCTGGCTTATGCCTGGTGGTTGCGTGGCACCGTGCTCAAGAAAGACAAGGGCACGAAAAAGATGCAAGAAGTCTGGAATGCCATCCGCATCGGCGCGGACAGCTACCTCAGCCGTCAGCTCAAGAAGATCCTGCCCCTCATCGGCGTCCTGACGGTGGCCCTGTTCCTCAGCGTCTATATCGTTCCGGCCAGCCGCGAGGCCGTCCGCGAATTCGGCGAGAAAAACGCCCAGATCATCGTGGCCATCGGGCGGACGATCGCCTTCATCATGGGCGCCTCGTTCTCCCTCATCGTCGGGCAGCTCGGCATGCGCATGGCCATCCAGGCCAATGTGCGGGCCGCCTCGGCCGCCCGCCGCGGCTTCAACGAGGCCCTGTCCATCGCCTATTACGCCGGCACGATCACGGGCATGCTGACCGACGGCCTGGGCCTGTTCGGCGGCACCATCATTTTCATCGTCTTCGGCACCGCCGCGCCCGACGCCCTCCTCGGCTTCGGCTTCGGCGGCACCCTCCTCGCCCTCTTCATGCGGGTCGGCGGCGGCATCTACACCAAAGCGGCCGACGTCGGCGCCGACCTCGTCGGCAAGGTCGAGAAGGACATCCCCGAGGACGACC